>JANYEN010000003.1 GCA_025363115.1 Alphaproteobacteria bacterium | reverse complement strand
ACACCTTACTGCGAACTATTAAGTTGTTTGCTCTATGAAGTTTTGTGGTATCAGGGGTTGGTTAAAAATGGCTTTTATGCAGAGAATGTAATAAGACTAAATAAAAAAATGATAATCGAATAAAATCTGAAAATTTTTATCGTAAAAAAGCAGTTTTTGCGTGCTGGCTATAGATTTCTTGGTATTGCTGATTTGTAAAGTATATAATTGGTTAAATTTAATTACCAAGCAATTTTTAATGGATAGAGAAAGCTAGTGAAATTGTAAGAAAAAAATAAAAAATAGCCCACAAAAACATCTTAAATATTGATTATGTATAGTATTTTTGCAATTAGTAAATACCGCATTATCCTTTCCCCATCTCATTTGTGCGTACCAATTGTATGCAAGCAGCTTGCTCATCGATAAATTTTCTTTAAAATTATAAAAACTCGTATGTTCATATATTAAATAAGGCAATGTTCACTTTTAAGACTTGACAATTAAAATCCTAGTGTTACAACATATATAACAATATGTGTTTAACCTACAGAAATATGAATTTAATTAAAATAATACAAACTCTACAAACACAAGAAGACTGCATAAAGTTTCTTGAAACCAAAAGATGGGGTAATAATAAACCAACCTGCCCATATTGCCAATCAACCAAAACATGCAAACATTTAAAAAGACATCAATGTCAAGACTGTAAAAAATCATTCAGCGTAACAGTCGGCACAATATTTCATCATACACACCTACCAATTCAAAAATGGCTTATGGCAATAGCATTAGTTGCCGATGCAAAGAAAGGTATAAGTTCAAGACAATTATCAAGAAACCTAGAATTACCAGTAAAAACAGGTTATAGCTTGATTATGCGTATTCGTAAAGCTTTTGATGTTAAAAACCCTGAATTACTAGGCAATATATTTGAAATGGACGAAACCTATATAAAAACTCACGAATTAAACAAAGACAAAGAAGACGATGACGATTTTTACGATTATATACCAGATTTTGATAATACGGTTGAAAAGCCTACATTAAAAAGAGGTAGGGGTTCGCAAAATAATACTGCAATAATTGGTATTCAAGAGAAAGACGGAAGTATTGTTGCTAAAGTTGTTGATAACTGCAAATTTGATACACTTTATTCTTTTGCAAAAAGTATTGCTAAAGAAGGCTCTGAAATACACACAGACGAATTTAAGGCTTATTCAAGGTTTAAAAAGGGTTTTAACCATAAAACAGTTAATCATTCAAGAGAATATGTGAGTAGCGATAAAATAACGACCAATGGCGTTGAAAATTTCTGGGGACTTTTAAAAAGGGGTATTCGTGGGCAGTTCCATCATTTGAGTAAGTTCTATTTTCAAGAGTATATCAACGAGTTTGCTTATAGGTTTAACTTAAGGAAGGTTAGCCAAGAGGCTATTTTTGATAAGATGTTGGGTAGAATGTTATTTGCTAGTTAATGGCTTAATAGTTAGAATAAACTTAACTGTAGTCTCGTAAATGGCATATATTTGTAATAAAAACACAGACATAATAATTGCATCGGATATATAGTAGTGATTTACTATTTGTTGTTGTTTTAATATTTCGCTAACAAACATACTAATTATTGCAATAAAAAAGCCTGCAATTGAAAATATAGCATTATGTTTAATCTCTTTTTTGGTTTTTAAATAAATTTCTTCATCAAGTTTTTCTTCTTGGTCAACTAACTTAATGTGTAAATTGGCAATAGAGGCGCAATTTATCGAAAGCATTATACCTATTAAATTAATGGCATTTTTATCAATAAATGTGTGGAATATATCCGTTTTTAACAAATATCCTAGTAGAGTTTGTATTATTGATAACAAAATTCCCACTATAACTACTAACATATTCTAAGATTTAAAAAATTGGTTGATGATTTCTAAATAGAAACCTTTATTTTCCTGATTAATTTCTGAACTAATCTCTATCTTTTTTTTGGTAATACTAATTTTATCTTTGGAATCAAAAATTGTAGTTTTACCATCTTTTCCTATTGCTCTTACGCTGCCTCCGCCAGCCATACAATAACCTAGACCGTCTTTTAAATCATCGCTAGGGTTAGCTAAGTCAAGACCTTCATTTTCATCTGTTTCGATAGAAGTGATTAATTTTTTAGCTTTGTATTTGTCTCTTGCTTCTTTAACTTCATTAACCATTTCGTCTTTATGCCCGAATAAATTCGGAGGTTCTACTTCTAAGGTCAACTTTCTAACTACGTGCTTTTTAATTGCTTCCCAAAATACTACTTCTATGTTAATAGGATTAATCGCTATATCGTGAGAAATTTGCTTAATAAAAGCATTTAGCGGTATTAAGTTGTCTTTATAGAATTTATTGTTAGATTGGATATACAACGTTTGGCTGTCAACATCTTTGTTGATGTCTTGATTGGTATTAACCACGATATAAGAAGCGCTATAATCGGTAAATTCTTTTTCATGTAAAGTTTCATCAGGGTGCAGTATTGCCTTACTTTTTTTAACTAAACGACCTAATATAAAATTCTCTTTAATGGCTAAAAATTCATAAAACAAGTTGTAAGACTTGTCGTTAAACCTTAATTTTTCTGCTTTTTTTATAGAATCTAAAAATTTAGACCTAGAATCATCAGCAAACAAACCTGAAATAAAATATCTGTAGCATTCAAATACCATCATTTTAAAAAACAAAACTCTTCTAAACAAGTTTAATACTATTTTTTGAATAGTCAATTGTATAAAATCAGTCAAAAAATACCTTCCTGCTAAATAACCATTTACCATATAAAATATTAATCAAGTCTTAAAAGTGAACATTGCCTTAAATAATATAAAAATAGATTCTACCCTTAATAACAATGTCAGGTCTGGAAATACCATAAAAATATTGTCATATTTTGCAGGCTAAGATATGTCAAATATTTGTTGTTTTTGGTTTGATTTTACTGCAACAAATGTGGTGA
>JANYEN010000069.1 GCA_025363115.1 Alphaproteobacteria bacterium | reverse complement strand
ATTAATAACTGGTGGAGCTAAAAGATTGGGAGCAGAAATTGCTATTTATTTGGCTAATCAGGGATATAACATAGCTTTGCATCATTTTTCTGATCCTAAGGAAACGGTATCTAAAATTTTAGATTTAGGGGTAATTTGTAAAACTTATTATGCAGATTTATCAACAGATAACATTGATTTTTTTGACCAGGTAGCTCAGGATTTTAGTGATTTAGAAATTCTTATAAATAATGCGTCAATATTTTCTCAAGTAGAATATAATAAATTATCTAAACACGATTATAATAAATTAATGAATATTCATTTTACAAATCCACTATTTTTATCATATAAATTTGGCAATTTGTCTAGTAGCAAACTAATTATAAATATGGCTGATACACTTGCACACAGCTTGAACGGGGAATTTTTTTTGCATAGTTTAAGCAAAAAATGCATGCTTAATATGTCTAAATTATTAGCCAAAAATTTAGCTCCTAAAATCAGGGTCAATTCTATTTCACCAGGTTACATTGCCATGCCAAATGACACCCAAATGCCAAAAAATAAAACTTTTCTTAATAATAATGGTACCATTAATGACATCCTTATCACGGTTGATTATTTAATTAAAAATCCTTATATTACAGGTCAAAATATCAAAGTTGACGGGGGTGGATTTTGCACTAAAAAAAATAATTTATTAGGGGCTTAAAATTTTTCTTGCAAATTATTTGCATATTAAAGTTAAATAAGTTTACCATAAAGGTATTTAATATTGCCTAGGCTTTATTAAATTGGATTTTTTTATTAACTTATTAAAACAAATATGGCTGAAAACCAAGAAATAACCGAAAAAGATGAATCGGCTAACAAGCAGGAACAGATTTTTGCTAAGGTTAAGCTTATCATTACAGACCAATTAGGATTATCGGAAGATAAAATAACTTTACAATCTCACTTAGTCGATGACTTAGGTGCAGATAGCCTTGATCAGGTGGAACTTGTAATGCATATCGAAGAAACTTTTGATATAGATATTCCAGACGATATTGCAGAAAAAATATTAACTGTCGAAGATATCGTAACTCATATAAAAGAAGCTATGTAATTAATTTATGCGTAGGGTTGTAGTAACGGGCTTAGGTACCGTCAATTCACTGGGTTTAAATTGTGAAGATTCTTGGTATAATTTAATCCATTCTAAATCTGGGTTGTCAAAAATAGAATCTTTTGATATTTCGGACTGCGATGTTAAAGTTGCAGGAGAAATAAAATGGAAAGAATTCGGAGGCAATTTTGACCCAATAAATTATGTTGCTTTTAAAGATATAAAAAAAATGGGCAAACATTGTTTATATGGAATGGCAGCCGCCACAGAAGCTATAAAACAATCTGGATTAGAAAATATAACTGATGAACTTGCCTTAGAGCGTATCGGAGTTTTAATAGGCTCTGGAATTGGCGGGTTATCTAATATAGAAAAAGCAACCTTGCAAATTTACAATCATATTCCTGGTAGTGTGAGTCCATTTTTTATACCTTCGTCATTAATTAATATGATATCTGGTTATATTAGCCTTAAATATAGGTTCAAAGGTCCTAATCATGCCGTTGTTACCGCTTGTGCTACTGGCAATCACGCTATTGGTGATGCCGCAAACATTATCAAATATAATATGGCGGATATTATGATAGCTGGCGGGGCAGAAGGTGCAATTTGCAAAATTGGCATTAAGGGATTTGATGCTATGAAAGCATTATCAGTAGCTTTTAATGATCAGCCAGAAAAAGCCTCTAGACCGTGGGATAAAGATAGAGATGGCTTTGTTATGGGCGATGGCAGTGGAGTTTTAGTCTTAGAAGAATACGAGCATGCTAAAAAGCGAGGAGCAAAGATTTATTGTGAAATTGCAGGTTATGGCATGTCGGCTGATGCTCACCATATGACTGCTCCCGATCCAGAAGGAAAAGGTGCATTAAGATCAATCAAAATGGCTTTAGATACCCAGGGTATTAATCCCGATCAAATTAATTATATCAATGCTCATGCTACCTCGACGGGGTTAGGCGATTTAGCGGAATTATATGCTTATAAAAAACTTCTTGGAGATAATATCGGTAAAGTTCCGATCTCTTCAACAAAATCAGCCATTGGTCATTTATTAGGTGGGGCAGGGGCTGTTGAAGCTATATTTTCAATTTTGGCAATGCAAAACTCTATTGTTCCTCCAACATTAAATTTAGATAATCCCGAAGAAGAATGTAAAGGTGTTAATTTAGTGCCTTTTACAGCTCAGGAGCATAATTTAAATATTGTGGTATCTAATTCATTTGGCTTTGGTGGCACTAACGCAACAATAGTATTTAAAAAAATATAAATTTTTTTCACAAAAAAGCTACAGTAAATTTTGCTAATTTTAACAATAGCTATATTTTGCCTGTTTTATATTTCGTTTGATGCTTTTATTTGTATATTTTGTAAACTTTATATAATAATATATGAGCGACAATAGTAAAATTATATTAAATCAGGTTACATAATATCAATAAAATTTGTAAGTAAAAAGAAATTTATGATATCAAATTTATTAATAACCTATTTACCTGATAAATCATAATAGTTATTACTTTGCGATTGCAAGCATAAAATTACTATAAATTGAAAAATAGACAATTAAAAATTTTAATTATATTCTTGCCATTTCCCCGATATATCAATAAAATATTTTTTTTCATCTGCATTTTGTTCTTCAAACATAATATTGCATTTTTGAGTACTTGTTTCGGGTATTTGAAATATACAAATTAGTGTTGTAATTTCATTAAAATTATCAATTACTTGTTGAGTTTTTTTAATATCTTCAAAGATATTATTGGTAATTAAACAAAGACAATTAGCCTGGTTTATATTTTTTATAATATTGTTTAAATTGCATAATAAAATAGGTTGTAAGTCAGGGTTAGGATCGCTTTCTAAGCCATGCGGACAAAAAACGGGGGATGAAAAAGTCCAAAGCTTAGCATCTAATTGTTCTAAAATTTCGTCATCTGTACTAGCGACTATTATTCTTAATTTAGCTTTAAAAAATGCATTAATTAAAGGGGGGGAGGTCAATAGCAAGTCTCCAATAACAGTGTGATAAAAATTTATTTTTTTAAGCATAGCCCAAGCTAATAACTAATGGTGCCCCTGGAGGGACTTGAACCCCCACACTCTTGCAAGTAACAGATTTTGAGTCTATCGCGTCTACCATTCCACCACAAGGGCTATAAATATATAATTTCTCTCATTTAATAAAAGTCAATTTTTTATTGCTTCTAATTAACTATAAGCAACAGTTAAAATTCTATATTGAGTCAATTAAAGATATTAAAAAAGTACAGCAATAAAAATATATATTATTATAAAATATAATGTATAATGACAAGTAAATATTCTTTCTTCTTATTTTACAAAGACTAACACAATATATATAATGGTTAAAACACCCGCTTTTTTTTATAAAAAATCTTTTATTTCAATAGCTTTATATCCAGTATCGATGATTTTTGGGTTTGTAGTTATATTAGTATATTTTTTTAG
>JANYEN010000068.1 GCA_025363115.1 Alphaproteobacteria bacterium | reverse complement strand
TTAAAAAAATTTATAAATTATTGTTATTGCTTTTAAAGAAGATAATTTTTTAGCTTAACCAATTTATTTATTAAATCAGTGTGTTGGAGTGGTGAAGCCTCTGCAGTTTTAGCAGTAACAGGTTTTGCAACAGCAGCTTACGTTTCATATAAAAAAGAACCAATGCCTCTTTGGATGACATTAGGATATTTTTCGTTAATGGAAGCTTTGCAGGCTTTTACTTACGTCGTTATTAACCAGTGCACTTTGCCTTCTAACCAAATTGCAACTATTTTAAGGTTATCTTCATATTGCTTTTCAGCCATTTTTTATAAATATGTTTGCGTTTTATTTTTTACCAGATCAGGTTCGCAAAAAGCTTAAATTTTGGGTTTATTTATGTTGTTTTGTTTCAGTAATAATAATGATAATTCAATTATTGCCTTTTGATTGGGCGGGCTATTGTGGTATTGGAGGCGCACTCTGCGGAAGCAAATTATGTTCAGTTTCAGGCAATTGGCATATTGCTTGGTTAGTGCCATTAAACGGGCTGACTAATCAATTTACTGGGCTTTGGTATCCTTTCCCCACTTATTTTATTGCTGGATTATTATTGCCATTTTTATATGGATCGTGGAAACTGGCACTTTTTCATTTAATACTTGGGTCAATATTGGCTAATTTTACTACTAGTAATATGAATGAATGGCCAGCTGTTTGGTGTTTATTATCTATAGGAATTTTAATGATTGCAGTTAAAACTCCTTTGCGAGCAAAATTGCATGTAAAAAAATGGTTTTTATGGTCTAAAAGTTGGAATTAATAAAATATAAATAAATGTCGAATCAAACCCTTAATATAATTAAAAATTTAATTGAAAAAGAAAGTGTTAGCCCTAGTGACGGTTCATCTTTAGAATACATCAAAAATTTTTTAACCCCGATGGGCTTTGTTTGCCAAATAATGAAATTTGAAGATGTAACAAACTTATATGCCAAGCTTGACAAGGGAGGGCAAAACATATGCTTTGCAGGGCATGTTGATGTAGTGCCACCTGGCGATTTGGTTTCATGGAATGATAATCCATTTAAAATGATAATTAAAAATGGAAGAGTAATCGGACGAGGAATTGTTGACATGAAAGGGGCAATTGGATGTTTTATGTCAGCCTTACAACATTTTTTAAATACCAATAAAACTATAAATTTTTCTATAAGTTTTTTATTAACTAGCGACGAAGAAGCAATTGCTAAATATGGCACAGTGAAAATTTTGGAAGAATTAGAGAGACAAGGAGAAAAAATAGATAAATGTATTATTGGTGAAATGACTGCTAAAAATAAGTTTTGCGATTGCCTAAAAGTTGGCAGACGGGGATCGCTTAATTTTGATTTAGAAATTGTGGGAACTCAGGGGCATGTTGCGTATCCTAATTTAATTGACAATCCCGTGCATCGCTTAAGTAGGATATTATCTGAATTAAGTAGTTTAAAGCTTGATAAAGGAAGTGATTTTTTTGAACCTTCAGGTCTACAAATAGTTGATTTTTCGTCAAACAATCAAGCGGCAAATGTATGTGCTAGTAAAGCTATGGCTAAATTTAATATCAGATATAACGATAGTTTTAATCCTCAAAAATTATATGATTTAATTTATGAAATTTGCTTAAAACACGCTAAGGCGGATCAAATTAAATTAACATATCCCGAATGGAATGCAAATTATTATTTATCTAAAAAACAAAATTTTGCAAATTTTATAGCAGATATTATTCAAAAAAAATTGGGATATAAACCCGAAATAGATACTACTGGGGGAGCTACGGACGGCAGATTTATTGCTAATTATTGCGATGAAATTGTAGAACTTGGCTTTATTGAAAATGAAGCTCATAAAGTTAATGAAAGTTGCCAAATAGAAGAAATTGAAATTATAGAAAATATATATTATGATATTTTACAAAATCTAAATTTTAAATAAAACTTTACTTTTAACATTTATTTACAAATTTTAATACAAATTATTTAATTTTATTATGTCGTCTTTAATTGGGCTTTTAATTGGTACCTCAATTTTTTTAGGAATAGTTTTGGTAATAATGGTTTTAATGCAACAAACTTCTAATAGTGGAATATTATCTAATAGTTCTACCCATTTTGCTCCTGGTAGTCTAGATTCGTTTAAAAATAAGTTAATTTTTGTTTTATCTACTCTATTTATTTGTAATATTTTAGGTTTATGGATAGTAAATAATAAAATATCTAAAAAAAACCAAAAATCATTAGTTGAGGAAACTGCGCTAAATATTGAAAAAAATGTCAATAGTATAGAAACTAAAAATGATTAAATCATTGATTTTTTTTATTTTTTTAACTTGTGCACATGCCAATAACAATCTTGAATTGCAAAAAATTCAAGACTATTTAAATTCCATAAACACTATGGAGGCAAAAATTTTGCAAATTGATTTTAAAAATGATAATGCCATAGGTATGTTTTACCTTTCTAAGCCTAGTAAAATGCGCATTGAAGTTAAAAATAAAAAATCGGATATTTTAATGGTGGCAACTAATCAATTTATTACCTATTATGACAAAGAAATGGATGAAATATCTCATATTCCTACCACGTCTACTCCCGCCACTCTTTTAATGCAAAAAAAAATAAATTTCGATGAATTTTCTATAACTGATTTTGAAGAAAAAAATAACATTTATTCGATAACTTTTTACAGAAAAAAAATTAAAGACGAAGGCGTATTTACTTTTGTATTTAAAAAAGAAGACGAAAAATTTATTTTACAGCGTATTGATAGATATGAAGACAGCACGCAAAAAGCCAAAATTTCGCTTTTATTTACAGATGTTAAAATAAATAATATCATCGACGATAAACTATTTATTATAAAAGATAAAAGATTATACAACTGATAAAGTATAATAAATACTATTGATAATGCTTAAAATATAATCTATTTGACTTTCTATATCAAGATTTTTTCGGGGTTTCAAATATTTTTCAATTACTTGATAACATCCAATTTTAAATTGATAAATTTGCTCAGAAATATTATCAAAATAAGAATTTTCATTGATATAAATTCTATTATTTTGATAAATTACTTTTTTAATAACAAAATTATTACCAATAAATTGGCTTATATTTTTTGGTGAAATATTTTTTAATAAGTGAGCGTTAATTAGATTTTGACCTATTTGTGATAATTTTTCAACTTCAGCTAAATCATTACAAAATAGAATCTTTGGATAATCTATACTCAAAAAATCGACATATTTGCTACGATATTCTTTTGACCATAAAGCATAATAAATATAAGCAAATATTTTTTCAGGACTTATATTTACTTGATATTTTTTTATAATAAAATCTAAAAATTTTGGTTTAAAATTGGCAGTTTTTTGCCCGTTTTTATATAAATATAACGGGGCAACTTTGGTGCCATAATAATGCATGGCAAATGATAAAAGTTTATCGGTTATAAACACGCTAGAATACATTATTGAATCAATTTCTCTGGGAGCAAAACATATTGCCATATTGTTGTTAATCAAATGTTGCATAATATTCAAACTGGGACTTTGCACTACCGATGATTCGTACATTATATATCTTATATCAAATCCCCTAAAATGAATTGGTTTAATTAAGCTATCTATTTGATCAACAGAATATTTTTGAAATTTATCCCAAGTTTTTAAAATATCCCAACCATCTTTTTGAGAGATATTAAATTTTTTATATAAATTTTGATTTTCGTCGCTATTTTTAAATTTTAAAAATCTTTCAAATAAAGTTTGTTTAGAAATATCCATTGCAAATTCGTCACGAGAAGTAGTTATTCCGCTCCCATGTTCAAGAAAAATATCTCTAATATCGATTCCGTTATCGTATTCATTTTTTAGTGATTGATTGCTAGGTTTAAAAGAATAAAAAGGTTCATTTGGTTGGGCTAATTTAAATAAAGACTTATTTTTTAATAAAATTTTTTTTAATTGAGTAGCTTTATTTTGTTTATTGGCAATAATTTCAGTATGATAAATATTTTTTGTCAATAATTCTTTCAATGGTTTTTTAACAAAAAAAGCGATACATATTCCTTGTTTAACAGGAAATAAATTTTCATCTTTTTGACCATCTTTAGTAAATTTGCGTCTACGAAAATTACCGTTTAAATCAATAAAATACATGTCATCAAAGGTATTTAGCAAATGATAACGCATGCCTTTAAAACTAGGATTGTCAATAAAACCATGATTTGCTGCAATTGCAACAATGCCTCCAAATGAAGATTTAGCAATTTTATCTTCGGCAAATCGGATAAATTTTATGTAGTCATCATGCAATGCTTGGGTATTTTTTATTTTATTATCATTAATATAAAAATATTCATTTACTAGGTTATTTATATAAGAATTATTATTTTGCGATTTAATGCTATATGGGGGGTTGCCCATAATAACCGCAATGTTTTTATTTTTTATTTCTTGAGCTTTATTGGCTTCTAAAATAATTTGGGGAATACTTGAAAATTTTATATTTTTATTATTTTCTAATGTGTTTGTTAAAAAAATGGGAAAGGAAGATAGCTTGTCAGTTTTTAAATGACTCAATCGCAAGTGAGCAATAATATATGGAGCTATCATTAATTCAAAGCCATAAACATTGTTTAATGATTTATTATATTTGTAAATTTCTAGCAAAAAAGACCCAGTTCCGCAAGCAAAATCTAAAATATTTATTCGGCTATCCGCTATTCCATCTTCACAATAAAAATATTCTTTTAATAAATAATCTGTTTCTCTGATAATAAACTCGGTAATGCAGTCGGGTGTATAAAAAATACCTCTTTTGGTTTTAGAAAATTTATCATAAAAATTTAAAAAGCTCTCATAAAATTGTACATAATCGAAATCCGTGATAAAAATAATTTTCATATCATTATTATTAATAATATCACATATTTTATTTATATCTTCTCTTAAATAAAAATATTTTTCGGTCTCTAATTGTTCAAAAAATTGCAACAAACTTTTAATTAGAGGAAAATTATCAAAAAACTGATTTGAAATAGTATTAATTTTTAAATTTTTTATGTTATTATTAATGATTTTGGCAAATAATAGTGAAAAAACTACGGTTTGGGTAAAAATATCGCTAAATTGCTCGATTGTAAGATCATATATCATATTTTGCTTAAAAGTAGAATATAATAGTAAAATTTGATCAGCATTAGAACTGAGCATATTATTTTGTTTATTTTTAATTTCTTGGTCTAAAATTCCTTGGACGAAATTTTTTAGAAATATGGCAGATATGGAAAGTTCTTTAGATAATGACTTAATATTCATAAAACAACATATCGATATAATTATTTTAATTATAACTTTATAAAATACAATTTTTAATGAGGATTGCAGCTAAATACACCAATTTAATAAATTTAAGACGTTTTTGAAGTAACTTGTACTATACAGGTAATTCTTCATAGGTAGTATACACTGTATATTTGGGCATCAAAGAAGGCTACTTATGATTAGAAGATTAATAAAACTTGCGGACTTGTGAATGAGCTTTGAAAAGAATATTACTTACGCTATAACAATGTAAAAACATTTTAATAATTTATATAAAGCATTAATCTCATATTTATCTTACCTGTAGAAATATTTATTTTTTGCATTGTTAATATAACTATAAAAATATCGTTGACCTCGTATACTTTTTAACTGCCTTTTTATTATTTAACTCTGTAGCTGTTTCTTCTAATCTAGAAATATTGCTAGCATTACCCCATTCTGAATGATTGGGTATTTTTTTAAAATTGGTTAAAGGTACTTCTTCAGTAGGAATTTCTTTTCCAGTTTGTCGTAAATAGCTCTTATCAGGACGCCATTTTTTCTGAAATCGTTGGACGCTAGCTTCTATTGCATTACTTCTATGCGGGTTACACTCTAATTGCCTTATCTCGGGCTGTATTATAAAATTACTATGGTATGGTATATTATCTAGAGTAATATTTTCGCATCTAGCAGGTTGTACACCCTGTTTAGCCCAATTATCACTTCTGGTTAAGCTATCATAAAAGGCATTAGCTGGTATAACATTCTGTTTTGTAATTTGTGGTAAAGTAGCTTGATAAGCCCATAAAAGCATTTCAGGATATTGATCCAGGCTTTGATCTATATAGTTTTCTATATATAATCTATCTGCTGGAAGCTTACAACCATTAGTAAAATACAGAGAATAATCTGCAAAGTTTTCTTTTCCACAAATTCTTATATGAGGACCTGTTTCAAGTGATATAGCACCCAATAATGATGGAGATTCTAGCAGTTCTCTTTTATCATAATTTAACCCAAATGAGTAATTATTCCAAAGATGAGCATAAAAAAACCCATTTTTTAGACCCTGAGCATTATGTATCGGGATTCTGGATAGGTCTGCTACGTTGCTATCCCTAGTTGTTGATTCAATTTCTTTAATATATTTATCACTTATAAGTTTTGGCTCAAAATCCCCATCAACCAGCACTTGTATATCGCCTTTTCTTCCTAATCCCATACGATCATCACAAGCCATAAGTCTAATATAGTCGGCATTATTGGCATATTTTTTCTTTTTTAACAAGGTTTTTGCTATATTAGAAAGAGAAACAATGTTATTATCTACATTGTCAATTTTTTCTTCAAAATCCTTTAAAAAAACTTGCATATTGCAAAATATTACTCCTGCTTCATGTAACTCCATAATCCTTTCATCGCCAAGTTCGGCAGATGCTACACTATCTATAATACAATATACCTGATGCTTACAATTAGAGTCATTGTTTTTACATTTTTTAGCTCTATCTAGTAAGGTTTTATGATATAGATTAATTAATTCTGGTTTATTTCCCATTACTGGAACAATATAATTAATGTTGGGAGACTGATTTGATGAATTCATAAAAAACAGTTATTAATTTAAATAAGATCGATGATTACTACTTATAATAATATATGTTAAAATATTAAGCAATATTAAAATTTAAGCTTTTTAGGTATATACAACACTTCTTATGATATAGATATCATCTATTTTTATAAAATTTGCACCTCAATATCTTACAACAAAATTAATATATTCATTTAAACAATTTTTTGCTTATAAATATTATTTTTTAGTAAGTCTTTATTGTGGATATAATTTCTATATATAAATTTTATCATAAACTTTTTTGTTGCATTTAAAAATTAATTTTGATGCAGTTTTTACAATTATTTTTAGGTTTTTAATGGCAAAATTATTTGGAACTGATGGTATTCGTGGCAGAGCTAATGTTTATCCAATCACTCCTGATAACATAATGAAAGTAGCAATGGCATTGGGTCATAAACTGCTTTCTCTTTCTAATGACGGACAGTGTCGTATTATAATTGGTAAAGATACTCGAAAATCAAGTTATATGATTGAAAATGCTCTCTGTGCTGGTTTTATAGCGGCGGGAGCCAATGTTTTTACTACTGGTCCTTTACCTACACCAGCTATTAGCTTTTTGACTAGGCAAATGAGATGTGATGCTGGAGTTATGATTTCTGCTTCTCATAATCCTTATTATGATAATGGTATAAAATTGTTTGATAAAAAAGGTTTTAAATTATCACCTGATTTGGAGGCAGAAATTGAAGAATCAGTATTAAATAATTCTTTTGATGATTTATGTTGTCATAATGATAAATTAGGAGAAGAAATTAAAATTGAAGATGCTTACGGAAGGTATATAGAATATTTAAAAACTGTCTTCCCTAAAGATGAAGATTTGCATGGCATGAAAATTGTAGTTGACTCGGCAAATGGAGCAGCTCATAGAATTGCTGGAGAATTATTTTGGGAACTGGGTGCTGAAGTTATTACTATAGGTGACGAGCCCGATGGTTTTAATATTAACCAGAATTGTGGGTCGATGCACCCAGAAAAATTAATAAAATCGGTTATAGAAAATAAAGCTGATTTTGGAATTGCCTTAGACGGAGACGCTGATCGAATAGTAATTTGTGATGAAAAAGGTAAAATTGCCAGTGGAGATCAATTAATTGCCCTAATTGCTACTTATTTCAAAAAACGTAATTTGTTAAAAAGGCAGGCTATAGTTGTCACTATTATGTCTAATGGCAATTTAGATAGGTATTTAGATGCTTTAGGTATTTCGACAATCAGAACGAGAGTAGGAGATAAGCATGTTTCTGAAGAAATGATAAAAAGCGGTATTAATTTTGGAGGAGAAAATTCTGGGCATATTATTTTAGGAGATTTTGGTAGCACTGGGGATGGTCTTGCAGTTGGATTATTAGTAGCAACTATTTTGCGTCAAGGACATAATAATGCTAGCGAAATATTTAAAGTTTTTGAAGAAATGCCCCAAGTTAAAGAAGAAGTTTTATATAATAACGTTATAACTGATTTGCAATGGGATATTATTCAAAAAGCTACTGAAAAAAGACAAGATCAATTAAAAAGAGAGGGTGGGAGTGTAATAGTACGTAGGTCGGGTACCGAAAAAAAAGTAAGAATTATGGTTGAATCTAATGATTTAAAATTAGCTAAGGCAATTGCTATTAAGCTTGTAAATATTGTTAAATCTAATATATAAATTTCCATTACAAATAAAGCTATGCAAAATATGATTTATTGCAGTCAAGATCATTACATAATATTAAATTATAAAATTTTTAGCATTCTTTTGGTTAAACAATTGATTGGATCGCAAAAATAAATATTGATTAAAATAAATATTTAGTATAAAATAATTTTCTAAGTTATACATAAATATTTATGGAAAATCCATTTGATAAAAAGAACGGATCAATAGTTTTTAATTCTGATAAACCGCTTTTTTTGGGTGCCTCTAATCTAAAACTTAGTTTTTGGCAACTGGTTGAATATCATAGCCTTCAATCGTACGCTCATGACAATCAGCCAGAGGTAGAAAGACTTTTATCGCAATTATATCCCTCTCTCTTTTTTCCAGGCATTCCAGGTGGTCAAATTGCTACATCAGAAGAAAATAATCAATTTTTGCAACAATGTAGCGTTGCAGATATTATTACTTTGCATCCAGATGCTATAAATAAAGTCACTGCTCAAGATATCCCTCATATTCGTCACAAAATTAGGCAATTTTTTACCGATAAAGCTAACAATTTTAAGGTTATTAAAACACCTAATAATAAATTTGTAGTGGTGCCAAATCGGCTAGAATATGAAGGAGGTGAATTATCTCAATATGGTCAAACTTATGCTGAGGCTCAGCCATTTAAATTACCTAGTGACAAACCCAATCCTAATCCAAAAATTGTTGCTGTTAAATCGGATAAAGATGTAAAAATAACTTTGCACAATGATGGAACATTTGAAGTTGTTAGAATAAATAGTGAAATATTAATGAAATTATCTGCCGCCGAGTTTGCTAACACATTTGGAGTGTTTATGGCTGAAACAGATTTAGCCAATTTTCCTCTTATAAGAGATGAAATAGATGAAGGTGCCTTAAATGATCTTTCTTATTGGTTAAGTGCTATTAATAACCCTTCAGATAAAAAATTTATTATTGATTATCAACAAAATCCACAAAATGAAACCAGCATTCAAGAAGTAGGTAGATTATTACGTGTAGTGCAAAGTTTTATGCCAGAAGAGATGGCGCTTGATCCAAATAACTTTCTTTCTAAGTTTGGATTTGATAGAATGGATAAAATGATTCAAGATATTAAAGATGGTATAATATCTAATGATATCGGTCTAATTTATTGGTATCTTAAGCAATCGGCTATATTAATTTTGGATCAGAAGCCAGAATTAAATGAGCAGATGAAGATGTACTTTGGTTCTAGCATAACTGAATTAATACAAAGTATTGATAGTAAAATTTTAGCTCAGACTCCTCAAATAATTGTTACGCCCATTCAAGATATTAGCTCCAATGCAAGAAATCCAAATCTTAATGAACCTAAAGATGGTGGTAAAGCAGTAATAAAAATTAATCCTGAAAGTAATCAATTACAGATTGAATTCCCACCTAATAAGAAAGATTTACTTCATAAAATTGTTTCTTATATGCCAAGTAGCGGGAGTTTTTCTAAACACGATAATACGCTTTATTTAGATCTTAACCGAGATAGTAGAATAAGATTGATGAGTTGTAATAAAGAAGATCAGATAGAATGGAAAGACAATATTCTGCCTAACTTAACAAAATTTTTAAATGAATGCGGTGTAATGAAAGTAGGCAAGCTGGGTCTAAATAACGACAAGGTTTTGGATCAAGCAGATATGGAGGGTATAAGTAAGTTTTTATCTGGGAAAAATGAAAGACTGCCCCACGAGTCGTACTTAAAATTAACAGGGATTTATTATCGTAATGTCAATGCTGAGAATTTTTTGGATAAATCCACTACTGCTTCTTCAATGAGCAATTATGCCCCTTCTGCTATATATAGTAAACCTGCAAGCCTCCCCCTTACTACAATGGAATCCCAGCAACAAGAGCTTACTAGTTCGCCTTCACATTTTGCTGATAAAGACCAAGAAAGAAAGCAAATAAAAGAAGAAGCAGAAACGTTTATTAGAAATTTAGAAACTTTAATGACTGTAGATAATTTTGGTAATATTGATGAAATTCATGATGGTGCTGTAAGACAAATGAAAAATTTTACTGGATGCGGACTTTTATTACGTAATGAAGAATCTTTTAGAGCGGCTAGCATTTTGATGCAAAACGCATTCGAAAAAATTGCTGTAGCTGATATTTCTGAACCTGCCAGAAAAACATGGCAAATTTTAGCTAATAGCCTGGGTATTGAAGAATATGTAAAATTACCTGCTAGGCGAGGATACTAATGAAATAATTATATTTAATATAGGATTCTTAATATAAATAATATATCTAATGAAATAGTGATTAGCCTATGAAATACGTAAACTTTTTTATAATATTTTCTGGGTTTAATGCAATTCATTGTTAAAGCAAAGCTGTCTAAGTTCTATATTAATACAATCTAATCGCAATTTCAATTTTATGTATTAAAATGCCTGAAAATATTGAATTATCTTCATTTGTAGGTCTATTATTAGTTAGTCCAGTTATTGCGCTATTATTATCTACTACTGGGCTTTGATTGCTTGTAGTGCCTGTCCAAATCCATTGTAATTTATAGCCAATTGAGATAACCTCTTTTTTATCAGGAAGCATAAAATTAAATCCTGCATAAATATTAATTACTGGATATAATAGAGCTAAGTTATTGTATCCATTAAAAGTAAACATTGCTACGCCAGCACCAACTCCAATGCTAGGCCAAATTCGTAGGTTTTTATAGGGATCAAAATAAAAGTTAAAAGTAGATGCAAAAAGATTACCATTAAATGAATCGTTGGGTAAAGTAAAAGAACTTCCTGGGCTTTGGGAACTGCTAGAAATAGAGCCAATGTTGCCGTAAAGATATGTCCACGAAACATCTAATTGAGCTCTCATAAAGCTATATAAGTGCCATCCTAAAAATAAACCCAATTCTCCTGAGGGAAGATAAAGCTTGCTGGTAGAAAATGTATCATAACTTGAC
The DNA here is from genome assembly GCA_025363115.1 of Alphaproteobacteria bacterium. Lineage (GTDB taxonomy): Bacteria > Pseudomonadota > Alphaproteobacteria > Rickettsiales > Deianiraeaceae > CAMCQG01. The sequence continues at coordinate 12,261 of JANYEN010000068.1, read as the reverse complement.
CAGGGAGTATTTACTGAACCTGTCGGTCTTTGTTCATTGCCTGATATGTTAGCGGTACCTGCTATCATAAAAGATGCAAAAATTCCTCGATAATGACCTAAAGGACGAGATGCCACTTCATCCGCTCCAGGTTTTTGTAATAAACTTTTTAAAAATTCTGGCATTCCTTTAAGTTTTGCAAAAAATCCTTCCCGATTATTATTTTTAGATGTTTCTGAGCTTTTATTAATCTCTTCTTTTATTGCTTTTTCTTGCGATGCAGGAACTTTTTGCATATCTTTAGTAACTGCCTGCGCTATTTCAGTATTTGATAAATCTGAATTTGCTTCCCGACCAACTTCAACTCTTACAAAATAAGGGTTTAATGTTTGCACTCTAAATGCATTTTCTTGATTTCTTATTAAATTTAATTTTTTAGCTTTATCTAATCTTCTGTCTACATTGTCATATACTATGTTTTGCTTAACATTTATTCTTACTTCTGCATTTTTAGGATATTTATTAATAATTGGGGTTACCTGTTGGCTTTCATCGGCTAAAGCTATATTGCAAAAAAATACCAATAATATTATTCTTTTTTTCCAATACATGGGATGGTTTTTAAGATAATATCATGTATTGCTATACGTTTGCCACAAAATAAATATGCGTCACTCCAAAAGCAAGATATTACCAATAAAGTTATAGAAACTCCCTTATATGAATTCCATAAAAAATATGCTATTAAAGGAAAAAACCATGGCAAATAATTAAGTATAGTTCTAATAATTGATCTGATCGTGGTCATTTTGTTTCCAAACTGATCTGTGATGTATACTTTGCTTATTCGGCGACCAAAAGTAGCACACCATTTGGTTTGTAACATATAGGCATGATAAATCATTCCCACTAAAACACAAATAACGGCTAATAAAATTATACTTTTGCCAAACTTTGATTGTAATAATAAATTTCTATGGAAAGCCATAGAAATGTCAAAACTAGATATTTCACCATAAATAGTTTGAAATTTAATTACAAATTCTTTTCTATAACCGTTAATAAAGATCGTTGAAGCTATAATTATAAATATTCTAATTACACTAAGTATCATCGAATCTACTATAAAAGATAGGGTATTTCTAAACATAGAAGGATATTCATGTTTTTTGGAACTTCTATTTATGGAATCCTGCATAACAGTTTTGTCAAAACTTTCTTTAAGTTTATCGATAAGCATATTTAATTTTATTAGCTAAATAATTCTACTTTAACATTTACAAAAATATAAAAAGCAAATTCTAATTATTGCTTTTTATGTATCAATTTAAAATGGATTGAGAAAAGTTTTTTATTTTATTAAATATATTAGTAATCCATGGGTCGGTATATACTCCGCTTACATTTAATATTTTAGCAGCACTATTTGCAGGTGAATGTACAAAACTTATTTCAATTAGATTTAAATCATAAATATAATTAATTAAACCTTTTTTTTGTATATCCCTAGGATAATATCCAATACTAAAACTAGAAATTTCATTATTTTGAATTGAATTAATAAGTTTTAAACTTTTGGGTAAATTAGTGTCTATTATTCCTTCTATATAAAGTCCATAACTATCTTCTGTTAATTTTGTTAGCTTGCCAACTTTTTGTGTTATATCGTGACTGAATAATAAATCTACATATTCGTGACCAAAATTTTTAATTGTTGTATTAAAAGCACCTTTTTCAATTACGTCCCGATGTTTATCAATTATATTAAAAGCACTGGCATACCCAGCAAATTCTATTTGTTTCATATATATTTATTGCAAATTTAATTGGATATTTTAGTATTTAAAAAATTGTTTAATTTAATGGAAGCAAAAAAACACTTGCTTATTGTTTAAGTAAAGTGCTTATAAGATTAATTATAATAATTAATTTTTGTTTATATGTCTAAATATTTAAAATTATTATGCACCTCATTTGTGATAATTTCATTATCGGGTTGCGTTCAATTTCTTGTTAAAACTGGTACCAGTCAAAAAGATCACCCTTTGGCGGCACCTGCACGTAGCAAAAAAAGTTATACTTTGTTTGGACTTGGTCATGATCAAGTTAGTCCTAATGAGTATAAAATATGTAAAGATAGAGATGGCGTAGCATTTGTTGAGCGTAGAAAAACGTTTGGTGAAGGCTTTTTGGGTATTATTACTTTAGGTATTTACTCGCCTTATACTTTAAATTTATATTGCGCCGATGCTAATACTGGTTTGGATTTAACTAAAGAATGAAGAAAAAAATATTATTAGTTAATGGTCCTAATCTTAATATGCTTGGTCTTCGAGAGACCAAGCATTATGGTGAAGATACGTTAGATAATATTGAAAAAGAAGTTACCAAACAAGCAGAGCAATCTAAATTTGAAGTAATAATTTTTCAAAGTAATATTGAAGGTGAGATTTGTACTGCAATACAAAAAAACCCAGATATATCTGGAGTTATAATAAATGCGGGTGCATATACTCATACTTCAATTGCTATTTTAGATTCTCTAAAAATTCTAAAAAATATTCATAGCAATGTAATAATTGTAGAAGTACATTTAAGTAATACGAATAAAAGAGAATCTTTTAGACATCACTCTTATATTGCCCAAATTGCTGATGCTTCAATTTTTGGTATGAAAAAGCATGGTTATTTATATGCTTTAGATTTTATAATTAAGAATTTTAATCCTAATTAATAAAAAGTATGAAAAAATGGTTATTATTGCTTTGTGGAAGTCTTATTGGATGCAGTCTTTATAAAAAGAATGATCCTATTCCTACTTTTTTAGCACAAGATTTTTATAATTTTGAAGCTATATCGAATCCAGTTTATTCCCCTGATTATAATAAAATTGCATATATTAGCAATAAAAATGGGTTTTTAAACATTTGGATTTATGATATCAATACTAAGCAAAGTAGCTTGCTATTTAGTTCAAACGAAACTGTAAAAAGCATTATTTGGAATAAATATAACAATAATATTTATTATTTACAAGATATAGGAGGTAATGAGCTTTATGGTCTTTATGAATACGATGCAATTAAGAAAAAATCAATTAAAATAGCTGGGGTTACCGATACTACAATTGAAAGCTTTTGGCTTAGTGAAGACGCTACTAAAATATTTTATAATGAAAATTCTAGAGATAAAAGGTATTTTGATTTATATGAACTGGATTTAAAATCTAAAAAACCAAAGTCTTTATGGCAAGGCGATGATGACCACAGTATTGCTATGTATCACGAAAAAACTAAGCAGGTTATTTCTACTAATTTATTAGGTGATCAACGAAATAACGTATATGTTTCTAATTTAAATACCAATATTACTAATCTTTTAATTGACGACCAAGAGCATGAATATTTGCCTCAATTTATTAGCAAAGATGGTAAATATCTTTATGTATTATCTAATTTAGAAAATGATTTTGAAGAAGCGTATAAAATAGATTTACAAACTGGTAAAATTGATAAAATTATCTCTAAAAGTGGCTGTGATATTATCTCTTTACGCAAAAGTTTTAATGAAAAATATTATTATTATTATACCAATGAAAATGGCAATTTTGTGGCTCGTTTTTATAAAGATGAATTTAAAAATGAAATTAAATTACCAAATTTAGGCGTAGGTGCTTATAGCATTGAAATTGACAGAGATGAGCGACATACTATAATTAAATTTGCTAACGAAATAGGTATTGATGTTTATATTTGGGATATTAAAAATGCAAAAATAGAAAAAATTTTAAGCAATCAACATCAAAAAATTAAAAGAGAATATTTATCTAAAGCGGTTCCCTTGAGTTATAAAGCTAGAGATGGATTAACTATTCATGGATTTTTATACTTGCCAAAGCAACCTAAACCTAAAAATGGATATCCTCTTTTGATGAATATTCATGGAGGACCTAGATATCAATCTACTCCTCAAATGTCTTTTAATCCCACTGCACAGTTTCTATTAAATAATGGATATGCTTTGTTTTTTCCAAATGTACGAGGCTCAACTGGTTATGGGACAAAATTTAGAAAAATGGATAAGTTAGATTTTGGAGGTGGTCATTTAAACGACATTATAGATGGCAAAGAATATTTGCAAACCATAAAAAATATTGACCCAAACCGTATTGCAATTATGGGTGGAAGTTTTGGTGGTTATTCTGTATTGGCAGCATTAACAAAGTTTCCTTCAAAATTCAAACTTGGTATCGATATTGTCGGGGTTTCCGATTGGATATACACTCTTTCTAGCTTTCCTGCATATTGGCCTACAAAACAGATAGAAGACATTTTTGGAAATATAAACACAGATGTTGCTTATTTAAAAAGAGAATCTCCGATTAATTATGTAGATCAAATTGTCGATCCGTTGCTTATTTTTCATGGTAAAAATGATCCAAGAGTTAAAATAGAAAATGCAGAAAAAATTTATCATTCAATTAAAGAACGTAAAGGAGTTGCTGAAATGTATGTTTACGACGACGAAGGTCATGGATTTTATAAAAAGCATAATCTTATTGATTATAACAATAAAATAATTTCTTTTTTAAAAAAATATTTATGAAATTAAATAATTAACGGACCTTCTTCACTGCCATTAATAAATTGTATTAAAGCGGGATTGTCGCTATTATTAAATTCTTCTTTAGTTCCGCACCATATAAAATTTTCTTTATATAGCAGGGCAATTCTATCGCCTACCATTTTTGCTGCGTTAATATCATGGGTAATGGTAATAGCTGTGGCACTAATTTTTTTAGATAAATCTAAAGTTAAGCGATTAATAGTATTAGAAATTATAGGATCTAATCCAGAAGTCGGTTCATCCATAAGCATTAATTGGGGATTATTCATGATTGCTCTTGCTATGCCAACTCTTTTTTGCATTCCTCCCGAAATTTGAGAAGGATAAAGTTCGGCATAATTTGATAAAATACCGACGGATAGTAATTTTTCTATTGCTTTTTCTTTAACTTGTTCTTTTTTTTTATGATAATAAAATAAATCTCTAAATCCAATATTTTCCCAAAGATTCAGCCAATCAAATAGAGAATTATCTTGAAAGACATAACCAATTCTTTTCCATAATAGATTATCTTTGTTTTCACGGGAGTTTTTATTTATGCTAATATCTCCTATTTTAATTTGACCATTGTCAGGGGCTAATAAACCTGCTATTAATTTTAATGTCACTGATTTTCCAGCTCCACTTGCACCCAAAATAACAAAAGATTCTCCAGGTTTTATTTTGATAGAAACATCTGTTAATACATTATATTTATCAAAACTTTTACTTATATTAATTAGTTCTACGCTTAATCCCATTATTTATAAGTTATTTAGGTAATTTAACAATTACGGGATCGGGGTTTACTCCAGGATGTATAGCTGAAATAGGATTATTAATTGTAGTGTTATTAGATGCTGTTGCATAATTACCTGATAAATTAGGGGTTCTTGGAGGGTAAATGGTAGAACTACTTGGATTAGGATTAATTGGTGGATTGACACCTGTAGCTACCACTGCCGCCATTAAAGGAGGCGCTAAGTTTTTTTCTTGTGAAGAAGGAATTTGGGAATTAGCAGATGGAATATTTATATTTAGATTGGCAGTATTACTGGGATTTATCATATTGGATTGATTATTTTTTGTTTCTTCTACCGATATTGCTATATTGTTATGATTTATATTAGATAAAACATTTAACATTAACGCTTGTATTTCTGGATCATGATTAATTAAATTTTCAAAATCATCAATCATTTTAATTATAACGTCCATGCCATCTTGCCAGAAAGAAGTATTATTGGCATCTAATCCGAATGGTGTAAGTAAATCATTATATTTTTTAGTATTTCCGCTGGATAATAATGTAATCATTTTATCTTGAAAATTAGCGACAATATTTTTATTATAAACATTATATAAAGAATTTACCATTAATTGTGAAAAAGGATAAGCATAATAGTAAAAAGGACTTCTAAAAATGTGCCCAATTGACATCCATCGATAGGCGTCAAATTCTCCCATTTCTACAGTATCTCCATAGGCCTCTTTTAACGAAGATGTCCAAATAGCATTAATATCTTCCGTTGATAAATCTCCGCTTTTATTTGCTGCCATATGTAGTTGGTTTTCAAAATCCGCTACCGCAACAGCTGTTATGACCGTGGTTATAGCACTTTCAATTTTATGGGCCAATAAAACCGCCTTTTCTTTATTAGTTATAGCTTTTTTAATCAAAGAATCAAATGTTAAATTCTCGCCAAACAAAGATGCTATTTCTGCCACTGTTAGTCCTGGCGAAAACATCAACATTCCGTTAGGATAAGAAAGAATGGAGTGTATTCCATGTCCCACTTCATGGGCGATAGATAAAACGTCTTCATTGCGACCATTATAATTTAACAAAATATATGGGTGGTTAGAAGGAACTCCAGGATCGCAATATGCCCCTCCAACTTTATGATCTAGCAATCTGCCATCTATCCAGCCGTTAGAAAAGAATTTTTCAGCAATTGTAGACATGATAGGAGAAAATTGTCTGTAGGCATCAACTACAGTGTTTTTAGCTTGATCCCAGTTAATAGTATTTGCATTTGTTGCATCAAACGGCATCGGGGCTAATCTGTCGCTATAATGTAGTTTAGGTAATCCCAACATTTTAGCTTTAATTTTATAATAACGTTGAATTGTTTTAGGGTAATTGCTTTTGACGGTGGTAATTAAATTATTTACTACCGCATCTTCTACGCCATTTTGCAGATTTCTTTGAGAAATAGGATTTGAAAATCCTCTCATTTTATCTTCTAATTTTTTATCTTTAATAATTGAATTAAGGGAAGCAGTTACAGTTATTGCATTTTTTTTCAGGGCTTTTCCTATTTCTTCTGTTACATTTTTACGTATATTATGATCAGGACTGGTTATAAGTGGAAAAGCTTGAGATAAATTATAGGCTTCCCCATCGATATTAAAAGATATGGTGCTTAAAATGTTGCTATATAAAGTAGCCCAAGCTTCATTAGCTGTAATATTTTTTTGAATTGACATTTTTTCTAGATCTTCCGACAAAGTATATTTGGCAAACTTACGTACATTATCTAAAAAAGGTTTATATTTTAACAACCCTTGAGCGGTTTTATCTTTATATGCAGTTTTAAGTTTTAAGTCAGGAATTTTAATAATTTCTAACATAAAAAATGTTGTTTTAGTATTGAAATCGGCATTTTTTTGTTCCATTCTAGCATAAGCTTTACTCGCCTCAATATTCGTTACATTTAAATCTCGAGATAGTGAAGACATTTCCGATATTCTATATTGAGTTTCTTGCAAAACTTCAAATCTTTTGATAGCATTTAAAAGTTCAATAGCTTTAAGTTTGCCTACTTTACCTTTGTAATCTTTTATGAATTTATTAATATTAAGATCCAAAATATTTAAATCATTATCAATTTTAGGGTCTTGTAACGATAAGTATAAATCATTAAAATTAAAAGAAGAAACATTACCTAGCAAGGCTGGATCGGGTTTTTTAGTCATAATTTTAACAGGTAAAGCTATTGTTTGTGGTGTCACTACAACATTAGGGTTGATAGGCGTTATTATATCTGCGGGAGCCATTTTATTATCTAAATGACTTTTAGGAATATCATTCTTTATATCTTTTCCTATCAATGGGGCATTTTTGGCTGGATGACGATTATTTGATAAAGAGCTATTTTCTTCTTCATAAAACCATATTCCTCCAATTACTAATCCAATTACCAGAGAAATTATAATTAGCTTTTTAGTGCGACTCATATAAAATAATTTAAGTATTAACACTGTTTATCATCTCAATTAAACTGCAAAATAAACTAAAATCAATAGAATTTATTTTTAAACTTATATATTTGTTACTTTCAATATTTTTAAAGACAATATATCGGACAATATAATATTAATATTTAAAGATATTCTGATTCTATCTGTATGCAAAGGTACTGAAGGATATCTTATTGCAGAAACTAAAATTTTTTCATTCAATAATTTATTTGCTAAGTCATTAGCTAATCTGGGTGTACCTAAAATAATACTAAAAATATGAGTATTTGCTCCTGTTATTTTATAACCTAATTTGGCAAAATATTTTTTTAAAATTTCCGCTTCTTTTATTAATTTTTCTCGTTCTAAATTCATATGTTTAACCAAATCTATAGATTTATCTGCAAGACCTATAGCAATTGGGTTGGATGCCGTTGAATAAACTGTTCCAGCGCAGTGATTATATAAGTAATTTCTGATAGTTTTGCTGGTTGCTACATATGCTCCTTGGCATCCCATCCCTTTGCTAAAAGTTCCAATAATACAATCGATTTCTTTGGCAAAACCATCTGATACTCCATTGCCACTTTTGCCAAAAACTCCACTTGCATGAGCTTCGTCGATATACAAAAAAGATTTATAATTTTTAGCTAAACTAATAAGTTTTTCGATATTAATTAAAGTTCCGTCCATGCCAAAAATACTTTCTGTTACAATGAATTTTGCTGGAGCGGTATTGTATTTTTTTAAAAGCCATTCTAAATGCTCTAAATCGTTATTTTTATATCTTATATGACTAGCATTACTTAATAAAATTCCATTGTTTAAACTGGCATGATTAAGTCTATCTCCAAAAACAATTGGCTTTGTTTTTAATGTTTTTGAGCATAAAAGACTTGGCAAAACTGTGGTGTTAAGCTGATAACCCGTGGCAAAAAATAACGCCGATTCTTTTTGCTTCCACTCCGCAATTTTTTGTTCTAAATCTTGATATATTTTAGTATTGGGTATCAGAAGCCGGGATGCTCCACTGCCTACTCCAAATTTTTCTGCAATTTGACAAGCAGTTTTAATCATTTCGGGGTGTTTAGAAAGACCTAAATAATCGTTAGTTGATAAATTTATATACTCATCGCTAATGATATTTTTATCTTCTCGATAAGTATTATTTTGTAAACGTTCTGTAAGATATTTAGAATAAGCTTCAATCATTAAAAATGTATAATAAAATAATATTTTATTAACTTTTTATAAGGCTAAAATTTTGAGTTTCATTAAAAATATTATAAAGTGGAGTTTGGGTGTTTTTAATAGAAAAAATAAGAATAGGGATATTATTATCTTTTGCCAGCGATATTGCTGAAGCATCCATAAATTTTAACTCTTTGCTTAAAACATCCAAATGGGTGATATTTTCTAACCTAGTTGCCATAATATCTTTTTTAGGGTCAGCAGAATATACTCCATCTACACTTGTGCCTTTAAAAATTGCTTCACAATCCATTTCTACTGCTCTTAAAGTAGCGGCAGTATCGGTAGTAAAATAAGGGTTTCCAGTGCCTGCTGCAAATATTACAATTCTTTTTTTCTCTAAATGTCTTAATGCTCGACGATAAACATAAGGTTCGCAAATTGCTTTCATAGAAATAGCAGACATTACTCTGGCAGGCATTCCTACTTGCTTTTCTAAAATATTCTGCATAGCTATTGCGTTCATAACGGTTGCCAACATTCCAATATGATCTCCCGTTGTACGGCTAAGACCTAGTTGCGAAAGAGTGGCTCCCCGGCAAATATTTCCTCCTCCTACTACGAGACAAACTTCTATTCCCATTTCAATAGTTTTTTTTATATCTTTGGCAATTTTAAGCATGGTGTCAAAATCATGTCCAAAACCATGCTCACCCATCAAAGCTTCACCAGATATTTTATAGATAATTCGTTTATAAGGCAACATTTAAATGATAATAAAATTAAAAATTACTTTATAAGATTGTAAACTTTAATAAAGTCAATAAAATACTCTCTGATTTTATTTTACTTCATAGATTATACCCAAACTCCCATCTTAGAACAAGTTTTAGTAACACCTGCAAAAGTGCGGGATATTGTTTGTTGGGCATGACTAAAGCCAAGAGTCAGAATATCATTATACCAAGGTGAAATTGCATTATCCAGTAAATGTGCAGGGAATGTATTCATTGTACAATAAATTGCACTACTCATGTGGGTATTATTTATTAGATCAGTAGTGGTATCCCATATAATATAATTATCAAATGATGATGTAAAAGAACCTTTATAAAATTTAAATGGTACCATATTATCTGGAGGAATAAGACCACTAAAGCTATTGCCATCATATAGGGTTGGATTAAAATAATAATTATTACTGTATGTTGTACCAGAATTATTAACATAATAATTATAACTGTTTGCATTTTCTGTAGAGTTTGTAGAAGCAGGATTTAATGTACCACTAGTATTCCATGCTCCTCTGCCTGTATGACCATAGCTTATTAAAACAAACGCTAAGTTATTGGCGGTAATTATTGCATTATTTATTCTATTTTTTATTTGCATTCCGCATGAATTTATCACTACTCGCCCACTATCCATAACATAGTTTATTCCGTTGTTACTAAGGTTTAATGATGTATCGCCAAAAAGACCTATAAAGTTATTAATAAAACAGCTTGAACTGTTCAGAAATATACGTGGTAAATTTGTGCTATCCCTATATGCGCTTCCAAAATTTAATCCGTTAGCATATGATGGAACATATCCAGCATTATAAACTTGATAAGGGCGTCCATGAGTTGGATTACCATTAGCCCAGTCTTGTATTAAAAATAAATTAAAATTACTAAATCCAACTAAATTTTGATAAAATGAATCTGAATGCCGTTTATAGTTAGCTAACCCATCATGCACAACATAACTTACTTTATTGCCATAGCCATCAATTGCATCACTGGGCTTTAATCCTAAAGTTGCCGTTGGAACCGAGCCCCATAACCAATAATTGCCAGGAGCAGCAGTGTTGTAGGGCCTGGATTGATTTTGAAAAGCAATAGGATGTCCAGCGGCACCATTTGCATTGTTATAATTATAATTATCTCCCGTATTTAAAATTGAAGAACTATTGTGCATAGAATCGCCAGAGCAACCAGTGCCAGTATCATCAAGTCTTTCTGTGCCATAATTTGGGCTTGACAAAGGCAAAGTAGGGTCAGCAGGGCAGGGTAAATATCCGTTTGTAGCAAAATATGATTCAATGGCTATTTTTAGGTTGTTTATCTTGGTAGTATTATTTTGTTGTTTAGAATGTTTATAATAATTAAAATAGCTTGTTGCTCCAGTAGTTAATATAACCGAAAGTATTGAAATTACTATTGATAATTCAAATAGGCTAAAAGCTTGCTTACGTTTCATAATCTTTTTATTAAGCTATAGCCATGTTCCTGCCCCTGTACATTGTTTTGTTATTCCGCTTAAAGCATAGCTCCCACCTTTTGCGGTGTATGTTAATGTACTATTGTTGCTTGATATTGGTAAAAGAGCTGTTAATCCTATATGAGTGCTGGGTACGCAATATATTGCATTTGTGGTATTTGTATTATTAATTAATTGAGAGGTGTTATCTGCTATTATATAATTATTAAAAGTGGTGCTTGTTACTCCTCGATAAAAAATTAATCCTTTTGAATTAGTTCCAGTGGAGTCAAAAACATAATTAGAGCTATATCCATTACCAGAACCATTAACATAGTAACCATAGCTATTTGATTGCTCCATAGTATTAGCAGATTGAGGATTAATTGTTCCGCTATTATTCCAAGCCCCTTTACCGCTAGAGCCGTAGCTTATTAATATAAAAGCAAGATTATTTAAAGTGCCTACTGAAGAAGAGGAATTAATAGAGTCATTAATTTTAGCATTACAGCTATTTGTTGTTAATCTTAAATTATCTTGAGAAGTAGCTGATAAGGTTTGATTACCAAAAAGAGCAATATAATTCTTAACGTTGCAGGTTGCAGCATTATAATACAAAATATTATTTATACCTGAATTATTAGCTATATCGGCATTTTTTTGTATAAAAAAATTACCAAACCCTATTAAATTTTGATAAAATGAATCTGAATGCCGTTTATAGTTAGCTAACCCATCATGCACAACATAACTTATTTTATTGCCATAGCTATCAATTGCATCACTGGGCTTTAATCCTAAAGTTGCCGTTGGAACTGAGCCCCATAGCCAGTAATTTCCTATTGCGGGAGTCGTTGGTCTTTCTTGATTTTGAAAAGTAATAGGATGCCCTAAAGCACCATTTGCATTGCTATAATTATAATTATCTCCAGTATGACCATTGGCAACATTATGTGTAGAATCGCCAGAGCAACCAGTGCCAGTATCATCAAGTCTTTC
>JANYEN010000023.1 GCA_025363115.1 Alphaproteobacteria bacterium | reverse complement strand
CAGAAAATTTTTTTATAAATACTTCTAGCGAAGAAATGTCAAAAATTTTTATTAATGGACTCATTATTGCGTTATCAAACCCTAAATATATTGTTTTTTATACTTCAATTTTAGGGATTTTAATAAAAAAAGATACTACCCACGCTATTCAAATAGGATGGATTATATGGATGACTATATCTAGCTTTGTTTATCTTATGTTTTTGTCGTTTTTAATTTCAAAATTTAGGCAAAAAATATTAAAATATTTAGTATATTTTGAAAAAGTTTTTGCTATTATGTTAATAATTTTAAGTTCAAGAATAGTAATACATGTTATTGAATACTCAATGAAATAATCATTGCAATTAACGTTATTTGTCAAAAATATTTTAGTAAAAATAGCAAATTATTTTATGAACGAAAATTTATCTTATTTTTTACAAGACAAGATATTTTTTTTATTTGGAGCAGAAATTGAATTTTATATTTTGGTAGATGAGATTTTGGATTTAAAAAGTCTTAAAATACAGCAATTATATCAAAAATTAGTAGAATTTGCAAAAAATAATGGTTTTATAATAGATGGAATAAGCAAAGAGGACGGAATAAACCAGTTTGAAATTCAGTTTCAGCCCACTGACTGCTGGGAGGATTTAGCTGATAATATAATAAAAATAAAGAATAAAATTGCAAATTCGATAGAAGTAGATTTTTCTGCCAAGCCTTTTGATAATCAGCCTGGTAGTAGTATTCATTATCATATAGCCCTTTATTCTGAGACTACAGGAAGTTTATTTTTGAATCAAAAGATATTATACAATGCTATCGGGGGGCTTTTAAAAAATATGCCAAAAGATATAAAAATTTTTGCCCCTACTAAAAATTGTTTAAAAAGGTATATTCCTAATAATTGCGGTAAGCATATTCATTATCCTACTAATTATAGCTGGGGTTTTAATAATCGCACTTGTGCTCTTCGTATTCCTAATTCTAGTGGAATTCATCCTCAAAATACCCGTATTGAACATCGATTATCTTCTCCAGTATCCGATCCGCATAAATGCTTAGAAGCTATTGTAGATTCTGTTACACAGGGAATACTTGATAATTCTGCTACAATTGAACCAATTTACGGAAATGCCTTTGATTATCAATATAATTTTATTGAAAAAATTATAAAATAAACTATTTGTTGGCAAACGAATTTTCTATTTTTTGATATAAATTATTTAGTAAATATATTAAAATTGAATTATTATCTGCATTAAGTTGATTTAAAATTTGTTTGGCTTCGTTATATTTTTCTGATGCTATTTTTAAAGATTTTTCATAACCCAAAAAGTTGATAATATTAGCCTCATAAATATTATTTACGTCATCTATGTCATCAGCTATTTGAAATAAAGAGCCAAAATTATTTCCAAATTTATTTAATAAATTGGAGTTTTCCAAATTTGAATCTGCTAAAACTGCCCCACATTCCATACAAGCCGCAAATAAAGCTCCAGTTTTTAACTGATGCATTTTTATTATATCATTATAATTATATTCTATGTCTTGAAACTCGATATCCATAGTTTGACCTAATAACATTTTATTGCAACCAGACGCACTGGATATTATTTTTATTGTATTTACTTTTTGATGGTCAGTAAAAGATTTTTCTTGAGAAATTACTTCAAAAACTAGATTCAATAACCCATCTCCTGCTAAAATAGCCGTAGCTTCATCAAATTTTACATGACAAGTTGGGTTACCTCTACGTTCGATATCATCATCCATAGCTGGCAAATCGTCGTGAATTAAAGAATAAGTGTGTAAAAGTTCAATGCACGTTCCAATTTTGATACCCAAGGTAATATCTCCTTCTAATATTTCGGTTGTGCCTATTGTTAAAAGAGGTCTTAGTCGTTTACCTCCATTTAATAACATATATTCGATAGCATACTTAAGTTTACTTTCTTGAATAGTATTTAAAATATTTATTATTTCTTTACTAATTAAACCCTTATAGTAATCTATTTTTTCAGCTGGATAAAGCATTAAATAAGAAGGTTATATTGGTTGGGGCGGAAGGGATCGAACCTACGAATGACGGGATCAAAACCCGTTGCCTTACCACTTGGCTACGCCCCAAAATGATATTACTTTTTTTTAAATTATATTTTAAAAAGCAAGATATTTTTATAATTTTTTTATTTAACATTAATTTTTTCTAAATCGACGCTACTCATTTTTAATAACTATTAAATATCAATGACCTAAAATTATTTGGTTATTATATTTTGAGGCATATATCCCATTATTTATACAATAATATCTATTTAATATTGCATTTTAAATTTTCTATAAAACAATAATTTATATTGCGTATCATTGTATTAAATTTTTATAAAATATGGATTTTTCTAAAATTAATTCTGGTAATAACCCACCCGAAGATATTAATGTGATTATTGAAATTCCCATGAGATCAGATCCAATAAAATATGAAATAGACCATGCATCTGGAATAATTTTAGTAAATAGAATTCAACCCACTGCTATGTATTACCCCGCAAACTATGGTTTTGTGCCAAATACTTTAGGTGGAGATGGCGACCCAATTGATGTTTTGGTGGTATGTGATTACCCGTTAATTGTAGGTTCTTGTATTAATGCACGCCCCATAGGAGTATTGATGATGGAAGACGAAGGGGGTGTGGATGAAAAAATTATTGCGGTTCCTAATCACAAAGTAAGTAAAATGTACGAAAATATTCATAATATTTCAGATTTACCAGAATTATTTATAAAATCAATTAAACATTATTTTGAACATTATAAAGATTTAGAACCCGAAAAATGGGTTAAAGTAGGTAGTATAGAATCTAGTCAAATTGCAAAACAAATAATACAAAAAGCTATTTTACGCTCAGTACGATAATTGCTTTTATTATTAAATTATTTAGACAAAAGACCTTGAAAGTAACTAAAAATGAAAATAACTAAAAAATATAGAATTATTTTAATATCTATATTTTATTTTAGTATACTAGCCGAAGCGGAGAGTTTTAATGTATCGACAAAAAAACAAAACATTTTAAAAACTTTTGATTTTGAATCGAGTAAAGAAGTGGATAATTTTGCTTCATTACACGAAGATGCTAAAACAGTAGAAGAGGGTCTAAGCGAAAATGACATCGAAATTACTGCCAATAAAATTATTGTTAGCAATACAGGAGCAAACGAACTTTATGGAGAAGGTAATATTAGAGCAAAAAATATTTTAGCAAATTTTCAAAAAGCCGTTTTAATTTTAAAAAAAAAAGAAAAAGGTAACGATTTTTTACTTCATTTACAAGATGATGTTAGAATTAACAGCAATAATGAAAATATTATTTATGCAAAATCTTTATTATATGGCTCTGATGGTGAAATTCATATTCAAAATGCTCGATTAATTACTCCAACGGGAGCTTCTTTAATTGCTCGTGATGTAACCAATGGTAAAAAAAATACCTATCTTTTTAGAGAAGGTATTTTTACTTCATGTACAATCAGCCCCCAAGAAAATATTCTGATATATGACTACGTAACTTCGGCTCCTAAAATATCGCTCGACACGGCTACTTGGGAACAGAATAAAAAGCAATCTAATTACAATCAAAGCGATAATGGATCATTTATCCTGGATACAATTATATCTCCCGTTAACAAGAATAAATATACTAATTATGAAATAATTCCCAAAAATAAAACCTATAAAGAAATTGAAAATAATTTTGAAGATATATATCAAAAATATAGATGGTCAGAATGGCAATTTGCTATACGAAATGGAATATACAATACTAAATCAGGTAAAGCCACTTTTAATCATACCACTCTCAGGATGTTCGATATTCCAATATTTTACTTTCCTCGTTTAGTAATTAATCTAAAAGATGCTTCTAAACCAAAAACAGGTTTATTGCCAGTACAGGCAGTTATTATTGGTGGAGGGAGTGAATTGGGCGTTATAATTCCTTGGTATTGGCGTGTTTCTCATAATAAAGATTTTTTATTTACCGCTAATATTTTTGAAAATATCAGCTCTATAACAGGAGCTAACTTAAAGCCCAATGCTACTTTTGATAGCCAACGATACATGGCTAGTTTTTATAAATTTGAGTATCAGCATTTAATCAGTAAAAAAGATGATATGCTCTCAAAATATAGCTTAAAAGGTAGTATTACAAATCCTACTCAAACCGTTGATTATAATACTAAGCAAGCGGTTTTTAATCAAGATGGTAGTTATCAAGTAGGTTATCGCGGGCATTTTAGAAGTAAGGCAATATTTTCTTTAAGCCCTACAACTACAATAAACCATCGTTTTTTATGGATAAGCGATCCTAATTATTCTTTATATTATATGAGAAAATATTTGCCTTATCATACAAATATTACCTCCATTCAAAATGTTAAAGATAGAAGTTTCAATAACTTAGAAATTATTAGCTGGACTCCCATGCTTTTAAATTATCAAATTGAAACTACCCCCGCAGTAGTTACCCAGGGTAGTTCTTTTTGGAGAACAAAAAAGGATTCATTGGGGGGATATGGCTTTACGGATAATCAAGCAAGTTATTTAAGTAGATCTCAAGGATATAGCAGGGTAATGGGTTCAAGCGAATGGGGATATAATATTAATCGTATTGCATATGGCACGATGCTTGGCTTCAATAATTCATTTAGAGGTAATTTATATAATAGTTATTATAATTATGGGGCAAGTTTAAACCCTAATCAGCAAATTGTTAACTCAAGTTTAATAATTTTTGGTGATTATGCTAATATGCTTGGTAATTCAAATTATATAAAGGGATCGGGGGCTGGATTTGGATCAAGCACTTTATTTTCTTCTCAATTAATAGCTAACCATCCTTTATATCAAAGCTTTAAATATGGAACTTGGATTATAGATCCAATGGTTTCATGGCAAAATAATTTTGGCAATAATTATGGATTTTTTACCAATGAAAACAGCTTTACTTCTCATTTAACATTTGATAATTTATTTGAAAAAAATATCAATAACGGAGTGGATGGCTATACCAATGGTTCTCGAGTTTCTTTTGGTGTCAAAACCAGCTTTATAACTCTTAATGGATATCAGATAAGCTATGGAGGGGGATTAATGGAAACCATTACTAATTTTGGTAATAATTATTATTTGCCAATTCAATCGGGAATTTATAGCAATGGATTATCAAATTATGTAGGTATGTTTTCAATAACTACCCCGAGTGGAAGAATAACTTTAAGTAATAATCATAGGTTTGACATATCTAATGGTAATTTATTAGAATTATATACCAATCTTGCATTTATAGTAATAGATAAGTTTTTAACGATTAATATAACTCATAGCTATATCGATAAAAGTATTTTATTTTTACAAGCCGTTCAACAATATAATGCCCAAATGATTACGTTAAGAATAGATTCCAATATTACTAAAAATATTATGTTTCAATTTTTTGGTACTCAAAGTATAGGTCAAGTTAACAATACTTACTATAACAATATTACTAATTCTATAGTTCATTCTTCGCTTGATAATCCTTGGTTATCTTTGGGGATAAATATTTTATATACTTCGGGATGCATAGAATATGGAATTACAGCAAATAAAAGCGTTATTTCGGTGCCTGGAGCAAGTGAAATTTGGACAGTAGGAGGAAGTTTTAGGTTTTCTGGTATATAGTTTATTGTAAATTGTTCGTAATAAAAGGAATTTTTCTTTTTATTGTCAATAAAAGAGTTAAGTATATTAATACAAATATAAATATAGATATTTTGTATGAAAAATAGGTGGCTAATATACCTATTAATGTAAAATTAATAACAATTATTAAAGATGATATCAAACTTGTAAAAGCAGTAATTGTATATCGTGCTTCGTTTGGTATGTTGGTTTCTAAAAAATTTTTTAAAACAATATTGCAAATTGGAAGAGTGCCTAAAATACCAATTATAGTAAAAATAGAAATTTTTCCGTATAATATTCCTGATAACCCACACATAAACATACCAAAAATCATCAAATTTAAAACATGATTAATGGTAATAAATTTTAATAGAGGTAAAAATAAAAAAATGATCGAACATATTAATGGCAAAATATGCGCTAAAGAATAAATAGAGCCTATTTGTTTGATATTTAAGCCAATATCAGCACTTATCATTTTATATAAATCGGATAGAAGCAAAGTTAGTGAAAATGGCATTGCCACCAATAAAATCAAATATAATAATTTATGATTACTGTTAACTATATTTAAAGCTTGAATAATAATACTTTTTAAAGATTTTTGTTTGTAAGGCTTATGCAATAAATCGCTATCTTTCATGACTATTAAAGCAAATGGAACATGTATGGCAAGTATAATAAAAGCTGAAGCTATTAATAATAAATTAGAATTTGCATATTTGCTTAAAAAACCTGCTACAATTCCAGATAAAATTAATGAAATATTTTCGACTATCGACAATTGTAATAAAATTTTTTTAAATTGATCAGCTTTATTCAAAGCATACAGGGTATTATAAACATATACATCAATTTTGCCCAATATACAAGACCTGCCAAATCCAATTAATAGTGTAAATATACAAAATTGCCAAAAAGTATCACAAAATATCCAGCCTATAAAACCAATAGCTTTAATTGTTAGGCCAATTGAAATAATTTTGCGAGCGCCATATTTATCCGCAATTGCGCCCGTATAACTATCTGTAAAAATTTTTATACCTTCGTGAGCTACTATAATTACCGATATTTGAAAAGGTCCTAAATTATGATTTTTTAAAAAGTTTATAAAAATGGCGTAAAAAAATATAAACCGATGAAGAAAATAAAAAATGAATATATTTTTCATTGTTATTTTTAAATAATTTAGATATTTCTATTGACATTTTTTAAAAATAAACCAAAATAAATTAGTTTTTTATAAAATATCAATATGTTGGGTCAAAATCCGAATGATCTTACTTCAGCAGAAAAATTAAATCAATCGCTAGAAAAAATATCGGCAGATATTGATAATAATTTTACTTTAACTGATGCAGAAGCAATCAAGGAAAGAGAGGAATTTGAATCTTGGTACGCCAGGTTTGACAATCAAAAAAAGTTACGTTTAGCTTGGTACGATGATAATATTGCCAAATATAACCAAGAGATGAATGACAAAATAAATTATATTGATAATTTTTATGAAAATGTTGCCAAACAAGAGCTTGAAATTTTAGGAGAAAATTATCACGAAAGAAATCAATATAATGAGGAAATAGCCAAGCTTAATGAAAAAATAAGCCAAGAAAAACAACAAATATACGCAGAGACAAGACACGTAATATTAAGTTTGAATAAAAATAAGAAACAATTTATGTATGCTGCGGATCAAGAACGTATATCAAAATCACAAGATATGGAATATCAATGTCGTATACGAACTATTTTTTTACGACAACTTAAAAAAGACTTATACGTAAGACGCAATGCAATGGAACGTGGTACAAAACCTTATAAGCATGCAATAGAATTGCCATATGAAGAAATTACAACCTTGTGTTTACTAAAAATTCCAAAAAGAATATTAGAGTTAAATGCTATAAGCTATAGTGTCTTTAAAAAAGATATAGAAATAGCATCAGAAATAATAGCAAAAGAAATGAATAGTGCGAATAATAATGATGATGTGGCGGAAAACAGAAATCCTCATTTCAATTTTTCTGAAGAGTTAAGAGCTATGAAATATATGCCAACGCAACCAAGACCAGCATTTATTAGCACGGGCATTATGGATACATCGCTAAACGGAAAATTGTATAAACAACAATATGGCAATAAAGATCGTAAAGCGATGGGGTTAGTGTTTACAAAAAGTAACGATACAGTCTTATCCGTACAGCAACCCAAAAAAGAAATTATTAGCAAACACGAAGGTAAACTTTTGAGTCAGAACAATAATGTAAAGAATTTAATACAAAGATATGAAAATATGCGACATAGTATTTCTAATTCTAGACAATAAGTGTAATGTTTTAATAAAAAAAATCTTCTATAAATGAAGTAATTTTATAAAATCTATTCCATAACCAATTATTAGATTTTGTTAAATTATGCTGCTTATATCTTGTGAGTAAATATTTGCTCATTCCCAAAACTGTAGTAAAAGCAGGATTTTTAAATATTTTATTAATTTCTTTGTTATTGCTGATTATCCAAACTTTATCAGACAAAGTTCCAATTCTACAATTAGTTTTTAAAACTATATTGGCAAGTTCTTCAATATTCGACATATTTGCCATTCCTCCAGTTAAAATTATTGAAGAAGGAATCTGTGATTTTAGATTTTCTGTAAAATATTCGTTAATTTTTAAAAATATTGCTTTAGTATTTTTATAAACAATTTCTCGCACATCGCTAATTTTTATAGTTTGATTTCGTGGAAGACTTGGAAAATAGTCTTTAGATAAGATAATATCTTCATTGGTATGAACGCTACTTGCGGCAATTTTCATGGCTTCAGCATCTTTGGATGATACTCCAAAAATTTTAATAATATTGTTAGTTATGCTGTTGCCACCAGTTGCAATATGATGTATTTTAATTGTGTGACCATTTTTAATTATAGAAATAGATACATCTGATGCTCCTAGTAATATTACTGCACATAAATTATTTTTTTCTTCTTTTTTTAAAACTACTAAACTAGTAGCCTGGGCTGTAGAAATAAAAGATACAATATCTAATTTATTCTGCGATATATATTTATAAATTTTATCAATAATGCCTCGGTTAGCGTAAATTAGCGAATAATTACCTTTTATAGAAGATGTATTTACATTTACAGGGTCAGATACACTTATCCCCATATCAACTGAATAATAATTGTTAAATAAATCAATTATGGTTTCTTTGGTATCTAAGGTTTTTTTTTGCAAACAATGTTTTTCCATTTTTATAATATGATTTGGATTAATTAAAATAGGATAATCAAAACGAAACCCACATTGAATGTTGTAAAATTTTAAATGCCCGTTGCTTATAGAAACGGCAATATTTTTTACCTGAATATTATATTTTTCTTCCATTGCATATATCATTCCAACTAAAGCACTATCTTCTAAGCTGTCGCTTTGAGTTAAAAAAATACCTATACCTTTGGTATCGCTGGCTATAATTTCTATTTTTTGCTCAGTATACAGCATTTTTACTATTAAAACCACAATACGGTGAGAACCTATGTCTACTAAGGCTACAATGTCGTCATCTTGCCATTTAGAGACCGTATGCATCATTTAGTCTAACAACTAACAACTACTATTGCTGGTCTTAATACTCGACCATGCAAAATATATCCAGCTTTTAAAACCTGAACAATTATATTAGGCTCTATATCTTGTTGTGGAATTTTAGAAACTGCCTCATGAAAATTATGATCAAATTTTTCATTTAAAGGAAAAATTCTTTTAAGTTCATATTTTTCAAATACTTTCAAAAATTCACTTTTTGTCATATTTACCCCCTCGTGTATATTATTTAAATGTTGGTCACCCTTAGATAAATGCTCGGGAGATACGTTTTCTAACGCTAAAAACAGTATTTCTAAAGGGTCTATTAAGTCGCCTGCAAATTTATTAATCGAATACTTTAATTTTTCTTCAAAATCGTTTTTCAAACGTTTTACCGAGTTTTGATTTTCGGCTATTAAGTAAATAATTTTATTTTTTAAATCTTCGTTTTCTTTTTTCAATAATTCTAGTTCGGAAATTTCTTTTGGTAACTCAATTTCCGCTTCTAAATCAGAATTATTCACTTTATCTTCTAAATCATCATTCATCATATTTATTACAGATTATATTGTCACGCATTTATAAAAATACTATATGGCTCTGGTTTTATAAATCAAGATAATATTGTTGCAAAATAAAAGATTGCTCTTAGACATAACAAGATTATATATTAATATATATGCTTTTTTCTTTATTTACTCCCATAACTTTCATAAGCATAACTTTTGCTATAATTGTATGTTTATCTTCATTTTTTAAAAAAACATCAATTTATACAAAATAGATATTATAAAAGTTAAAGTGGGTAATAAAATATAGTTATTATATAATGCCCATAATAAAATTAATAACCCACACAATAAGCTTACTAAATAATTTGTATA
>JANYEN010000031.1 GCA_025363115.1 Alphaproteobacteria bacterium | reverse complement strand
CTGGATTTTCATTGCGAGGATTATCATCGGTAACAATTACAACATCGGCTAAACGTCCCGCAATATTTCCCATAATTGAACGTTTAGATTTATCTCTATCTCCGCCACAACCAAAAACCACCACTATTTTATCAAAATTAGTTCTTAAGCTTTGCAAGGCTTTTTCTAGGGCATCGGGTGTGTGGGCATAGTCTACAAAAATTTTATCAGATATTTTTTCCATCCTGCCTGGTGGAGATTTTAGCTGTGGTATAAGATCGATTATAATTTTTGGCTCAAATCCTTTGGCTATAAAAAATCCTATAGCAGCACATAAATTATAAATTTGAAAGGAAGAAGCTACTGGAAATAAAATAGAAAAAGTTTTGCCACTAATAGATAAAGTCATATTAAAAGATCCTTGAATAAATTCGCTTTTTAAAATTTTTATACATTTAGCATTGTATCCGTAGTCAATAAAAGTTTTACAACGTTTAGCGATAGAATCAAATTCTGGAATGTCGGCATTTATTATAGCAAAGCCATTTAAATATTTTTCAAATAATAGCATTTTAGCTTCAAAATAGTTGCTCATATTTTTATGATAATCCAAATGATCTTGAGTAAAATTGGTAATTCCTGCAATTTCTATTTCTATTCCATCAATTCTGCCTTGATCAAGCCCATGGCTGGATGCTTCAAAAATAACATGTTCAATGCCCATTGTTTTTGCTTGATTTAAAAGGCGATAAAAATTATAAATAGATGGAGTAGTGTTAATTGTATCAACATCTAGTTTTTGGTTATCACTTGTTATTGCCCCGAGAGTGCCAATATTTAAATTTTTAATATTTAACAAAGTCCATAATTGTGAAATAAACCAAGCAGTAGATGTCTTACCGTTAGTTCCTGTAATAGCCCAAATATTATTAGGCAGAGAATAGTGGTTTTTTAATAAGCCAACTATTTCTGCTTTGTCATTATAAAAGTTAGTTTCAATATCGGTGATAAAATCTGACTTTAAGTCATTTGGCACTATAATTTTGCAAGGTTTTTTAGCCAAAATATTTGGTAAAAATGGCAGAGCAGACTTTTCTAATATAAATATATCTCCTTTTTGTAAAATTCTAGAATCGTTCGTAATATTAATCATTTATATAAAATTTATTATATATACATCATTTTCATAAATTATTATAAGTCAAAAAATTTATGGCTTAGTTGCAAATTTCTTTTTATTGCATTTAAAGATTAAAGTTTTTAAATTTTTTTAAAGGTTATAACTTTTTATTGCATGCTTAAATATCCAAATATTGATCCTGTTATTTTTAATATTTGGGGTCCCTTAAAGCTAAGATGGTATTCGCTAGGATACATGATGGGAATATTTTTTGCAGCTTATTATATTGCCAGAGAGCTGAAAAAGAAAAATATTACGCACGATAATTTATTTGATGATTTGATAACTTATTTAACAATTGGAATTATAGTTGGAGGGAGAATTTTTTATGTTTTATTTTATAACATATCCTATTATATCGAAAATCCATCAAAAGCTTTATATCTTTGGGACGGAGGAATGTCTTTTCACGGGGGTTTAATCGGAGTAATTGTGGCAATGATTATATTGGGTAAACGTAAAAAGATACCAATTGGAAATATTCTAGATTTAGGGGTAATTTCATCTGGAGTGGGTCTTTTTTCAGTCAGAGTCGCTAATTTTATTAATGGAGAATTATATGGCAGGCATTCCAAAGTATGGTGTTCTATGATTTTCCCCGATGATTCTTTGGGGTTACCACGACATCCTAGCCAACTCTATGAAGCAATGGGGGAAGGTTTATTAATTTTTATTATTTTATTTGTTTTATATAAAAAAAGCGATATTTTTAAAATTAAATGGGCCTTATCGGGGTTATTTTTAATTTTTTATGGAGCAATCAGATTTTTAATTGAATTTACAAGAGAACCTGACCAACAAATTGGCTTTTTACTAGAGTATTTTACAATTGGTCAATTATTTTGCTTTATTATGGTTATTAGCGGAATAATCATGATATTTTATGCCTTATGGGCTAATAAAAAAAACAAATTAAAAATTTTATAGCAATACTATAATCTAGTTTTAATAATATTTTTATCTTCTCGTTTTGCAAAAGATTGTTCTAAAATTTTAGCGACATAATCTCTTCTAATTGAAGGCTCGAAAGTATTATCTTTTTGTTTAATAAAATCAATTTTATAGCTATAATCATCTTTATGTGGTAGCATAAAACCATCAACTTTGCAATTTGATAAAGCAGGATATCTATGAAAATAAATAGATACATTGTTAAATAAAGAATGGTTTTTATTTAATACTTGTGCAATTTTTTTTCTAAATTCAGGGGTTGATAATTCATATTGGTCACATGCATTTATTCTAATATCCAGTTTATTTGGAATTTTTTGATTATTTATTACTATATCATCAAAAATATATTTGATAAGATCTGCAGTATAAACAGAATATCTACCATTAACTTTAATTGTACTGCGTTTGCCATTTATTGTATTTCCATGACCATTAATAGTAATAAGATTTCTAGTTTGAGAATTATATTCTATTTGTTCGCTAATTATCGGTAATTTATATTTACCATTTTTTACATCAAGAATATTATGATTTAAATTATCGTTATTATCTTGATTTAAAAAGTCTATTGATGATAATAATATTTCTTTAATATTGTCACTTACATTAGGCAATTTAATATTTCCTTTATCAAAAATTACATCAAATGCTTTAGTGCCAACATATATTTTGAATGCTCCATTTGGTACAAGAGCCCTAATTTCTGCCCTAGAACCGCCTTCGTTAAATTCGTAGTTGGTAAATCTCCCTTCAAGTCTTATCCCGTTGGACAAATAAACATTAGCATAGCCGTTAGGAATATTGTTTGTGAAATATCCTTCATATCTAATATTTTCAGTTTCAGAGATACCATATCCTTCTAATTTATTATCTTTTATGCCACCACTATACTTAAAATTATTTATTTCTAAATTAGTATAATATTGATTTCCTTGAGAATCGCAAGATGTTTTATTAGAAGGCTTAATAATATGCTTTTGTAGTTTACGTTTATCAATTTCGGCTCTTTTTCGTTCCAAATCAAAATTATTTTGAGAATTATAATTAAGCATAAGTTGTAAATTAAATAAAAATATTTATTTTAAGTAGAATTATCAATAAATAATACCAATTGTCAATCTATCAAGTGTATTTAATATTGCATTTTATCTAATTGGTTAAAATAATTTAGTATTTTTTAGTCATAATCAATAGATGCAAAGGTTTGTCAATTTAAGATTGCGTAGTGAATATTCTTTGCTTTCTAGCGTTTTAAGAATGTCTCAGATTGTTGATTTTGCCAAACAAGCCAAACCATTGGCTTTAGGGTTATTGGATGAATCTAGCTTATCGGGAGTATTTGAATTTTCGACTAAACTAGCTAAAATTGGTGTTAAGCCTTTATTGGGATTAAATTTATGTATTTCTGTTAAAGATAATGAAGAAGAAAGGCTATCTTATTTAAGCTTTTTGGCTAAAAATGAAGCAGGATACCACAACTTAATTAAATTGTTACACAAGGCTTATTTTAAATATCCATTTAATTCGCTAGAGCAAAAATATATTAAATTTGAAGATATTGCAGAATTTAGCCAAGATTTAATTTGTATTAGCGGTGGGTATAATGGATTATTTGGTAAATATTTTTTACAGGATAATATTAGTCAGATAAAAAATCATCTTTTGGAACTTAAAAAAATTTTTGGTTATGATTTTTATATTGAATTAACGAGGCACGGTAGACAAAAAGAGAAAGAATTTGAAGATTTAATGTTATCGTATGCTTTTGAAGAAAATATACCCTTAGTGGCTACCAATGATGTTCATTTTTTAAAAAAAGATCAATTTAATGCTTTTGATGTTTTGTCGTGTATTCACGATGGAAGATATATTTATGAAAGGGATAGACCAAGGTTAAATGAAGAATATTATTTAAAAAGCGAACTGGATATGATTGAGCTTTTTAATGATATTCCAGAAGCCATTAATAACACTATTGAAATAGCTAAAAAATGTTCTTTTCTATTGCTAGAAAATAAACCAATGTTACCTTCTTTCACCCAAGGAGATGAAAATAAGGAAAATGAAGAATTTACAAGACAAGCTAGAGAAGGTCTTAAAAACAGACTTAAAAAAATTACCGTAGATGAAAATCTTTATAAAGAAAGACTTGAGTTTGAACTCAAAGTAATTATTAAAATGGGATTTGCAGGATATTTTTTGATTGTATCGGATTTTATAAAATGGTCTAAGCAAAATGGTATTTCGGTGGGTCCTGGTCGGGGGTCAGGTGCTGGGTCAATTGTTTCGTGGTGCCTTTTAATTACTAATTTAGACCCAATTGTTTATGGTCTTATTTTTGAAAGATTCTTAAATCCTGAAAGAGTTTCAATGCCAGATTTTGATATAGATTTTTGTCAAGAAAGGCGAAGCGAAGTAATAGACTATGTTAGAAAGAGATACGGTCAAGAAAGAGTTGCAAATATTATTACTTTTGGTAAATTGCAAGCTAAAGCGGCTTTAAAAGATGTGGGTCGGGTTTTGCATGTTGGATATAACAGAGTAGATGAAATTTGTAAATTGATTCCTTTTAGTCCTTTAGAACCAATAACCATCGAAAAAGCGGTTGAAATGGACCCTAGATTGCAAGAAGCTAGATTAAATGATCCTGATATACAAAAATTACTTGATACTGCTATAGAATTAGAAGGTTTGGGTCGCCATACTTCAACTCATGCTGCAGGGATAATAATTGCTGATCGTGATTTAACTCAAATAGCTCCTGTATATAAAGACTTGATGTCGGATTCCTCGGTATTAGGCTTAAACATGAAAGACGCTGAAAAAATCGGGTTGGTAAAATTTGATTTTTTAGGTTTAAAAACCTTAACAATGATTGCAGATACCTGTAAATTAGTTGAAAAACATAAAGGTATAAAAATAGATATAGATGACATTGATTTAAAAGACGCTAAAACTTTTAAATTACTTAGAAGCGGTTATCTAAAAGGAGTTTTTCAACTAGAGGCAGCTACTCCACGAGAAGTTTTAAAACAAATATCAACTGATAAAATCGAAGATTTAATTGCCATTACTTCATTAAATCGCCCAGGTCCTATGGATAATATTCCTTCATTTGTAAAGCGAAGAATTGGACAAGAAAAAATTGAATACTTGCACCCAAGTATGGCAATGGTTTTAGAAGAAACCTTAGGTATTATAATTTACCAAGAACAGGTTATGAAAATAGCCCAAGATTTTGCTGGGTATACCTTGGCAGAGGCAGATTTATTACGCCGAGCAATGGGTAAAAAAATAAAAGAAGAAATGGATGCCCAACGTAATATTTTTATAGAAGGAGCCAAAAAAAAACATAATGTCGAGCAAAATATGGCTTCAGAAGTATTTGATATTGTGGAAAAATTTGCTGGCTATGGTTTTAATAAATCCCATGCCGCAGCTTATAGCGTTATATCTTATCAAACAGCTTTTTTAAAAGCCCACTATCCAGTAGAATTTTATATTAGCATATTAAACCTGGATTTAAATAATACCGACAAATTAAATGAGCTTATTAGCGATGCCAAAACTAATGGAATAAAGATATTTCCTCCCAATATTAATGAATCCGAAGCTTTATTTTCAATAAGTTCGGATAACTCTTCAATTGTTTATGGGCTAGGAGCATTAAAATCTATAGGCTTAGAAGCTAGTAATACAATTGTTGAAATACGAAAACAAAAAAATGGATTTAAAGATATATTTGATTTTGCTAGAAGTTGCGGCAAATTAGCTAATAAAAAAACTACCGAAAGTGCTATAAAGGCAGGCGCATTTGATAACCTTCATAAAAATAGAATTGCTCTTTTAGATAACATTGAAACTATTGTTAAATATGCCAATGATTATCATAAATCTAAAGCAGAATCTTGGCAAGACTTATTATTTGGAGAAGCTGAAGTAATAAATATTACCGTTCCTAAAATTGCTAATCTAGACTTAGAAACCATGACTCAATCTGATAAAATGACCATGGAATTTGATGCTATAGGTTTTTATTTAACATCTCATCCTTTAGATTATTATCGTGACAAGCTATTTGCAGCAGGCATAGTAGATTCTGGAGAATTAGAGGATTTATTGGCTTCGGGCGAGGGCAAAAAAATAAACATGGCAGGAGTGGTAACTAAAATTGTTCAACGTTTTGGTAAAAAAGGTCGTTTTGCATTTTTGCATTTAGCTGATTTAAGTGGTATTTATGAAACCATGATTTTTAGCGATGAATTAATTTCATCAAAACGAGATTTATTAATTGAAGGAACAAGTCTTATAATAAATATTTCAGCTAAAAAAGAAGGAGAAGCAGCAAATAGAATGATAGTAAACGATATGTTTAAATTAGAAGAAATTATTGATAAAACCGACGTGCTTTCTGCTATGAATATTTCTAATAAACCAGATAAAAAGTATAGTCAGCAAAAAAAAAACGTTTTAATATTTGATAATTCAAATGAAGCAAAAAAAGATAACAGCTATTTTGAACCTGAAATAAATATAAAGAATAACGTATTAACAAAAGATAAAACTGATGCGCCTGAAGATTTTTTATTACAAAAAATTATTAATAATGAGCAATTTGCTATTAATTTACATCTTTTAAATGGCAATCAAATGAAAATAATTTATGATAATTTTGTTAAACTTGAGCCAGATGAAAATGGAGTAAATATAATTTTAAATTTTGGCACTAAAAAAATAAAACTAAAAAAAAGATATGATTCTAACGAAATTGACATTTTAATTAAAAAAATTTATTGCTTTAGTTAAAAAAAATATTAAATTTGGTCTAGATGTTATCTTCTATTTATTTTTACTTTCTATCACTTGCTAATTACGATATTAAAGCCAAACCTCAGGGGGCAATTTATAGGTTTGACGTTGGTTCGTATAAGCAATATAGTGATATTGGAATAACATTTGATACGATATTAAATAAAGTTGAAGAAGCTAAGCCATCTGAAATTTCCGCTATATTAATTTCTCCTTTTCATACTACTTTACAAGAAAATACAATTAGTGAAAAATTTTTACATTTTACTAACGAAAGAGTAGTTGACGTGCATAGCAGTATTTATGCATCAGATGAATTATTTTTTGAAAATGGCAATATATCATTTGCCAAAGAAAGCAAAGGCAGTGAAGAAATTTTAAAAAATATTTGTCAAAAAGCACAAAAAAAGGGGATTATAATAATGACCGATCTTGTTTTAAATCATCTCGCTAAAAATTCTAAGCAGATGAAGTTGCTTAAAAAATTTTATCCTAAATTAAAAACTAATTATAGCGCTGAATTTAAAGATGTAGAAGCTTTTAATTACGCTGACGACGAAAGTATGAATTTTGTATTTGATAATTTGTGGAAGCCTTATATTGATAGGCTTATTTATTTGGGGGTAGGGGGTTTTAGAATTGATGCAGCGGGTTTTGTAAATGCTAAATTGCAACAAAAAATATCTAATTATTTAGCTTCAAAAACTCAAAATTTTTATGTAATAGTAGAGCATTGGGGGATTGGTGATAAAACAGCTCCCGAGCGATCCGAATGTTATAAAATATGGAATAAAAAAAATATAGGTTTACTCTTTTATGATTTAAGTTTTTTAGGCACTCAAGATATAAGATTAGTAAAAGAATGGCAATATGGATTACCCAAATGGTATAATGATCAGCGTTTAGAAGTTGAAAACAATAGTTTGGGAATGCTAGGCAATCATGACGAACTTTCTTTATTTCAAAAAGCTTTATTTTTAATGGCTCAAGAAAAGTTTTTAAATGATAATCCCCAAGGCATAAGCTTTATTAATAATCATGATTGGATAGAAGTAAGGGGAGAAATTGCTAAAGAAATACAAAGCTTTTTAAAAGAATTGCCTGAAAATAACAATTTAATGAACAAAATAAGAAAAATAATGCTTTCTATAGCATATGAACAAATTATTAGCCATAAAGCGTGCATGATAAATATAAGCGCTAATAGCGATTTAAATAATTATTCTTCTCGCAGTCATTTTGTATTTAAAAAGAAAACTCAAAATTTAAGAATTTTAGAAGGAAATGATTTTAAAATAAATATTAAAGAAAAAGTTGAAGAAATGTTTAAAACAAAAGATAAATATAATATTTATGGGCGGTATTATATAGAAAAATATCAATTAAACAATCGCCCAGATTTACTAATTTTTATAAAACATTTATCTAAGAATAATTTAAAGAAAGATATTTTTTATATATATGATTTGCAAAAAGAAACAGATATTACTAATGATAATGCGATAATAAAATTAATCAAAATACAGAAAAATAAATCTTTAAACTTATAAATTAAAAAAAACTTGATTTTGCAAAAAACTTTGTTTACGAACCTAGTGATTCTACATAAATTAATTTATATCATATATTTCAAATAAAATAAAATCCACTCAAAAGCTTAATGAGCATATTAACGCTAAAATTGTTATAGTAATTGATAATGAAGGCATAAAACATACCGATATTACCATAGAATCAGCATTAGAAATGGCTAAAGAAAAAGGTATGGATTTAGTCCAAGTATCTTTGCCAGAAGCCGAAAAAGTAGTTTGTAAAATAATGAATTTTGGCAAACAACGGTATGACAAGCAAAAAAAGCAACATAAAGGTGCTTCGGCACAGAAAAAAATGAAAGAAATAAAAATTAGCATTAAAATAGAAAAACGTGACCTAGAAACTAAAATAAATCATGTTATCGACTTTTTACAAGCAGGACATTCTGTAAGATTTATTATACAATTGCATGGGCGAGATATGCAACGAAAAGAAGAAGCTTTTAAAATAATGGAAAAAGTGATAGAATTACTTTCTTTGTATTCGAAACCTATGGAATCGGCTGCGATGGTTGGCAATATGTTATCTGTAGTTTTTGTTGCCGAAAAAAAACCTAAGCCTATTTAATTTTTATTAGTCAATTTTTTAATATCTTTTATTTTGATAATATTAAAAACCAGTAGCAACAATAAGTAAGAAAAAATTGCTATGGCAATAGCTAACAATAAAGTAGGCAATAAATAATAGTTAATATTATTAACTATAAAAATAGCTTCCAGCGAAATCAATACACTAAAACAAAAAGACAGTATCATAAATTTTAAGTTATTATAAATAACACCCACAATGCCATACTTTATTTTTAAAAATATCCAAAGCAAAAACGATTCGCAAATACTGCAAACAGTGGTAGAAATTATCATAGCATAAAAACTAAAAAATTTTATTAAAATTATATTTAATATCACATTTAATGTGGCACTAAATATTCCTATATACATAGGGATTTTAGTATTTGAATTGGCAAAAAAAGAAGAATTAAATATTCTGTTTATTGCTATAAAAGGTACTCCTAAAGCATAAATTTGCAACATTTTGCTAACTATTTCAGCGTGAAAAATAGTAAATTTACTCGATAAATAAAGAGCTATAACAATTTTTTTAGATAACATAATTATAGCAACAGTAGCAGGAATAGCCAACAAAATAGCCCATTTTATACATTGTTGTTGAATTTGAATAGCCCCAATTTTATCGTTTAAGGCAATTTTTTTGCTAAGCAGTGGCAACGAAATGGTTCCCAAAGTATAGCCTATCATTGTTGTGGCAAATAACCCAATCCGGTCGGTATAAGCAAGGTAAGAGGTAGCCCCCGCAGTTAAGCTAGCAAAAATACCTCCTACAAAAATATTAATTTGCATAGCACCTTGACTAATTATAACTGGAATTAAGTTTTTAAAAAATATCCAAATATCCGATATCCAGTTAAATTTTAAAATAGGCAAAACATTATTTTTATAACAGGCAAAAAGCATAATTGCAATTTGAATAAACCCCCCAACAATTGCCGAGCCTGATAAAAAATATACAAAACTGGATAATTTACCAAATATAACAGCCGACAAAATCATAGATAAATTTTGAATAATTTGAATAGCGGCAAAATATGAAAAAATCCTTATGCCATTACATATTCCTCCCAGCAATGCCACCATCGAAATAAGAGGTAAATATGGCATCATAATACGGGCTAAAAGAACAGTAAGATTCATTTTATCTGGATTTTTTGCAAAGCCAGGAGTTATATAATAAATTATGCTAGGAGCAAATAATTCCACCAAAATAGTTATCAAACATGTTATTAAAAAAAATGCTACTGCAACATTGCCCGAAAATATATTGGCTTTTATTATTGAATTAGTCCTAATTTTTACAAATAATGGCACAAAAGCTGCCGATATTCCTCCATCTGCTAATAATTTTCTAAAAGAATTAGGGATTCGCCAGGCAGCAAAAAATGCGTCGCTTTCAATTCCTATCCCTAAATATCTTGCTATTAATATTTCTCGTACAAATCCGCTAATTCGGGATAGCATTGTAAAAAACATGTAAGAAACGCCCGAAACTAACATTTTTAATTGTGTAGACATCCGTTGGTTATTTTATAAATTAAGCTTTTGGATAATATTCTTTATCCCTAAACAAAGTATTTTGAGAAATTTCCGATTTTGTATTAAATTGCACAAACTGTTTTTCAATTAAAGGAATTATATTTTCGCTATTTTTAGCAAAAAACAATGGATTTATTGGGGTCTCCATTATTAAAGATAATTTTGTTTTTTCAAGGCTTAAAGCATCAATAATGGGTTGATATCTTATTAACATACAAAAAATAGAAAACAAAAAATTGGGCAATTTTATTATATTATTTTGTTTAATTTGGCATGATTTTGCTATTATTTTATAAAATTCTTCAATTTCTATGCCTTCGGTTAATAAATCAAATGTTCCTGATATTTTATTTGTTAAATAATTTAAAATTACAGTTTTTATATCACTTGCTTTTAAAAGCATAATTTTTTGTTCAAGATCAAATTTAGAAGTAATCAATAAATTAATATTTTTTGCTATATTTCCAATATTATCAAAAGCTTGGCTATCCCCTATAATAAAAGTTGGTAACCTTAAAATAAGAGCAGTAGGTAAAGTGTCGATAATATTTATATTACCTTGATTTTGAATTTTTGCTAATTTAAATTTATGTGAATTTAACGATATAATAGTTGAAAAATGGATAAAATTTATTTGTGATTTGGCAATTAAACTTGGCAATGTTTGGTAGGCTTTAATTAACGATTTTTTATTTAAACTCAAAGCTTCTATGCAATTTATTGCTAAAAAAGAATTCTCTAAAGCCTTTATAATGTCGCCTTCACAATCTATTTTAATTTTTAAAATTTCAATTTGCCCTAAATAACCAATAACCTTAAGTTTAATTGCTTCTTCTAAAACATTGGTGGCAATTTTAATTTGATAACCAGCATCAGATAATGTTTTGATAACGAATGCCCCATAGCCATTATTATTAATAAAAACTGTAACTTGCTTATTTTTTTGCATACAAAATTAATATTTATGTCAAATGATAATCTAATATAAATATTAGCATTAAAAAACAATTGCTTTTAAAAAAATATTAATACAACTAAAGCAATATTATTAATAATAATATACAATCATGACTAATATATTTATATATATTAGAGCACATAAAAACATAAAAATTACTAAAAAATCCTTTTCTATAATTGAATTATCTATTTCTATAGTAATAATATCAATTGTATTATCGGTAATTTTATTTGGCAAACAACTGATTACATCTTCAAAAACTAACTCATTTTATCAAGATTTTATGTATTATAAAAAAGCTATAACCAGCTTTTATAATTTATACGATGCTTTACCTGGAGATGTGTCTATCCAGCAACTAAATGGCAGTGGTGCCGAAAAAGCAATTTATCGTTATAATCAAGGAGACCCCAGCACTAGTCTTGGCACTAATTTTACTGCTATAAACGATGGAATAGTTACCGGATGTGATTCTCGTGATGGCTTTAGACAAATGTTGCTCGCTGGATTAATTGGTGGCAAAACTGGTCTTACTAGCAATCAAAATATTGCAACTCCTGCACAATGCAGTTTATTGACTAACACTGCCCCAATCAACACCGCCCAAACTTTAGATATTTCAAATGATGTTGGTGTTTCGTTGCCTTTTAGCAGTTCTGACAAAACTATTGGTATTCATTATGCCACGGTTCCTCAAATAATTATTGATCCAAATGTTGTTATTTATGGTCCTAATTTAAATCCTGGCGATATTGTTATAACTCTATTTGGTGCAAAGGGGGCTAGTTATTATGCAAATATTAATAGTTTATTTGGCATTAATAGCGCTATAGCTTTAAATAATCTTCAAATATTGAGTACAACTGTGGCCACTTCAAATGCACAATATTATCAAGCCATGTTAAGTGCATACAAAGAACAGCAATATATAAGTCCGAGCAGTCTTCAAGCAATAATTTCCAATAACTTAACTGCGTACCAAACGGCTTTAGCAACTGATCCTCGCCAATATCTAGAATCTACCCAATTAGCCGCACTCAATTATCAAGCTGCGTATTCGGCACCATACAATATGGATTATTATAATGGTGCACCTGCTAATTTAGGCACTCTTACAAGTAACGCTTTAGCTAATTACAACACGGCATTTGCGAATAATCCCAATAGTTCTGCTACCTCTATAGGTTATCAGCAATATGCAGCTCTTACAATTGCTAATCAAATGAAAAATAACACTACCTCTTCTACCGCCAGTAATAATTTGGCTACTATGCTTTCTAATTATAATATTGCATATAACGCCAATTCAGGATCGTTGGCTACCCAAATAGCATATGCAGACTATGTCGGAGCATTAATGACTTCTAACTATCTTGCCATACAAAATATTAATGGAGCTCCGTCTTATTGGACTGGTCAAGCTGCGACAGCATATAATAATTATATTGCAGCTTACAGTATAAACCCTAATTCACTTGCCACTGTTAGTGCACTTGCAATATACAGTGCTGCTTATTATGCCTATGATTTATGTTACGCAGCAAGCCTTGCATGGCCACCAACTATTGCCAGCATGAATACAATTACAAGCATAGCAAACTCAACTTCGGCATCAGTTTCCTCATTGCAAAACACAACAGCATGTTATAACAACAATTGTAATTGCCAAAGTGGTAATTTAGGCAGTAATTCAGGTTGCAGTTGCAGTAATATTCAATGTTATTGCTCTGATCCCACTATATGTGGATGTAGTGGAGGGTATTGTTTTATTTTTCCTAATATTCCACCCCATCCATTAACTGTCAATTCTTTGCCCTCTTTTGCTTCATTACCTTCTAGCTTAGCACAAAAAATCGATATAAAATTTGATGATGGCTTGCCATTAACTGGACAAATTTTAGGCACCAAAGGATGGGATAAAACATCGGGAAGTTTTGGTGGATCAAATAATGCAATTGACTCAACTTGGTGTAACAATGCAACTACCGCATTGGTTTCCAATCCTTCTTCCATTACTTATGTAAATTCCAATAAAGTTGGCAAAACTGGTTGTTTGCTTTCGTTTAATTTTTTGGCAAGTAGCTAAGGTAAGACAAATTTTATTGACAATTAATAAAACAATAAAGCACCATTTAATAATTATAAATGGGTTCGTAGCTCAGCTGGTTAGAGCGCTTCTCTGATAAGGAAGAGGTCGGAGGTTCAAGTCCTCCCGGACCCACCATTTATAACCTTTAAACTATTTACCGTCAAAGCACAAGTATTTTTTTTGACAATAAAAACCAACAATCTACTATATTTTTAGATTAAATACAAAATATATTTAATAATTATAATATAATTTTCTTCATAGCGTATATTATTGTAGCGATATTTGTAACTTATGGTATCACAAAATTCCTAACTCGACAAATAATATTAAACAAAGTTTTTGTTATGCGTATGCCCGCATTACATGATCTTGGTGAAACTGACATTGTATGTATTCCAATAACACGATTGGTTCTCTTTCTGTATATAGGGGCGCCACTTGTACCCTCTACTGTATCTACTAAATAATAAAGAAATTCTGGTATTTGACTAGAAATAATGCTATCAGTATGAGTATACATAGGTAATGTTTTTTGACCATAACCAGTAACAGTAGCTTTTGATCCTTCATATGCATTTATTCCTGATATCCATTGAGCACCTAACCATCCTAAATTATTACCAATTGGTTTATCTAATTTAAGGAGTGCCCAATCATGACGTGTATTTCCTGTAGCGATATATTCTTCATCAACCCATACTCCAATAACTTTTGCAGTAATTATGGCTGAAGGTGATGCCGAGGAAAATTCAAAATTTCCTCTATATTCTTTTTTTTCACAGTCATAAATATTATGCCCCCAAGTAAGAATTGTATCTTTAGATATTAAAAATCCTGTCCCGTTACCAAATCCTGGTGAATTTTTTTTATACATACGCATATAAAATATACATGAATATGGAAAATCATTATAATTGGTTACTATCTCTCTATCATCTGTTCCTCCAACAATCATTCTATGTGAAGGAATACTATCTGGTTTGTAAGGATTAAAACTGGTATAGTTTAAATCATTGGTAAACCCCGCAGTTGGTAAAATATCTGCAGGAGAAGGATATCCGTTAACAATTTTCATTCCTATTGGAATAATAGCTCTTTCAGGTAGACTAAAAAATTTTAAAGTAGTTGATTTTGATACACTTATAACTGGGCTTAAAAGAGCTTTATTATCTATTTTTTTTGGTCTAGGAATTTTGGTAACAATAGCCTTAAAACTAAAATTTTCATGTTGCGGACCTATCCTGCTAATTTTTAGTTCTTTTTCGGTTGCACCTGCATATGTTAATGACAAACTAGAAAGATTAGATGGAATAGTTCCATCAGTAATAATTGTCCAATCTCCTAAACTTGGCTTTACCTGCCATTGGATTGAAGCCTCATAACCTTCAGTAAAATTTACCGCCATTACTGCCTCGGATGTGCCATTTGGTAATTCTGTAATATCTGGCAAATTTTCGGTAATAGCAAAAATACCACTTACGTGTATTATTAATACATGAGTGCAATAATGGTTATAATATTTGCTGCTTAATTTAAGAAACATTGTGCGAGGAGGTGTTATAAAAGTATCAATCAATTCGGTATAATAATATCCAATAGATCCTCTAGTAACAAAATCTATTTTGCCATCTATAATGCTTAAAGAGCTATTTTCAAGAGGCAACCATTTTTGGTATAAATCATATTTATATTCAATTTTTATTTGGTCGGTTCCAGCAGTTATACTTCCATCCAACCATATCTTATTTCCTACATGCAAAGTGATTTCGCTATAGGTGTTATAGTTCATTTTTTCTGGATCAGTACCTTCCCCCCAAGATCCAAACCTTGTCTTCAAATAAGCTTCTTCAATGCCTAAAACATCAATTTTTAAAGCATACGATATATTATGTGAAGCGGTATTGTTAGCAACATTAAATGCGTTTATTTTTAAAGACATTGGTCTTCCTGTATTAATAACTCCTGATACTGATACCAAATGAGGTCCTGCATTTTTAAATATTATTTGCCCAAAAGCATTACTTGAGCTATAACTGCTATTTTCTCCAGCATCTAATCTTATAAGATTTTGAATTGTTAGCCACTCTGAAAGTTCGCCAAATTTATATTCTATGCTAAAACTTCCATTTTCAACAAAGGCAGGAAAAGTAGTTGGGTTCAATTTAATACTTTGTCCTGCATTTACAGTGACTGAAGTAGTTGAATCAAAATTAAAGCTAGGCAAATTAACTTCAACTATATCTTCAGCTGCAATATTTTCTAAATGTAATATAGAGGAATTGCTTAATATTGGTGCTGTCTTAGTTTTTTTATCAGAAAATACAGCCCTATATTCATCGCCATTATTATTTAATTGAGTAAAAGATGAGGTTACCACTAATTGACCTGTATGCGTTCCTTTATGATGACCATTTTGATCATTAAGATCAATCCAAGGATCGCTTTCTAAAGAATTGGCGGGTCTATATTGCCATCTTATTGTTTCATTTGGTTCTAAATTAAGATTTAATATGGTAAAATAAGCCTCCTCACCTATAAGGGCTACTACATCTTCTGGATGAAGAGTTGCTTGTTTTTCTTGCTTTGAATAAGCATACACTTTTTCTTGTATATTTGCTCCTGTTTTCCTTATATCATCTTCGGTAAATATTCCTGGATTAGCCGTTGAATCCCTTGATTTAACATATATAAAATCATATAAGATAAATACATCTTCAAGACCTTTAAGGCTTTTAATCTGATTATTTAAGCATTGATAATCCCACACAAATTTGGGAGAATATTCAAAATCAATAAGAAAATTACCGTTAACACAAAAATCACCTTCTACATTGTAAGGCGTATTTTTTAAAGATTTAAGATTACAATTGTTAGCATAAAAGTTTCCTCTTATTCTATTAAATTTATAAGGAAAATATTTTATATTTACATTTTCTAGGTTTACATCACCTGTAATATCAATTGTTAAATCTTCATTTATAATATATGACCAAACCCTTAATACACTATCTATCCAATTTTTAATTTTATCTTTTTGCTTTTGTTTTTGTTGCAATGAATATCCACGCACTATTCCCTCTACTTGACATCCTGTATTTGTTATATCCTGGCTGGTAAATATACCTGGATTACCATCAATGTGGTCATTAACCAAAATAGCAGGTAGTGACCAAGCGGGATAAAAAATATATTCAAAATTTCCTTTGACTTTCATATTTTCAATACCTTCCAAACTTGTGAGATGATTATTGCAGCACTGAAATTTCCCCCCTACTTCATTAGGTGAATTGTTTAAAGATTCAAGATTACATCCAGAAATTAAAAAATCATTCGTTATTTTATTAAACTTATAAGGTAAATATCGTATGTCTTTACCCGTTAAATCTATTGTTCCTTTAACGTCAATTGTTAGGTCATTATTTATAGTATATCCTGGCTGATTATTTATGCTTGGTTTAAGATTTGCAATATTTTGAAGCCAACTGTTCATATTTTCAAGATATTTTTGTCTAGCTTGACCATTTAATTCAATTTTTGTTTCATTTTTTAAATTTTTTTGAGTGCGCTCAAGCTTTGTTGGGCTTTGAGGCAAATTTTGTTTATGTTCAGACATAGGTTCAATAAAATTAATAAAACCACATGAATTAATATTAGTGTTTATTTCAATATAATGTCAATTAAAAAGTAAAATACCACCTATTAACAATAGTGGATAATAAAAACAGCATTTATTTGATTTTTTGAGAACTATGAATATTATAGAACTGCATAAATTTATACCAAAACTCTTTTACAAAAAAATCATTACTTATTATGATTGTAATAATTTTTCTCGTTTATCCCTAAAGCACAAGCATTAATTTACATTGAAAATAAAAAAGATACGTCATTCTCAAAAAATTTGTAACTAATTTTATTTGTAAATATGAATGTTGTCAATCTCAAAAACTGAGTCAAATATATCATTCATTGCTCAAATTTGTAATTTTTATGAAAACCATGAAAAATAGTTCGGTAGGATTCTTATTTTTAGTGGTATGATTGGATGTGTTTTTATGGCAATTTTTAGCCCAATTTTTTATAGTTTTTATTAGCTGGATTATTAGTTAAATGCCTAGTAAGTAGAAAAAATACAACAAAAATAATTCACTACTAAAGATGTAAAAACTGAAATAATAGAAGCCATTAATAATATATCTACAAAAAAAATGAAGAAAAACAACCATTTCCTTTAACATCTCTTGAAGACCTCACCAGATATAGTGAAACAAACTTCTATGGAATACCTAACTTACATGCAGATATATTGGAGAAACAACCTAATGTTGCGTTTTTAAACTGGGACGCGCTTTTTGTGTGAGAAATGAGGATAATAGTTTTGTATCTACCGAACTAGGGATTGTTATACATTTTAAAATTCCTGCTACAGGCAAACTGGTAAAATAGAGGCATTAGTTATAGATAAAATAACTAACTTTACCCTAAAATGTTTAGGAATCCAAAGTATTTTTGGTCCTTTAATAGACGGATATATACATTATATTGATTTTACAATACAAGGAGATTTTGATATCAAGGATAGTAAAATTAAAATTATCATTAATCCTTATATTCCTTAACTATGACCACCCTTAAACAAGCCCTAAAAGACCCACTTGCAATGCAAGAGTTCATAAAAGAACACAAAAAGCAAAACGATGGAGACGAAGAAACGATTGACAATACAATAAAATCAATGGTTTCAAAACCAGTTATTCCGCCTGCTCAACCCAAGAAACCTTATCAACCGAAGAAAAAGAAGAAATTAGCTCATCAAACATCAACTGAGGAGCTTGACGAAAGTTAAATCTGTATTCAAACTCTGCAACATAATTTGCTAAGTATTCTTTTGATACATGCACGTGAGTTCCATTGATTGCTTTTTTCAAATGCGACCAAAAGTTTTCAACACCGTTTACAGGGCAACCAGTTACCAAGTCTGCATATTGACCAGCTGAATGATTAACTGTTTCGTGTTCGTAACCTTTTTGATCAAGTCCTTTATAAGAACGTAGCTCATCGCTATGAATTTCACTGCCTTTTTCAAAGTTAGCTTCAATAATTGGTTGCAAAGTAGCTTTTTTAACATCGTCAACAACTTCAGCAATTATATTACCTCCAGTTTCTAATATTGCAAAAACAATGGTTTTATTTTCACTACCACGCCCACGCTTGCCTTGTTGCTCGCCACCTACATAGGTCTCGTCAACTTGTACAATACCGCTTAATTTATCGTTTCCATTTACACATCACTCATATGCTTACGTATTTCATGACCCATACGCCATGCACATTTGTAAGTAACACCTAACTGACGCTCAAGTTCTTTTGCTGGTACGCCGTGTCTTGTTGTGCTAAATAAATAGATTGCATAAAACCATAACTGCAAAGATGTTTTTGAGTTATGAAAAGGTGTGTCAACGCAAGGGTAAACATGATGTCCGCACCATTGACAAGCAAAAGCTCTTTGGCTTTTAACTCTTGAATATTTTGTTTCTTTTCCGCAGTGATGACAAGTTCCGCTCATTCCATATCTTGATTTCATTACATGTTCTAAGCATATCTCATCACTTGAAAACTTCTTAAAAAACTGCTGAATTGTTATGTTTTTCATATACTTTTTATTTAATCTAAAAGTATAGTGCATTGTTGGTTTTTATTGTCAAGAAAAAAATACTTATGTTTTAGGGATAAACGGGAAAATTTTTAAATCAATTAACTACCCGCATTATACCAAGTTACATAAAATGGGGATTACCAGTGGCACACTGAATTGCTGACTCAGATGCAGAATTAGGAATTATTTGTAAGATATTAGAATCGGCAGGAATATTTATTTGATTTAACGCATTTTGAATTTGATTAGCTTTCGCTGTCTTCAAGTTGGCTATTTCTTGTAAAACATTATTTATTAAGGAATATCACTCTATTATCGACTTTAGTTTTTTCGCTTTTTATGAAAGCTATTACTTCATCATATTTGGTTGACAATATATAGATTCAGCGAAAACTATAGCCTATTTTACATGACTTGAGAGAGATGCGAAATAATTGAATCCTTCTTGTAGTTGTTTTCAGTAGTTTTGGATAGACTCATAAAGTAGAGAATTAATAATATAAAAAATATTTTCTAAAATACTAAAATCAAGAGAAAATAAGAATTTTACCTTATCCTGTGGGCCATTAATCTATATGGATATAGAAAATATTTATTGGTTTTTCACGAATTTAATAATTTTACAAACTCCCTTGACAATTAAGGTTTACAGCAATAAATTAAAAGGTATTTACGTCTCTGATAAGGAAGAAGTCAGAGTTCAAGTCTTCAGACCCACCATTTTTTATTATATTTTTTATGAATTCATGGCAACCCAATGAATCCCCTACTTCTATTGGCAAAGTAATGTTTGTAGTGTTATTTAGTGCCGCTATTATGATAGGGTGGCAATATTTTTTTGACAAACCTGTTTCTAAAAAACAAAACGATATAACCGCAGAAACTTCTCAAAAAAACCAAAAAACAAGTGATGACGTTGAAATAAAACAAGAAAATATAAAAATTATATCGCTAGAAGACTCTTTGTTAGCAAATAAAAAACAAACAATAGATTTCAGCAATGATTTTATTTTAGGTAGAGTTAATTTAACGGGAGCCACAATTGACCATTTAATTTTGAATAAATATAAAAATAAAATAAATTCCGATGAATCGGTAGTTTTATTGGCACCACATGATACTAAAAATGCTAAATATGTTTTATTTGGCTGGCTTGCGAATGATAGCGATATAGATTTGCCAAATATAAAAACACAATGGCAGTCTAATAATAGCGATATTTTTTCTGCCGAGGGAATTACCTTAAGTTGGAAAAACAAACAAAAAATAGAATTTTTTATCAAATTAAGGCTTGACAAAAAATATTTACTTTCTGTTGAAAAATATATTATAAACAACAGTGCTATAAATTTAGATTTAACCCCTTTTACATCAATTAAGCGAGATATAACCGAGCCAATTAAAGATGGTGGGGTTTATCAGGGTCCTATGGCAATTAAAGATAATGCGGTGCAAGAAGTTGCATATTCTAAAATTGAAAAAAACAATATTGATTATGATCAAAAAAATGTAAACTGCCCCCCAAGACAATATAATTGGGCGGGTTTTAGCGATAAATATTGGCTTTCAGCAATTATTTTTGAGTGTTCGTCAATAAAAAAAATATCTTTTATCAATAAAAACGTCGGTGATAGAAAATATATTGAATCACGAATAATTGAAAATTCACTCAATATAACAGCTGGTGCAAAATCCGCTATTACTAAA
Organism: Alphaproteobacteria bacterium; assembly: GCA_025363115.1. Lineage (GTDB taxonomy): Bacteria > Pseudomonadota > Alphaproteobacteria > Rickettsiales > Deianiraeaceae > CAMCQG01. Next base: position 55,410 of record JANYEN010000031.1, on the reverse strand, counting down.
AACTTTGTTTATTTGGGTGCAAAAGATATTTTTACTTTGGATGACTATATAGACAAGTATAACATTAGGTTATTTGATAAAACGATAGATTTTGGAATATTTTATTTTTTAACTAAACCAATTTTATTAACTCTTAGATTTATACATAATTTTATTCCTAATTATGGCTTAGCAATAATTATGTTAACTATTTTAATAAGAGTAGCAATGCTTCCCTTGGGCAATAAGTCGTATCGAATGATGAATAGAATGAAAGAAATGCAACCAAAAATGGATGAATTAAAAGCCAAATTTGGTACCGACAAAATAGCTATGAATAAGGGAATGATCGAGCTTTATAAAAAAGAAAAAGTTAATCCTTTTGCTACTTTTATACCAATTTTAATACAAATTCCTATATTTTTTGCTTTATATAAAGTGTTATATATTTCAATAGAAATTAGGCAAAGCCCTTTTATATGGTTGCAAGATTTATCGGCTCCCGACCCTACCTCGCTATTTAATTTATTTGGCTTTTTGCCTTTTGATATGCCTAGTTTTTTACAAGTTGGGATATTGCCAATTTTTGTAGGGCTAACTATGTGGTTGCAACAAATAATGAGCTATAGTGGTCCTACCAATGAGTATACCAAAATTATGAAATATATGCCATTATTTTTTACTTTTTTATTTGCCTCTTTTCCTTCTGGATTAATGATATATTGGTCGATAAATAATTTATTTAGCATAGTTAATCAATGGTTTGTTACGAAAAAATTAAAGTAATTAGTAATGTCTGCAGAAAGTTCTCATTTTTTTCAAAATTTATGGGTCAAGTCTGATAAAATTACCTTAAAAAAAGAAAATATAGAAGAAATAGAAAATTCTTTATTAGGTATTGATATATTGCCAGAAACTGTTCAAAAAATAATAAAACCTCTTCATGAACATATTAATTTAAAAGTTTTGCCTACTTTTATTGTTTTTATTATTTCTAGTCAAATGATAAAAATTTTAAGATTATATAGCAATTCTTTAAAAATAAATCCTTTATATAAGCCACAAGTAATTTTAATTTGTGGGGCAAATGGATCTGGCAAAACCTCTACTTTAACCAAACTGACTTACAATTTAAATAAAGATAATTGGAATGTTTTAATTGGTGCTGGAGATACTTTTCGTGCTGCCGCTACTGAGCAATTAAGCTATATTATTGAAAAAAATCATTTAAAAAATGCTAAATTGGTCAAAGCTCAAGTTGAAAACGAAGACCCTAAATCGTTAGTTTATAGAGCTTATGATGAAGCAAAAAAGTGTAATGCCGATGTTTTGTTAATTGATACTGCAGGCAGAATTTATAATAGAGTTAATTTAATGGAAGAGCTTTCTGGTATTAACAGAACTTTAACTAAAAAAAATATTATGGCACCGCATAATACTATACTTATAATTGATGGAAATAACGGCAAAAATGCCTTGTATCAAGTAGAAGCATTTGCAAAAATTGTTAATATTAACGGAATTATTGTAACTAAATTGGACAGCCAAGCTCGCTGTGGAATAATATTATCTATTGTTGATAAATTTCATATACCTATTTATGGAATTACTGTGGGTGAAAATATTAATGATTTACAAGATTTTGTTCCTTCAAATTTTGTTAAAATGCTTTTGAAAATAAGGGATTGACTTTAATTGACTTATACGCGGAACTTTTAAGAGTAATTCATAAAATTATGTTTAAATCTTTTAACCCAAAAAACACTTTAATTGCATTATCTTTGATATGTTTGTTGGTTGCCACGGATTTAATAACAAAAAAATATATAATTAATTTTTTGTTTCATACTAATATGGCAGTTTATCCAGTTTGCAAGGGATTTAATCTGGTAATAGTTTTTAATAGAGGAATTAGCTTCGGTTTATTCCAAAATTATGCTTTTAGTAATATTATTTTTATAATTTTATCATCATGTATTGCAATAAGCATTTTTATTTATGCTATTTTAAAAACTCGGGGTTTAAAATTATATAGTTTTATAATTATAACTGGAGGAGCTATTGGCAACATCTATGATAGAATTTATGTGGGTGCAGTGCGTGATTTTTTAGATTTTTATATAAAAGATTATCATTGGCCAGCTTTTAATATGGCTGATTCTTTTATTTGTATTGGGGCAGTTTTATACTTAATTAATTCAATGATTAAAAAATGAAAATATTTTTATTTATAGTAGTTTTATCAATTATTAGTTGTTCTAAAGAGTTTCAAATAAGCGATTTTGAATTAAAAAAAGTTCAAGAATTACGTAATAAAAAAATTATGTTAGATGATGGAGCTATGATAATACCTCCTAATTTTGACAATATTCCCCTAGAAAAAGATTCTGAGTATGAGCCTAAAAAAGATAAAAAGTCATGAATTTACAACAAATAAAACAAAAAATAAAAACTTCCCAATCTACTGTAAAAATTACTAAAGTAATGCAAATGGTTTCTACCGTTAAATTACAACGTATGAAACCTATAATTAATAATTCTATAATTTATAAAAAAGAAATAGCGGAAACTTTAGCTAATATTTTAGCTCAAAATGAAAATAAATCAATTTTTAAAAATCATAATTCAGGTTCTAAAACTGCTTTAATTATTACTTTTTCTAGCGATAAAGGTTTGTGCGGTAGCCTTAATTTAAATTTATGCAAAAATATAATACATAATATTCATCAATTAAAACATTATGGTTTTGCTATAAAATTAAAACATATCGGCAACAAAGCTTATGATACCTTTGAATATAAATTAAAAGATTCATCAATTTATCAAGAATATCTTGCAGATTTTTATAACCACGGAACTGCAAACTATATAAAGATAGAACAGTTAAGCAGGCAAATTATGGAAGAATATAAAAATGGAAGCTTTACCGATTTATTTATTGGATTTAATAATTTTAAATCAATTATAGCAAGTGATATTAGTTTTATAGATATAAAAAAATATATTTCAGCTATTCATTGCAAAAATTTATATAAAATTGATTGCGATATTGATCAAATAACTCAATTTGCGGAATATCAGACTATTTTTGCTTTTTTAATGTTTGCAATTAATAATAATTTGGCTTGCGAACATGCATTTAGAATGCGTGCCATGGATAGCGCAACACGCAACACTAATAAAATAATTAGCGAATTGACTACTGTTTTTAATAAAACTAGGCAATCTGAAATTACCAGAAATCTTATTGATATTGTTGCAGGAGCTGAAGCTATTAATAGTTAATTAATTTAAATGCAGATTTAACTAATTGAAAGACCCATAAGGAACACTTTGTAAATTTGAATTGGACTGGCTATTTATTTCTGCTATTGTTGCCGAAGTATTGTTGGAAGATTTTTTAAAATCCGCATCCATTCTATCTCTAGTTTCAAAGGAATTCCATTTGGTGGTATTTTGATTTGATTGTGGTTGATGTATAAGAGAAGACGTATATTTATCTAAGGCATGATAAGTTTCACAATTAGCTAAGATTAAATAAAAACATAATAAAAAGAGCTTTTTCATTTTATTTATATATCTCATTAAACAAACATAATTTTAAAAATTTTAAAATTATGACAAAGTCAATAAATTTTATTTTTTTATAATTCTATTAATATAATCTTCCTCCCACAACTTTATTGATATTGTTTGCGGTAGCACTTTTTCTATGATCTTCCCAAGATTGTTCAACTTTTTGTTTGGCATTATCTATCAAAAAATGATTACTTTGGACAGATTGAGCTTTGGCTATAATTTTTAGATTTTCATATAAAGGGCTAGGTGTATTAGAAATATCTTGACTAGAAATTGAAATAATATGATTTTGGTAATCACAATCTAATCCCTGTATACTTAAAGCTTTTTTAAGCCACATTTTATTTTCATCATGTATTAAAAAATCTTTTTTTAAAGATAATTGTATATTGCCATCGACTATTTTTACATTAAAATGATTTTCAATATTTTTTAAAAATTCATTTTGTCTTTGATCTTCCATTCGTTCTTCTTTGGCATTAAAAAGGTTTTTACATGCCCATCTTAAATCATGTGAAAAGCAGATTTGTTCGTATTCTGGAAATTGTTCTTTAAACTTCATTTCTGCATAATAAGGAGCATTTGGGTTTTGTTTTACAAGCTTTTCACGCTCATGCGTAAGTAAAATTCTTGCTAATTCTTCAAAACTACCAGGATATTGTTCATCAGTCGCAATTACTTTTCTATCATTTTTACAAGCCTTAAAGCAAGGATTATCAGAATGTTTTTGCACCTGCTGTTCAAAATTTTCTCGCGAACCAAGACTTTCTGGTACTTCAAAAATTATTTCCCTTTTTCCTACAGATTGTTTTAAATTATATTGGACTGCAACTTTGGTATCAACTAATTCCAATAGCTCTTTCTTACTTTTTATCTTTATTTCAGATCTTGAAATTTTTTCATTATTAATCATTGTAAAAAAATGATTAATATAATCTTCAAGTACCCTGGTCATTTTAACTACAAATTTTCTTTCCCATTTTGGTTTACCATCTTCTCTCATTAGCTGTATTCCATTTTCGTCTGTTACCGCAAATCTTTCGCTTATTTCATCTTCCATTTCTACTGTTTTATCAAAAAACATTTCTCCTTTATCATTTAGTTTTATTCTCGCTCTCTCGTCTTGAAGATGTTCTAAGGTGGCAAATAAACCTGATTTATGTAGTTTATCAACCAATAAATTTCTATCTTCTTGTTTTAAAGATGAGGCATTTATTATTAAATTGCTTTCATTATTTTGTATAGGCAAATAAGACAATAGTTTAATTAATATCTCGTTATCGTGATTATTTTGTTGTATTTTTAAAATAAGACGTTCTATTGTTTCTTTATCAGACTGTAGAGCTATTTGCATAAATTTTATTAAAAATAATAAATAAAGTTTAGTTTAAATAGCATATTATTTTTGTAAAAACAACTAATAAATTACTACCAGCTTGATTATTTAATAAATATTATTATTTACGAACCAAATTAAGTTTATTATCTTTAAAATTCACAATAACATTATCTCCACTTTTGATTGTACCATTAAGTAAATACTTAGAAAGCTTATTTTCAAGCTCGGATTGAATAGCTCTACGTAATGGTCTTGCCCCAAAAACTTCGTCAAAGCCAATTTGGGCAAAATGGTCTTTTGCAGTTTTGTCACAAACAAAATCGATGCCAAGTTTTTCAATTCTCTTAGTTAATTCCAGCATTTGAATATCTACAATACCAGCAATATTTTCTCGTGATAATCTATTAAAAAATAATATTTCATCAATTCGGTTTAAAAATTCGGGTCTAAAAAATTTATGTAATTCTTGCATTACTAGCGGCTTTATTTTTTCGTAATTTTCGTTACTACTCAAATGCTCGGCGCCTAAATTTGATGTCATAATTATGATTGTGTTGGTAAAATCAACTATCCTGCCTTGGCTATCGGTAAGCCTTCCATCATCCAGCATTTGTAACATTATGTTAAAAACATCTGGGTGAGCTTTTTCTACTTCATCAAATAAAACAACTTGATAGGGGCGCCTTCTTACTGCTTCGGTTAACTGACCACCAGCTTCGTAACCAACATATCCTGGCGGGCTTCCTATTAACTTTGCCACCGCATGCTTTTCCATATATTCCGACATATCAATGCGTATCATCGCTTTTGGGTCGTCAAATAAAAATAATGCCAAAGCTTTGGTAAGCTCGGTTTTGCCAACACCCGTTGGACCTAAAAATAAAAATGAACCCATTGGGCGGTTTTCAGGAGATAATCCCGATCTTGCTCTTCGAATTGCATTTGATAATGCCTCTAAAACGTGATCTTGCCCAATTACCCTGGTACGTAAAAAATTTTCCATATTAAGCAATTTTTCTTTTTCACCCGACATCATTTTGTCAACAGGAATCCCCGTAACTTTAGCAACTACGCTAGCAATATCTTCGCTGGTTACGGTATCTCTAATTAAACTTGAATCAGTTATGGTAGCTTCAAAATCGATCAATTGTTTTTTCTTGGCTGGCAAAATAGAATACGATATTTCACCTGCTTTAGCAAAATCACCATTTTTTTGAGCACGTTCAAAGTCGATTTCTAAATTATCAATTTCTGTTTTTAAATTTTTAACCTTGTCTAACTTGCTTTTTTCGGTTTCCCATTTTGAAACTAAATCTGTTAATTCTTTTTCATATTGTATAATTTGTTTTTCAACTTCAGTTAGTCTCGCTACAGAATTTGCATCTTTTTCTTTTTTTAACGCTTCTTTTTCAATTTTCAATTGCAGTAATTTACGATCTAAAATATCTATCGATTCTGGCTTGCTGTTAATTTGCATCCGTAATCTGCTGGCTGCCTCGTCAATTAAATCAATTGCTTTATCAGGTAATCGTTTATTAGGAATATAACGATGCGAAAGATTTGCCGCCGCAATTAAGGCACTATCCGAAATTCTAACAGAATGATGTGATTCGTATTTTCCTACAATGCCACGCAAAATTGCAATTGTATCTTCAGTATTAGGCTCATCGGCTAATACTGACTGAAACCTTCTAGCTAATGCTGCATCTTTTTCTATATATTTAGTATATTCGTCTAATGTGGTTGCTCCAATGCAACTTAGCTCTCCTCTTGCTAAGGCAGGTTTTAATAAATTTGCGGCGTCCATTCCTCCATTTCCAGTTGCTCCAGCCCCAATAAGCAAATGGATTTCGTCAATAAACAAAATTATTTCTCCAGCGGCATTAGTTACTTCGTTAATTACTCCTTTTAGCCTTTCTTCAAATTCTCCACGATACTTGCTGCCTGCTACCAAAGACCCCATATCAAGCGCCATAACTCTTTTTCGTTTCATGTTTTCAGGCACATCACCTTCAAAAATTCGCATTGCAAGCCCTTCAACAATTGCGGTTTTGCCAACACCTGGTTCACCAATTATTACTGGATTGTTTTTAGTACGCCGTGATAATATTTGAATAATTCTTCTTATTTCTTCGTCTCTACCAATTACTGGGTCAATTTTGCCGTCGCTAGCCATTTTGCTTAAATCTTTGCAATATTTACCAAGGGCATTATATTTGGCTTCACTATCTGCAGAATCAGCTTTTTGACCACCTCTAATTTTAGCAATTGCCTCTTCTAGTTTTTTTACCTTTATTCCTGCCAAATCTAATGCTTTTGCAATTGGTGTTCCACTTTCAAGCATTCCGTGCAAAATTCTTTCTTGGGTTACAAATTCTGCTTTGGCATTAGCTATGGCTTGAGCTTTATTTAAGCAAATTGTTAAATCTTGTCCTAAATAGCTAGTAGTCGCACCTTCTCCTGTTACTACTGGATGCTTATCTAATAATTTTCGTACTTCTTGTTTTAATATATTAGTATCACCTCCTGTTAAAGCTATTAAATCTAATATTCCAGATTCTCTATCGGTCATCATCGCTTCTAAAACGTGGTCAGGACCAATTTGCTGATGATACATTCCCATTGCTAATTTTTGTGCGGTATGCAGAGCATCTTTGGCTTTTTCGGTAAATTTTTCTAAATTAAATGCAGTCGTTGACATAATATTTTAGATTAATTAGTTTCAGTGAACTTCATAGGTTTATTTTTAATATAATTCAAGTATTGAATTTATTAAGCATATCAATATTTTATGTTAAATATTTTCTTTATTATCTCGTGAATAACTAGAGGCATAACCCCTAAAATTATTAGTAACTCCAGAAAAAAGCATACCACCTAACGTAATTGCTGTATCACGTGGCAAAAGCGATGAAGTTTTGAGTTGTATTTTTTGCAAGTTTGTAAAAACCAAATAATTTATAAACACAAGGTTTTTAAAGGGTTGTCTGAGCCGGGGAAATCTTCAACAGGCTGGTTTTTCGGTTTTTAAGTTGCATTTAATTTGTAATAATTTTGATAAAATAATAGAGTTAAAAATTACCAAAAGCAACAAAAGCGATGTTTCGCAGGTTTCTGATTTAGCCAAGAATTTACAAGACTTTTTACTTGGAGGTAAAAAATATTTATCTAAAAAAATTGAAGAAAAATTAACTAATTTAAGTTTGAATTTAATTACAAAATGCCGAAAAAACACCAAGGAAAAGAAAATTTCCCCAACCAATAAAATTTTGCTTCATAGACGAGGAATAATCGAGACAATCTTTGGTAAAATTAACGATTTGGGCGCCTAGTTTATACAAAATATTTTAAATGATTTTTGTCTTGCATAGCTTTTTATCAGGTTGAATCCAAGAAAATTCAGGATTAACTTTAACAAAATTTGTGTTGCTTTAAAGACGACTAAGGTTAAATTAATAGAATTTACTGATGTCTAAATAAATCTTCTTCAAAGCCTAACATATCGGTAGCGACAATTGTATCCAAAAAAGTAAAATACTTATTGGCTATATCCATTCTATCATGTTTTTGTAGCATATTAACAAGCTTTTTTTTAGCTTCATGCAAATATAAAACATCACTAGCAGCATAATGTTTTTGAGCTTCGGTTAAATTATTTGCTCCCCAATTGCTAGATTGTTGTTCTTTTTTTAATTCAACTCCTAAAAGATCAATTAGAAGCGATCTTAAGCCATGGTGATCAGTATATGTTCTAACCAAGCGAGAAGCAATTTTTGTACAAAATATATTAGGAATAAAATCTATCTTTAAATAATACCTCATAATGCCAACATCAAATCTGGCGTAATGGAATATTTTATTAATATTTGGATCTGAAAGAAGAGATGATAAATTTTTAGCTTTTTTATAGTCGTAATTATCTTGAGGAAATTGTACCAAATGTACTTCGCCTTGCTCATCTTTTAATTGAACTAAACACAATCTATCTCTTTCTCGTTTAAGACCCATTGCCTCGGTATCTATCGCTACATCACCCTTTAAAAACACATCATCTGGCAAGTCGTTTATATGTACATTTATTTTTAACATTGTCTATCAAATTTAGCAAACTGGGTGCTACATCAAGTGCATCACCCAAACAACTTTAAAGGAGGTAGTGAAACATAGATTATGTTCTTTTTTAGAGTCAACAGTTTTATAATTTTTATTTTGGCTTATTTAAAATTATTCCCATAATAAAAGAAATTACAATGAGAGTCAATCCGATTAAAGTTTTTAAATCAAAATTCCATTGCTTTAAAAATACAGATAATAAAACGGAACCTATAATATATATTATAGTGCTATAAGCAGTTTTTGTTTGACCGATTGCAGTACATAAAAAAGTTGATAAAAATGTACCCAACACTGTTCCAATTAAAGCTAAAAATATAAATAAAGCTATATATTCTGCAGAAAAACTAAAAACTACGGGAGTTTTCCATAATAAATTACATAAAAATAAATTTATACTACCGCCTATTAAAAATGAATACATTAGTAATAAATTAATATTAGTATGATTCTTTTTATGGTTAATTCCAACTATTATTCCCGATAACATATAGCATGCCACGGCTAATAACGTTGTAAAAATATTAAATATATATTTACAAGTTAAATTAATATTTACCTTATCTTGCATTAATATTATAATTCCAATGCTACACATAACTCCTCCTATAATTATATTTTTTTTTGGCTTTCTTTTATATATAACGGCACTGATAAGTTCACTAAAAAGTATTGAAAAAGAGTAACATATTGATATAGTGCTTGCATCTATAACTTGGGCAGATATATATAATAATGAGGGAGCTACAAGCATGCCAAAAAAACTTAGCAATAATATAAAAATAAGTTCATTAATATTAATTTTAAAATTTTTAAGATTAATCAAATTTAATAAAAACAGAATAATTCCTGCAAATATTGATTGATAGGAAGCTGAAATAATTGGTGATACTAAATTAGATTTTGATTGCAAAACAATTACAAAATTGCTAACTATTTGAATCAAACAAAGCAATATAAAAAATATTTTTACTTTCATGAAAATTTAAAATTAATCGATTAATAAAATAAAAATAGTAAAAAATTCAATCACCACTTGAATTAATATTTATAGTACATATAAAAATAATAAGGAATTAGTTAATTTATTGTTTTTATTATGGCTAAAAAAGTTATAGGTATCGATTTAGGTACTACAAATTCGTGCGTTGCGGTATTAGAAGGCAAAGATGTAAAAGTTATGATGAATTCAGAAGGAGGCAACACAACTCCTTCAATTGTAGGTTTTGTAGGTGACGAAATATTGGTTGGTACGGTAGCTAAAAGACAAGCTGTTACAAACCCTTTAAATACTGTTTTTTCTGTCAAAAGATTAATTGGAAGAAGTTTTGACGACAAAGAAGTAGCCAAAGCTGTAAGTCATAGCCCTTTTAAAGTTATCAAAGCAAAAAATGGAGATGCTTGGATTTCTGCTAATGGCAAAGATTACGCACCTAGTCAAGTGAGTGCTTTTATTTTGCAAAAAATGAAAGAAACTGCAGAAAATTATTTGGGAGAAACTGTAACCCAGGCAGTAATTACTGTGCCCGCTTATTTTAATGATTCGCAAAGACAAGCCACTAAAGATGCTGGCGCAATTGCGGGATTAGAAGTTTTAAGAATTATTAATGAGCCTACGGCAGCGGCACTTGCATATGGTCTTGATAAAAAAGGCGATGCTAAAATTGTAGTGTTTGACCTAGGTGGTGGAACTTTTGACGTTTCAGTTTTAGAAATTGGAGGTGGAGTATTTGAAGTAAAAGCTACCAATGGTGATACTTTTTTAGGAGGTGAAGACTTTGATTATAGAATTCAAGAGTTTTTAACAGCTGAATTCAAAAAAGAAAGCGGAATCGATTTAACCAAAGATCCATTAGCTTTGCAACGTATTAAAGAAGCGGCTGAAAAAGCTAAAATTGAACTTTCTAATAAAATGGAAACGGATATTAATCTGCCATATATTACCGCCGATGCATCTGGTCCTAAGCATTTAAATATTAAGCTTTCGAGAGCAAAGTTTGAACAAATGGTAGATGATTTAATTAAAAATACTTTAGAGCCGTGTAAAAAAGCCTTGGCTGATTCGGGGCTAAAAGTGAGTGAAATTGACGAAGTAGTTTTGGTAGGCGGTATGACTCGTATGCCTAAAGTTATAGAAACTGTAAAAGAATTTTTTGGTAAAGAGCCTCACAAAGGAGTGAACCCAGATGAAGTTGTGGCAATAGGGGCGGCAATTCAAGGAGGAGTGCTAACTGGAGATGTTCATGATATTGTATTATTAGATGTAATTCCTTTGTCTTTAGGTCTTGAAACCATGGGGGGCGTAATGACTAAATTAATTGAAAGAAATACAACTATTCCAAGTAAAAAATCACAAGTTTTTTCAACAGCAGAAGACAATCAAAACGCCGTTACTATTAAAGTTTATCAAGGTGAAAGATCGATGGCGCATGACAATAAATTTTTAGGAGAATTTACTTTAACTGGAGTTCCCCCTGCACCTCGTGGCATGCCTCAAATTGAAGTATCTTTTGATATTGATGCCAACGGAATATTGCATGTTAGCGCTAAAGACAAAGCAACTAATAAAGAACAAAAAATACAAATTAAAGCGTCAGGCGGGCTTTCTGAAGCTGAAATTAATAAAATGATGAAAGAAGCTGAAGAAAATGCCGAAAAAGATGAGCAAAGAAAAGAGCTTATTGAACTTAAAAATAAAGGAGAATCTCTTTCTTATTCTACTGAAAAATCGCTTAAAGAGCATGGCGAAAAACTTCCTCCTCAATTAAAAACTGACATAGAAGATGGAATTAAAGCCGTTAGAAAAGCGATTGAAGAAGAGAATATCAATCTTTTAAAAAATACTACCGAAGAGCTAGAAAGATTATCAATGAAAATTGGTGAAGCTGTCTATTCTCAAGGTGCTGGTGGAACATCATCAAATGATACTCCCAACCCAGATGATAAGTCTGAACCAACTGAAGAAAAAGTTGTAGAAGGAGAACCTAAAGAGTAAATAAAACTGGCGAATCATATAAATTATTATGGTTCGCCAATTTTTATTATTTATAAAACTATTTAAAAAAAGATAAAAATATCAACACAACAAAATATAAAATTAAAAATCCAGATGCCATTTTAATAACATTTAAATATTTATTAATTGCTTGAGATATTTTTGCTGAATATATTGCTGCACTAAAAAACACCATCCCTTCCATTGCTATAAAACCACAGGCACTATAAAATAAATGAAAAAGCTGATTTATAGGATATTTTTGGATTATATTAGCAAAAATTACGCTATAAAATACTGCAATTTCAGGATTAAGAATTGCTACAATAAAGCTTGTGGTAAAAAATTTACGGTTTGAATAGGGATTTATTTTGTTATCTAGCTTTTTGGTGGTCATAATATTAATAGACAGATATATTAAATATAAAATGCTGGTTATTTTAAATATCATTATAAATTTAGGATATTGCAATAAATAGCTTAATCCAAATATTAAAAATATCATCCATAACGCCACTCCTGCAAGCACTCCTGTTGCTGTTGCTAAGCCTGCTTTTTTACCATAAATTATACTGTTTGAAGAGGTACAGACAATATTTGGTCCAGGACATATAGCTCCTAAAAAACTTAAGAGCATGTTTGATAAAAAAAATAACATAATAAAAAAAATAAATTAATTAAACTTTTCTTTGTTAATAAACAAGCCATCCCAAAAAATTTTTAACGCATTTAGCATTTTAATGCCACCATCGATAAACGATTTTAGTTCAAAATTTGGTTGTTCGTATATTTGATTTAGCTCATCTTTAATATGTTTGGTATGTTGTAGCTCGAGCTGATAATGACTAGTAAAAAAACCATAAGAAATTTTTTTATCGTTAATTTTATTATATTTTTCAAACCCACTAATCATATTACCCCAATAGTCTTCAACCATGCCAGCCCAAAATTCAAAAGCAAATCCCGATCCAGCCGATACCATTGCATCATCTGATCCATACAATTGAATCATAGTATCGCAAAATTTTTGCGTATAAGAAGTGGCTAATTTTTTTAATCCAATTTGATCAAATTCCAACCCTAAATCTTTGGCAGTTTGATATAACCATTCATAGTGACCAGCGTTAAATCTGAATATCCCTCCTTCAATACTACCTGATTTATAAATTACACCAAGCTCGTTAGCCAATATTTCTTTAGTTGCACGGGATGCAGAAATATTTTCGGAACTAGCCAACTTATTAGTAAGCGCCACTAAAAACTGTTTAGATAATATTGAATATTGGATAATAAAATCTTGCATTTGTTTTAAGTTTTGTTTGCCATCGCAAAACCAAATTAAATAAGGATTATTGATAACATCGTGTGATTTTATAACATTAATTATTTTATCTTGAAATAATAAATTAATGTTATTTTGAGAGTTCATGGTATGAATAAATTAAATTTGAATACGTTTTGATATAATGCTAAAAAAATTTGCAACAAGGTGGATTTAATAGAAAATGTTTTACACCTTACGGTGTACATTAGAGTGAATAACAGTATTGATAAATTTTGTGTATAAAGAATTTATCATAAAATAGAATCAAATAGATTTGTTTCTTTTAAAATCTTACTTCAAAATTATTGTCAACTTAAAAATATTTTAAAGCTTCGGCTGGTTGATATTTGGTGGCTTTGATAGCAGGAATAATACTTGCTAAAATGCCAAAAAATAATACAAAAATAACTATTAATATAACGTCTTCAAATTTAATATCAGAAGGCAGAGTTGAAACAAAATAGATGGCTCCATCAAATAATTTTACATTTAATAACGATTCTAGCCAAACCTTTATTTTATCGATATTAAGTGATAAAAATACTCCTATTGTGGTGCCAATAAACGCTCCTGTTATAATAATTATCATGCCAGTTAAAAAGAAAACTTCTCCTATTTGCCAACGTTTAAAACCCATCGATCTTAATATAGCAATTGATTTATATTTATCGTTAATCATCATAGTTAAACCAGCAAAAATTGAAAATATAGAACCTATTACAAACATTCCCAAAATTAAAACCATAACGCTTTTTTCCATTTTTAATGCCGAAAGCAAACCTTCATTTTGTTTTTTCCAGCTATACGAATAAATATTTGAAGATATAATTTTATCTATTCGATCCATTAAAATTTCTACTTCTTCTGGGTTTTTTATCATAATTTCAATCAAGTTTACCGATTGATTAGAATATCTAAAAAATTTCTGTGCTTGGTTTAATGGAATAAATGCAAGAATGTCATTATATTGAGAAAGTCCAAAATTAGCTATTCCTACCACTTTATATGTTTTGCTACGTGGCATAACACCAAACAATGTTTCATTTATTTCGGGAGCAATAAGAATAACATTATCTCCTATAAAAACCCCTAAGTTATATGCTAAATCACTGCCCAAGATTATTGCGTTTTCTTTAAAATTTTTAATTTCAGCAGTAAATGCTTTAAAGTTAATTGCTTTTATTTTTATGTCATCCGCTATAATGCCTTTTACAAAAACTCCTGCTGACGAACTATTTTTTGGGTTTACCAACATTCCTTTGCTGTCAATAATAGGTATTATCTGGGTTATATTATCTCCTAATTCAATTTTTATTTTATTAATAATTTGATTAAAATCATTAATATTGTCACGTCCTGATAAACTAATATGAGCGTTTATACCAATAATTTGTTTGACCAATTCTGTCCTAAATCCATTTTGCACCGCAGTTACAATAATTAAAGTAGCTACGCTGATTACAATACTAAAAAAAGAAATAGCGGCAATTGTAGAGGGAAGATAATTACTTTTTTGTGATTTTAAATAACGTAAAGAAATTTTACAAATTAATTGCTGCATTAAGTTAATTAAATTAATTAAATATTGTTTAGAATGTTTTAATTTTAAAAAACAATATAAATATGGCTAGATTTGATTAGCTATAATAAAGAATCGTATACCTTTACTATGTTGTGTAGCATAGCAGAGGAAGTAAAGTTTTTTAGAACATATTTATGTGCCGTTAACGTAATTTTATTTTTTTCTTCAAAATTCATAAACAACACTTCTTTAATTTTATTAGCAAAGTTTTCTATATCGCCGTTTTCGACCAACCAACCAGTTTTATTGTTTACTATAGTCTCTTTAAAAGAACCTAAGTTGGTTGCAATTACTGGCTTTTGCATCAAGCAAGCTTCAACTACTGTTTTACCAAAAGACTCTGGTTTGATAGAAGGGCATACAATTAAATCTGCCATAGAATAAAGGCTTGGCATATTATCAGTATAAGGAATAAATATTAAAGGATGTTGAAAATTTAATGTTTTAGCAAATTTTTTAAGTTTATGGCGTAATGGTTCGTTAGCACCCATAGTTAAGCAAACAATATTAGGTTCTTTAATTTTTGACATTGCTTGTAACCAAAATTTATGACCTTTTGCTGATGATAGTCTACCTGGTAAAAATATAATTTTGCTATTTAAAGGAATTTTAAAATAATTTCTTATATATCCTATATAATCTATATTTAAATCAGTTTTTTTTTCATCTACCCAGCTATAAACTGTAACTATTTTATTTTTAACTTCAGGATAATATTGCAAAATATACTCTTTGCAAAAATTAGAAACAGCAATAATTTTTTGGCTACGCACCATTATTGAATTATAAAATTTTTTAAAGCAATTTTGCATTCCATACAATCCATGAAAAGAAGTAACATATTTAATATTAGAAAAGCTTTTTATTGCAAAAAAGCATGCCCAGGCAGGGGCTCTAGACCTAACATGTATTAAGTTTATATCATATTTTTTTATAATAGTTTTTATTAACCAAATATTATAAATTAATAAAAAAATATTTTTACTTTTTATAAACTTATTGGTAATATGTATAACTGACTTATCAAGTTTTTCTACTAAAGACCCTCCCGCTGAAAGCACTATTGATTTATAACCATTTTTAGCTAAAAAATTAGCCGTATCTAAAGTTTCGTATTCTGTGCCTCCCATGTTAAAAGAGGGCAATACCTGCAAAATTACTTTCATATAAATTTACATATTTTCTAAAGCAGGAAAAAGATACTTTATGACAATTATTGCAAGCCCTATTACTTGGGCGAATAAAGTTCCTACTAATGCTAAAATAATATTAGATTCTAAAATAAAATTAAAAACCTTAAAACCCTGTAAACATACTATTCCAAAGACAATAAAAGTACAGATTGCTACGTACCAAAAAACAATACTTGCGGCATTATTCCTTAGATCATCTGCTTGTCTTTCTCGGGTATTTTTATCTAATATAGCTTGTACCTCAAGGGCATTTTTAGTTCTATTAAGATCAATAGATGTGTCTTTTAAGGATTTTTCCCAAAAAATAGCTTCAGGCATTTTTTAAACAGTTAATTTTAATTCAGCTACTCTTTCTAATATACGAGATACCGAAACTCCAAACGTCATTCTTAGCGTTTGAGCGGTAGTTTCAATATCATTTTTAAGAACATATATAAATTTTTCCCATTCTTTTTTAAAAGCTTCTTCAGGCATCAGTAAGTTAATGGCAAAAGCGTTTGCTTTAATCTCCTTTTCATTATTTGGATAATCTATATCCATCATTGAGTCAATCTGAGAATCTTCTTGCTCATTAAATTGATCATTATAAATATGTCCAATTTGATGAGCCAAAGCAAATCGTTTTTTTTCTGGCGTGTTTTCTGGCGTGTCATTTTGATTAATTAAAATTTGCTTTTCTACAAAATGGACCGCCGCCATAACATTGCAATATTCTTCTATAGGTGTAAAAAGTTGTACTGTATATCCTAATTCTATAGCAATATCAACCACAGGAACAGGAAAGATGCCAGCAAATTTTTCTAAAACTTTTTGAAAATTTGGATTCATATATAAAAGCTTTACAAAATAAACATTTATATTAATATATTTTTTAAATCTTTTTAGCTAAATGTCAAGCTGTAAATTGATTCTTGACAATTGTTTTAAGTCAAATATAATTAAATTTAATAAAATTACTAGCTTTAATAATCAAATAAGCTAGTCTGTTGTTTTGCAATGTGAGGTATTATGTTATGGATTTAAGTGATAACACGCCAGATGAAAAAAAAGCTCTTTTTGAACGCTTTTTAACTTACCGTCGTCGAATAGCCAGGATGTGCTCTGTTCAAGCTATATATCTTTTTGACATCAAACATAAAGCAAATTTAATAAAAATTCCAATTATCAAAGTAAAAGAAGAAATAAATATTATATGCAGGAGCGTTCTATATTTTTATAAACATATCTTTTTTTCTAACCAAGATTATGGAAAAAATAGAAAAAATAAAAGAATTGATGAAAAACATTTTGAAGCAATTGTAGATTGGGTAATAAAAGATTTAGAAAAAATTGACAACATCGTCTCTCAATATCTTAATGAAAAATGGACGGTAGAAAGATTAGATACCGTAATTAGGGCAATTTTGCGATGCGCTGTGTGTGAAATTTTATATCAACCTAATACAGAAATTGCGATAATTACCAGTGAATATACCAATATAGCAGGGCATTTTTTTAATGGCAAAGAAATTGGTTTTATAAACGGAATTGTTGATAAAATAGGCAAAAACCAACGAAGCAATGAGGCTTAAAAAAGAATTAGGGCAACATTTGCTTCATAATCCTGTTATTTTGCAAAAAATTGCGTTAATGGCTCAAAATGCTAAAATAGTTATGGAAATAGGACCAGGAACAGGAAATTTAACTGAATATTTGTTAAAAAACACCTACCTTGAAAAGCTTATTTTAATAGAAAAAGATATAGAAATGCTGGAAATAATAAAAAAAAAATTTAACGACCCTCGTTTAGTTTTATTCAACTTAGATGCAACGTCTATTAATTTAGCGAATTTTGAGTTTGAAAAAATTACAATAATTGGAAATTTCCCCTATAACGTAGGTAATAGTATTATTGTTAATTTAATAGAACAATCTAATTATATAACTAAAATTGTTGCAATGTTGCAAAAAGAGGTAGTACAAAGGCTGTGTGCTAAACTAAAAACTAAAGATTATGGAAAATTAACGGTGCTTTGTGCTTTGTTTGGCAAAACTAAAAAGCTTATAGATATCAATCCTGCCAATTTTATTCCTCCACCAAAAGTTGATTCCAGTATTTTGGAATTTATACCTCATAATTATTTGATTGCAACTGAGACTTATAAAAAAATAATAAAAATTTGTAATATCGGTTTTGGAAATAGGCGTAAAAAGCTAGTTCCTTTGCTTAAAAGCTATTTTAGCAATGATAATTTTATTAAATTAGATTCTATCTTACCAAATAAGGATGTTCGAATTGAAGAGCTTGATATTGAGCAGATTGTAAAAATAGCAGAAATTATTTAGTTATGAATATGGGTAAAAAATATTTTTAGTTTTGATATTCTTTTATAACTACATTTAAATAATCTTTATATTCACAAGGCTTTAATTCATCGCAAATTTCTTTCAAAAAATCTAAAGTTATATATCCTTTTCGTAATGCTACTTCTTCTAAAACTCCAGGTTGCAAACCATGATTTTGTTTAATTGCATTAACAAAAGAAGACGCCGATAACAAAGATTCATATGTACCACAATCAAACCATACCGCCGATCGATTTAATGTAATTGAAGACATGGCATTATGTTTAATATATTCGTTATTTATATCGGTTATTTCAAGTTCGCCACGATTAGATTTTTTAATTGTGCGAGAAAATTCTATAGCCCTGTAATCGTAATAATAAATGCCAGTTACTGCAAGATTAGATTTTGCTATAGTTGGTTTTTCTTCTATTGACTTAACAATTCCATTTTTATCAATGTCTGCTATTCCAAAAGCTTGTGGCTTATCTACCGCTTTCAAACAAATTGCGGCTTTATCTGAAGGAAAAAAATTTTTGAATGTAGCTCCTAAATTTGGTACAAAAAAGAAGTTATCTCCTAATATCATAATAAATTTATCGTTTTTTTCTATAAATCCATCGGCAATATTAAGTGCTCCAGCTATTCCATCGGCTTCTTGCTGAATTTTATAATTAATAGAAATCCCGTAATTTTTGCCATTTCCCAGCAATTTAATAAAATCATTTAAATAAATTTCATGAGTTGTTATTAAAAATTCTTTCACTCCAAGCATCATCAAAAATGAAATTGGATAATATATCATTGGCAAATTATGCACTAAAAGCAAATGCTTATTAACCGCTTTGGTAATTGGATACATTCTGGTTCCAGTTCCACCTGCCAGCACTAAGCCTTTCATATTAATCTAAAAAAACGTTGAATTTTATTAAAACTATTTTAGTTTGATAAATAAAAAGCAAGTTATATAACAAGCCCAATGGAACAAAAAAATATTTTAATTACAGGGGGATGTGGCTTTATAGGATCAAATTTTATCAAATTTATTAACCATGATAAAAATAATATTATTGTAGTTGATAAGCTAACATACGCTGGTAAATTAGAAAATATTGAAGATATTAATTGTATTTTTTATCAAAACGATATTGGGGACGCTAAAATTTTCGATATAATCAAAAAACATAAAATCGATATATTAGTAAACTTTGCAGCAGAAACCCATGTTGATAATTCCATTGATAACCCTTCTATTTTTATCGAGACAAATGTTAATTCAACTTTTTCTTTAATTAAAACTTGTTTAAAATATCAAAAAGAGCAAAATAATTCTTTTAAATTTATCCATATTTCAACTGATGAAGTTTTTGGAGATTTAGAATTAAACGACCATACTAAATTTAATGAAAATACCCCTTATAATCCCTCAAGTCCTTACTCAGCATCCAAAGCTGCTATTGATTTAATTATAAAATCTTATATAAAAACCTTTAATTTTAATGCAATTATATTAAATTGTAGCAATAATTTTGGTCCTAACCAATTAAAAGAAAAACTTATACCAAAAACAATTGAAAATTGTTTAAATAATGTACCAATACCTGTTTATGGCAATGGATTAAACATAAGAGATTGGATTTTTGTAGATGATTTTTGCCAAGGCATTTATTTGGCTATGACAAAAGGTAAAATAGGGCAAAGTTATTGTTTTGGTGCCAACAATGAAAGAACTAATATTGATATTATCAATTATATTTGTGGCCAAATATTAAAAAAATTAGGCAAAAATTGCAAAAATTTAATTAATTTTGTAGAAGATAGAAAAGGGCATGATAAAAAATATGCCATTGATTTTTCTAAAGCCACTCATGAACTTGGATTTATCCCTAAAATATCATTTGAAAAAGGTATGGATATTACTATAGAAAATATGATAAAATTTGCTCATTAATTTTATGCAAATAATATTTAATATTGCTAAAAAAAACTATTATAAATCTCTATATATTCACCTTATGGTAGTTATATTTATACTTATACCTCTTGCATATTTTATACCCCAATACCTTGATAGCGGAATAACGGTTTCTAAAGGGGAAATTAAATTAATTACTATTTCCGAAAATGACTATAAAAAACTTATTGATAATAAAAATAAAACTACCGTTTCGCCTCCGTCTCCTAATTCTTCTATAATCACCAAAGATGCCCCTGGTCCTTCTTTTGCTAAAATAGTTAAGAATATTATTCCTCCAAAAGTTAGCTTACCAACCCCCCAAAAAAAAATTATTGCAAAAAAAATAATTAAATTAAAAAAATTATCTACCTTAAAAAAAATTCCTTTGCCTGTGCTTAAGCCATTAAAGCCTGATTTATCTGTTAAAAAAAATATTGAGAAAATTCAAGAATCATCTCCCGTAGACGATATTAATAATGTAATAGATGATACAGTTTCAGAAGCCGAAAATATAACTCCCTCAGTGCCTTTAGAATCGTTACCAGAACCCGATCCAATCAATTTAATATCTAATGATAATCCACAAACAACTATTTTTGGTGCTTCTGAAGATATAGCCTCCGAAGATATCCAAATTTCTGTAAAAGATATTATAGCTGTTCAGCTTAACAAATGTTGGAATCAATATTATAACCCTGATGCCGACATAAATAATCTTGTGGTGACAGCTGTAATTGGCTATGCAATGAATGGATCGGTCAATAAAATTGATATAGAAAATAAGATTATTATAGGAGATAGTAAAATTAATATATATAATATTATGACTCAAAATGCTAAAAAAGCCATTATAAATTGTAGTCCATTAAAAGGGTTGCCCGCCGATTCTTATGCGGAATGGAAATTTGTTAAAATAAATTTTATGCAAGGAAAAAATAAATAACTTGCAAAAAAACCTTTTATTGATAAAATATTTTAAGTTAGTTATAGTACAAAATGGAAAGTAATCTAAAAAATAACTTTTTTTCAATAGGCAAAGTAGCCTCAATGGTAGAAGTAGCAGCTCATACCATTAGGTTTTGGCAAAAACAATTTCCCCAAATAACTCCAAAAATTGGCAAAGGCAAACGAAAGTATTATAATTTAGAAGCGATAAACCAATTTAAAAATATTAAAACATTAATGTATGAAAAAGGCATGAAAATTGCTGGAATACAAAAAATTATGCTAAGCGAGGCAACCGACAAATATATGCAATATACATTGATGCCAGTTACCGAAAAAGCAAATAATTCTTTGCCAGATTTATTATCTTGGTCTCAAATTGATATGAACAAAATAGACAACAATTATGTTCAAGAAAAAATGTCTAGCATATTGATAGATATAGAAAAAGTTAAACAACTTCTAGAAAAAATCAAATAAATTTTTTACTAAAAATCTAAATCTGTTCGTATATGATGGCAAGTATAACCTTGGGGATTTTTTTGTAAATAATTTTGATGATATTCTTCTGCTGAATAAAAATGATCTACTTTAATTATTTCAGTAACAATTTTGCTTTTAAAAAGCCCCGAGGCATCAGCTTTTTTTATAACTTTGTGGGCTATTTCTTTTTGTTCATCGTTATAATAAAATATTGCCGATCTGTATTGAGTGCCTTTATCGTTGCCTTGCTGATTTAAAGTTGTGGGATCGTGAATTTTAAAAAAATACTTTATTAAATTTTCATAGCCGATTTTTTTACTATCAAATGTTATTTTTACAGCTTCGGCATGTCCAGTATTGCCGTGAGTAATTAAAGAATAAGTGGGATTCGGAATAATTCCGCCAATATATCCTACTTCTGTTTTAGTTATTCCAGGAACTTTTTTTAACAAATCTTCCATTCCCCAAAAACAACCGCCTGCCAATATAGCTTCTTGAAATTGATCTTGATCATTAAATAATTTTAGATATTTTTCATAACCTTCTTTTTCTAAATCTTTTTTGGGTATAAACTTCAAAGAAGCTGAATTAAGGCAATATCTTTTACCTCCTTTGTTCTTTGGTCCGTCTTCAAAAACGTGCCCTAAATGCGAATTAGCAGATTTAGATTTAATTTCATTTCTTTGCATTCCTAACGAAAAATCTTTGTGAGTAGCTATTTTATCCTCCGCAATAGGCTTGGTAAAACTAGGCCATCCAGTTCCAGAATCATATTTATCTAAAGATGAAAATAATGCATCTCCCGAAACTACATCAACATAAATTCCCTCTTCTTTATTATCCCAGTAAGCATTTTTAAAAGGAGGTTCCGTGCCCCCCTTTTTTATAACATATTCTTGAAATGGAGTTAAGGATATATCTATAGCCATATTTTTAGCAAATAAATTTATATTACACCAATAAAAGCATAATATTAAAAAAGCAATACCTTTCATAACTTTTAAAAAATTTACCTAATAGCACCCTTAGTTTGAGTTTGCTGATTTTTCCCCGCACTTGATGGTCCATTAATGCTTTTGGTATTCGCAAGCTTGCTAACTTTATTTGTCACGCCCGATATAGATTTAGATATTACTTCTTTAATTAAACTAGTTTTCTTAAAGGACTTGCTTGCTATTTTTGATGCACCAAATGGAGAGCCGTCCATTTGACTATTTGATTGCTTTTTTTTTATATTATTTAAAACTTGAGAAGTTAATTTTTTTGTTATAACTGGGGTAGCAGTTTTTTTAATTTTAGAAGCAACTGTTGATGCAATTTTACCTGCCACCAAGCCTGTTAAAGGTCCTCCGCTTGCAGTAGCTAAAGTTTGTGCGCCACTTTTTAAACCTTGCGCTGCAGCTTTTTTAAGCTTGGAAGTAATAATTCTTGTTGCACCAGTCATAATAGATCCAACATTTGCCATCTTTTTAAAATTTATTTAATTCACAATAATTATTCTACAAAATTAATCATAATGCAACAAAAAGAAATGTTTTTTCTGTCATAAAGTAATTTGTTAGGACATATTTTTATTAAATCCCAACATAGTTCTTTTTTCTTCATCTGATAAAAAATTGCTATTATTGACAGTTTGCCAAAGTATTTTTCTTTGCGATGTTAAAGCCGATATTGTATCGGGATCGTATGCAATTTCTATATTTTCCATAAATTGAGCTGAAAGCCAGGTTGAAAGTTTATTGCAAATATTGTTTAATAATGGCAAAATTGTTTCTTCCCAAAATGCCATGCGTGCTTCCGACATATTTGAATAGGTATTATCTCCCGGAATCCCTAATAATTGAGGTGGAACGCCTAAAGCTAAAGCAATGTCTCGTGCTGAACTGTTTTTAGTTTCAATAAAATCCATATCTTTCGGGCTCATACTCATTTCTCGCCAGTCTAACCCACCTTCTAATAACATAATTTTTCCAGCATTTTCACCACCTGAAACCTGTTCATTAATTTGAGATTTTATACGTTCAAATTGATTATCAGTGAGCGTGCCATTACTATTGCTCATAACCACGGCGCCACTTGGTCTTGCTCCATTTTTCATTAAAGATTTATTCCACTCTATACATTCATTGTGTTGTTCAATAGAGCGATTTGCTACTGCTAAGCTTGATAAACCGTATAAGTCATCAAGAGGATGGAAAGTTTTTAAATGCAAAATATCTAACACGCCATTATCATCTTCACAAAAATCGTAAATCAATCCATTAATTGAATATTGATAAACTAAATAGTCATTGTTGTTTAAAATTTTTATTCGATCAGGTCGCAAAATTTGTAATTCTGTTGGGACTCCATTTTTATCTTCGGCTGCATAAATATAAGCATTTCCCGAAATTAATTGATAAGTAATAATTTCTTCAATAAATTCTGCCAATCCATATTTAGGATTTGGTTGTTTTAAAAGAGCATTTATTTTATGTCCTGCTAACTCTTTTTTATTGCCATTATTATAATTTTTATAAGCTGTTAAAGTTACTGAAGAAGCACTTTTTGCTATCATGCTTATGGCTCTAAAAGCTATAATATTTTCTATAAATCCGTGTTTAGATAAAGAAAAATAATTTTGATAAACTCCAGAATATCTATCTTTGTAAGTGGAATTAATATAGTAAGTTTGTAATCCTTTAATTGATTTATTATCATTTTTAGTAGCAAATATTTTAGAAAATATATTTTTCATAATTTATATAATAAATTAAAACTCTTTTTATTGAGTTTGCAGTTTTATATTTATGGAAGCAAATTAAAAAATTATTTTAATAGATTATTGTCAAAATAATATCTTATGAAATATTAATATATCTATATTTAATTGATTTAGGAATAAATCAAATATTTGTTAAATAAAATAGATTTCTCCAGTTAAGCTATTATTATTTACTTTGGTAATTTCAACTTCACAAATTTGTCCATATAATCGGTTTTTTTGCAATTCAGATAAATTATCTACGACTACAATTTGTAAAAATTCATTACGCCCACCCAATTGATCATAATAACGCATTTCTATTTTATCAAATAATACTTTAAATTTTTTGTTAATCATACTTTGATTGAATTCTGTGCGTTGATTATCAAGTAAATTTTGTAAAATAAATAATCTTTCGGAGGCAATTTTATCTGGAATCTGGTCTTTATCTGCTGCTGGAGTACCAGGGCGAGGGGAGTATTTAAATGAAAAGCATTGCGAAGAAAATTTAACTTGTTTTATTAAATCTAACGTTTGCTCAAAATCTTCATCACTTTCCCCTGGATACCCCACAATAAAGTCTGAAGAAAAAATAATTTTAGGATTTATAGTTTTTAATTGATGGATTATTTCGATATATTCTTCCCGGGAGTGCTTGCGATTCATTGCTTTTAATATTGCATTAGAACCTGATTGCACTGGTAAATTAAGTAATGGCATTAGCTTTGGTTCAGAGCCGTGTATAGCAATTAAATCTGGGGTCATGTCACGTGGATGAGAAGTGGTATATCTGATTCTTTCAATAGCTTTAATTTCAGAAACTTTGCTAATAAGTTGTGCTAAGCTCCACTGCCTGCCTTTGCTATCAATGCCATGGTAAGCATTAACATTTTGCCCTAAAAAAATAATTTCTTTGGTTCCATTTTCTACCAATCTATATATATCTTCTAAAATTTGTTCAACTTTGCGAGAGTATTCGGCGCCCCTTGTATATGGCACAACGCAAAAATTACAAAATTTATTACATCCTTCTTGTATTGTTACAAAAGCGGAGGGTTTGATTATATTATCGTTTTTTACTAATTCTTGTTCTAAATAATCAAATTTTTCTTCTGGAGAAAATTTTAAATTTATCATTTTTTGTTTTCCTTGAAGAGTGTTGTTTATCATTGCAGGCAAATTATGGTAAGATTCTGGTCCCACCACTATATCAACAAATTTAGCTCTGCGAAATACTTCTTCTCCTTCTGCTTGAGCTACACATCCCGCAACAATAATCACTGTTTTATCACCTCTTTGCTCTCTCTCTTCTTTTATTTCTCGCATTCTGCCTAATTCTGAATACATTCTTTCGGTAGCTTTGTCTCTAATATGACAAGTATTCATAATAACTATGTCAGCTTCTTGTATATTTTCGGTTTTGTTATATTCCATTGCTCCTATCATTTTTTGCATTTGCTCGCTGTCATATTCATTCATCTGACAGCCGTGAGTTTTAATAAAAAATTTTTTTGTTTGCATTGTTTATTTAAGTTTTTTATTGAACAAATCCGATTCCAACTAAATAAGTTTCAGCTGAGTTGGCTCTTGATGCTAATGGTTTATAAATTACAACTCTATTAAATTTTGGCTTTAGCTCTGATATTAATTGCTTTGTTTCGCTACCGTCAAATATTTTGCTTATAAAATTTCCATTTTTTGCAAGGTTTTTATACATAAAATCACAAATTCCCCTCACCATTTCCATCATTTGCAAATGGTCTATTTCTTGAATACCAGTGGTATTAGGCGCTATGTCGCTAACTAAGCAATTTATTTTTTGATTTTTAAGTTTTGATAATATATTTTCTTGGGTTTCTGGTAAAAAAAAATCTCCCTGCAGGATATGTATATTGGAATTATATCCAGTAAAAAAATCAATAATTGTTTGCTCGGGAGGTAATAAATCAATTCCAACAAGTAAACTGTTTTTAGATTTTATTGTTATCCAAATTGCTTGCAACCAGCTGCCAGGGCAACATCCTACGTCCAATATTACGCTATCGGGTTTTAATATTTTATATTTATCATTTATTTCTATTAATTTATAGGCTGCCCTCGAAACAAAGCCTTCTGCTTTAGAAGCTTGTACAAAAGGATCATTTAAATGCCTAGCCATCCAGTTGTTTGATGAAGTTTTTTTTTGAACTTTTGTAACCCTGATATGATGTTTGTTGGATTTGATGTCGTGAATTTTTTCCATTATACTTTTGTTCTTTTTTTTATCGTAATGCGAATTGGAAACAATATATTGAGTAGTCATTGTAATTATTGCATTGTATATAATACATTTCTAACATTTTCTACTGCGTCGAATATTTCTTCAAGAGCTGTTTTTATTTTTCTAGATGATATTTTATTAATTTTTTCCGTGTTAAGTATTTGAGAATATTCATTAGAAATTATTCTTGCGGCTTTATCTATCGTTTTTATTAAGTCGTGCAAAATAGCAATATAGGTATTTTCTTTATTTGTTTCATTAGACATTTCTACCTCGGTAATCATTTTATTTATATTGTCATATAAATCGATGATAGTTTCAAAAACTGCATTTTTTTGTAAAGATGAAATATTTTTTAAGGCTGCTGGCATAATTAATTATAAATTAATCTAAAACTTTTTTTTCTTCTTTTATTACAAATGCTTCTATTCTATCACCAATTACTATATCTTCGTAATTAGAAAATTTTATACCACAATCCCTGCCACTTAAAACTTCTTTAACTTCATCTTTCATATGTCGCAAAGATGATATTTCCCCTTTATACACGATTTTTTCTCCTCTAATTATTCTTGCCAAAGAGCCATTTTTTATTACTCCATTAGTAACCGTGCAGCCAGCAATTTTACCAAATTTTGTCATATCAAAAAGCTGTTTTACTAAGGCAGTTCCTATGTTTTCTTCTTTTCGGATAGGGGTTAATAATTCGGATGCCAAAGCTTTAACTGCCGTTTCTAAATGATAAATTCCAGAATGTTCTAAAATGTTAATTTTATATAATTGACTTAATCTTGCAATTTTGTTATCAATTTTTATATTAAAAGCCACAATATTAATTGATTGAGGGTCGGATTTTATAAATTCAATATCGGAGTCGGAAATAGGTCCAACATTTCCATAAAGTATTTTAATTTTAAATTCCTCATGTTGAATTCTTTCGATAACTTTTTTTACGGCTTCTAATGATCCCTGTGTATCGGTTTTTATAATAAAATAAAGGTTTTTTATTTTATTTTCAATAGCAAAATTTGCAAATGCTTGATCCGCTGTTATGCTTTCTGCTGGCTTGCTAGGGTTTTCTTTTTTATAATTTTCAGCAATTTGCTCTTTTTTAAAATTGATAAGATTTCTAGCATATTTTTCGCTTTCTACCACATAGATAGGGTCTCCAATAAGTCCAGGATTTTCAAAACCAAAAATTTCGACAGGAGTAGAAGGATATGCTTCTTTAATTTGCTTGCCTTCGCAATTTAGCATTGTTCTGATTTTTCCTTGTATAATACCTGAAACAAATATGTCTCCTTGTTTTAAAATTCCATTTTGTACTAAAACAGTAGTTGATATCCCACGTTGCTTATCTACTTTAGATTCTAAAATTGTTCCATCTGCTAATTCAGTATTTAATGCTTCCAATTCCATAACTTCTGCTTGCAAAGTGATGCTTTCAAGAAGTTTATCCAGGTTTTCTTTTGTGGTGGCTGAAACTGGAACTGTGATTACTGTACCCCCATATTCTTCTGGTAACAAATCGTATTGCATTAGGCTTTCTCTAACTTTGCTAACATTGGCTCCTGGCTTGTCAATTTTATTAATTGCCACGATTATTGTATTATTGGCTTTTTTGGCATGATTTATAGCCTCTATAGTTTGGGGCATAATTCCATCATCTGCTGCTACGACCAGCACCACAATATCAGTGATTCTAGCTCCGCGCGAACGCATGTCGCTAAAAGCTTCGTGACCTGGAGTATCAATAAATGTGATTTTATTGCCTTTAGGGCTAGTAACGCTATATGCTCCTATATGTTGCGTTATTCCTCCTTTTTCATGAGCTGCTACATCGCTATCTCTTATTGCATCTAAAAGTGAAGTTTTACCATGGTCTACGTGTCCCATAATAGTAACTATAGGTGGTCTGGCAAAAGAATTAACATTCTCATATCTTGTTGCTAAAGTTTCTTCATATTTATCTTTTTTTATATTGCTAACTTCATGACCATATTCCATTGCTATTAGTTCGGCAGTATCTCGGTCGATTTCTTGGTTAGCTGTTAACATTATTCCCATTTTTAATAATTTTTTTATTAAATCCTTAACTTTAATATTTATTATTTCGGCAAATTCCCTAACCAGCATTGACGAGTCAATTTTTATATTTAACTTAAGACTGTCATATTTTTGTTGCTTTGATTTCAAACCCGTAAATTCTTTTTTGCGTTTTTTATATTGTGAATTTGGATTAGAAACCGAAGATTTAATGATTAACGTTCTACCATATAATTTTTCGTATTCAGCTACATTATATTCGTCTTCGGTAATTTCTTCAACATTTTCTACTACATATTTTGTTATAATTTGTTTTTTAATGTTGGCAGCTTCTCCTACTATTGTAGTTGTTTTGCTTTTCTTTTTTTTATTTTTATTATTATCAGACTCATTTTTTGTAAATTCTTGTTTTGGCGATATTTTACTAACTACGGAAGAATTTTCTGGAGACAAAGCGGGCTTTTTATTTTTTTCCTGCTCTTCTTCTAGACGAGATAAATTTTCGGAAACAGGAACATTTAATTTAACCGTACCAAATACATCGGAGTCAATCTTTTTATTTTTTTCGTAATTATTTATTAGCTCTATTTTTGAGTTAGTATCAAAAGATTTTTCCTGACTATTA
Source organism: Alphaproteobacteria bacterium (assembly GCA_025363115.1). Classification (GTDB taxonomy): domain Bacteria; phylum Pseudomonadota; class Alphaproteobacteria; order Rickettsiales; family Deianiraeaceae; genus CAMCQG01. The sequence continues at coordinate 25,919 of JANYEN010000031.1, read as the reverse complement.
AATAACGGAAATTGTTTTTTTGAATTTTTTATTGATTTTTCTAACAAAGAACTTTTGTCCATTGGTTTTTTTATTTCTCCCAATGAAAGAGTTTTGCGAGTCGGAATATTATCCGTCATAATAAATTAAATAATATTTGATTTATTTAGTGTTATATGTTTTTATAATATTCAAGCTTTTTCTGTTTTCTTTTAAAAAGCCCTTGACATAATTTATTACCAACGTTTTAATCTAAAAAATTGATTTTATATCGAACAATATTATAAATTTATGAGAATAGGAAATGTTATAAAAATAGGTTTTTGTGATTCAGGAATTGGAGGTTTAATTCTTGCTTGTGATTTTATTAAATATTTTTTACCCACATTAAAAGCTTTAAGCCAAGCCCACGATATATTTTTTGAATTTTATCATATATGCGAAGGTTTCCCTTACGGAAATAAAAGTGATGAAGAAATTATTGTTACTGGCTCAAAAATGATTCATCGTCTGCAACGGCAAATAGGATGTGATATTTTGATAGTTGGGTGTAACACACTTTCGGCAAAACTTGAATTATATAATATTTATTTTGAATCTTATAGATATAATACTTTCAAAGTTTTGCCTATTGTAATTAGTAGTGCTGAAGGAATTTATAACGAAGCATTAATAAATGCCCACAATAATAACAATGAAAATATAGAAATAATGATGTTTGCGACTCCAGCAGCTTTTAGAAATAATATCTATGATAAATATATAAGATATGCTCATCATAAAGCCAAAAAAAATAATTTAACTGAAAAAAATTTAATTATAAAATCTTTTGCTCCTGAAATTTATTGGCAACAAAGTGTAGAGTTAGGTGAAATTAAAAATATAGAAAATTTAAAAAAAATTGAAATTGATATGAATATTTTTTTAAATAATGCTAATTTTGAAAATCTAAACGCAATTGGTTTATTTTGCACCCATTATCCTGCTTATAACTCAATTATTGAAAATATTGTCAAGCAAAAAAACAATAGTAAAAATGCAGTTATTGCTTCACAAGGAAAATTAATATCTCAAAGCGTAGTTAATGCATTTACTAATATGTTTACAGAATATAAATTGCCTTCTAAAATTGATGATTTTTGCGATGATACTTCATTTATTAATATTTATTCTTTATATAAGAATGATTCATATAGCAATATAATAAAAAATATTATTTCTGAACTTTTTGGCACAAATATGTCCAACTTAATAAATATTATATAATTATCAATAATACTTGCAAATAAAAAAATATATCTTTGGATTTTAGTTACTTGGGGGCATAGCTCAGCTGGTAGAGCATCTGCTTTGCAAGCAGGGGGTCTGCGGTTCGAACCCGCATGCCTCCACCAAAATTTATTATTTTTATATTTGGTTTGTAAAGTTGTTTAAAAATATTTCTGGTTATGAAACTCAATAAGCATGTATTAGTTTTATCGGGTAGCGGAAATGGTGAAGATTTACCTTCCAAAATGACATCTCAACATGTTGGTGAATATCTTGCTTCGGTAGGAGCAAAAGCAACTTTTCTAGAATTTAATAAATCTACTTTTTATCAAGATATTGTAGCTATAAAACCAGACATTGTATTTAATGCCATGCATGGAGTTTATGGAGAAGACGGTAGAATTCAAGGTATTTTAGATTTGCTGGAAATACCATATACCCATGATAATCACTACGTAGCTAGCGTGGGATTTAATAAAGACTATACTAAGCGTATAATGGTTTCGGCAAATATTCCTACTGCTAAATGGATTTTAGTCGATAGAGATGAAGTTTTATCGGGAGAATATTTAAAAAAAGCCAGCGATTTTATAACAAATGGATATGTTTTAAAGCCAAACTGTAGTGGATCGACTTTGGGTTTATGCATAAGAAAAAAAGATAAAATTCATGTGCCGATTACAGAAAATGAACTTAGTAACGACGATGAATTTATTATAGAAAAATTTATTGATGGCTCAGAATTTGTTGTTTTAGTTTTAAATAAAAAAATAATTGGAGGCATAGATATAACTTCTAATGGAGATGAAAATATTATAACTTACGAAGACAAATATATTAATATTTGCCCAAGAAATCAAATATCTGCTGATGAAGAATTATTAGATCAGCTTCATAAACATAGCTTAAATTTAGTAAAAACTTTAAATTTAAATACGGTAGCCAGAGTAGATTTTAGAGTTGAAGACTTGAAAATATTTACTTTAGAAGTCAATACTCAACCAGGAATGGGCAAAAGCTCTATGGTAAATAACATTTGCCAATATAGCAATTTTAATATTTTTCAAATATTTGAATATTTAATTTTAAATGCTAAATTTTTAAAATAAAATGCCAATTGTTAAACGACTTGTATCGCCAGTGTTAACAAACACTGAACTTATTAAATTAAAGCGTCAGGCTCGCGTTTACAAAGTGTTATTTGGTCGCATAATTAATATTATCGTTACTCTTTCTATAATGCTGGCATTTTATTATTATAGAAACCTTGTAAGCGATATTTTGGACGAAACTAAAGCTTCTTATTCTGTTTTGTATCAACAAATTAATACGTTGTCTGAAAGTTTTGGGCGTTGGTGTAACAAAGGAATAGATTCAGTAGAAATTTCAGGTTTAAAAAATTTAGATAAGCAGGAAATTATTTCGACTATGTATAAACTTGATGGCAATGATAACGTTCAAATGCTGGGATCTGTAAAAGACATGCATGACAATATTTTATCTATTCCATTAATAAAATCGGTATTAATTAGAAGGGTTATATGGAATAATAAAATCTTTATTAATATTAAAGAAAGAAATGTTATTGCTACCGTTAAAGATAAACTTACGAGTCAAGCCTTTTTATTGGATGATGAAGGAGTTAAAATAAATTATAATGCTGGCATTAAATTTGATAACCTACCTATTATCGAAGATAGCGAACATCCAGAAAAATTAATTGCTATTTACGAATATTTAAAAGAAAAAAATGTATATGATAAAATTTACGGCTTTTCAATGGTTTCGCAACGCAGATGGAATATACGTTTTAAAAATAATCTTATAGTCAAATTGCCCGCCAAAGAATGGCAAGATTCAATCGATATATTGTTGCATATTGACGAAAGAGTTAATCTATTTGCCAAGGATAATACAATGACATATATAGATTTAAGAATACCAGGAAAAATATTTTTGAAATAGCTAATTTAAAGACATAATTTTTATAATTAAAATATGATTTTCGCGGTAATAATATTTTTATCTTTTGTTTCGGCTGCAGAAATTGATATTTGCGTACCAGCTTTTCCCCAAATTCAAGAGCAGTTTGCTTTAACGCCTTTTAAAACCGAAATGTTACTGGGAATTAATTTAATTTTGCATTGCATAGGTGCTTTTTTTGCAGGTAACTTGGGTGATAAGTATGGCAAAAAAATTATTATAAACGCTGGTTTATTGCTTTTTATTGCCAGTAGTTATCTTTGTTTTATTGCTTCTAATTTTTCGCTACTTTTATTTGGCAGGGCTCTTCAGGGTTTAGGGGTTGCCATGCCAATGGTTTTAAGCCCAATTATTTTGTTAGATAATATAAAAGATAAAAAAAAGCAACAGAGTGTCATGACAATGCTTCATGGCATAATAACTGTTGCGATTTGTGTGGCACCAACTTTAGGAAGTTACCTTACTTTGTTTTTTGATTGGCGTGCTAATTTTGTAGGTTTATTTATTCTTGGCATAATAGCACTTTTGTTATTTAATATTTTTATACCTTCGGATAATCAAACAAATAGCCCCCTTAGCACTATTTCTATTAAAGAATATGCTATAATATTTAAATCGCCAATAGCTTTAATTGCTATTCTAATTTTTTGCTTAGAATGTGGCAGTTATTATGCTTTTGTGGGAATGGCACCAATTATATATATTGAATCTTTTGGTATTAGTTTAAAAGCTTTTGGTATTTACCAAGGGATTTTAACTTTAACTTTTGGAGTATTTAGTATTTGTAGTAAGTTAATTATTGATTTTTTTGGCAAAAAAGTAACTTTTATAGGTAGCATGATAATGTTTGCTGTTTTTATTCCTCTATGTTTATTTGCATTAATTTTTAATGTTCGTAGCCCTGAATATATTACTTTTACTATCACAATTCTTTCTATTGGGGTAGCGATACCTTTAAATTTTATATATATTTTTGCTCTCAATTCTATTGAAGGAGCAAGCTCAAGAATGTCGGCGGTTTTAACAGTAGGGAAATGGGTTTTTAGCGTAATAGGGTTTCAATTAGCCTCTTATTTTTATAGCAATGATTTTAGGTCAACGGGTTGGATTATGCTGATTATGGAAACAATATCGATATTTTTTACTGCCTATCTATTTATTAAAAATAAAGATTTTAAAAAAGAAATGATAGGATAAAATTTATATTTTATTATTTCTGGCAACTTGCAAATGAATAAAATCTTCATCGGCATGATATGAAGATCGCGTGAGAGCTGAAGACGAAACCATTAAAAAACCTTTAATATAAGCCATGCGTTTATAATATTCAAATTCTTCTTCGGTAACATATCTTTTAACCTCCGCATGTTTTGGGGTTGGTCTTAAATATTGACCAATGGTTAAAAAATCAACTTCTGCTGAACGTAAATCATCCATTACCTGCAAGACTTCTTCTTTAGTTTCACCCAAGCCTACCATTAACCCCGATTTAGTAAAAATTTTTGGTTTTAAACTTTTAATTTTTTTTAACAAATAAAGAGAATTAAAATAACGAGCCCCTGGGCGAATTCGATTATAAAGAGATGGCACAGTTTCTATATTATGATTAAAAACATCGGGATTTGCTTCTGCAATTACTTCGATACTTAATTTTTCGTCTTTTTTTAAAAAATCGGGAGTTAATATTTCTATTGTAGTATTTTGGCATAATTTACGAATTTCAAAAATAGTTTGGGCAAAATGTTCTGCTCCTCCATCTTCTAAATCGTCTCTGTCTACCGAAGTTATGACAATATGTCTTAAATTTAATTCTTTGACGGCTTTACCAATTTTTTCTGGTTCATGAGGATCTAACAAATCTGGTTTTCCTGTTTTAACATTACAAAAATCACAGGCTCGGGTACATACTGAACCTAGTATCATAAAAGTAGCATGCTTTTTTTGCCAGCATTCTGCAATGTTAGGGCACGCTGCTTCTACACAGACTGTATTTAAATTATATTTTTTTGTAATAGACGCAGTTTCATTAAAAATTTCCATTTTTAATGCTATTCTAATTTTAGGTTTTGCTGGTTGCACGATTGACATTTATTATAAAAATTATGTCTAATAACTTTTTGTAATTTCAATTACTTTAAGTGCAATAAAATTTTTATTTGTTTGTTTAAAGTTTAAATTTAACAATTAAATCTTTAGATACCAAAAATAATTTTCAACACGAATCATTGTATTTTTTTAAGAATTATTTTTGCAAAAGCATATTCAAAGTTTTAGTAATTTAATGTAATAGATGGCTATATAAAGTTCTTAATTATTAATAAATTATCTCAAGAATATTATTTTCTAAAATATTAAGCCCATTGGGAGTTAGCAAAGATTCTGGATGAAATTGAAATGAAAAAAAATTATTTCCTTTTAAAGCATATATTTCTCCAGTTGAATCGTAGCTTTGTTTAATATTTATATTATTATTTTTAAGCGCAAAAAAAGTATTATAAAATCCTACAATTTCTTTTATACCCCATAGGTCTATTCGTTTTTGAATGCCTTGAAAAATTTCTTTACCTATTTTAATTTCAAATCCCAAATGCTTAGCTATTATTTGATGACCCAAACATATTCCAGCAATTTTTTTATTATTAGTTAATAATTTATCCACTATCATAGAAAGTTTTTTAATTTTTGCATTATTTACATCGCAGGGGTTGCCAGGGCCTGGACCAATTATTGTTAAATTGGCGTTATCAAGGTTGTCATTATAAGACTCCCAACCAATTATTTTAGTATTTAAACCAATTTTTTCAAGGATATGTTTTAGCATTTGGGTAAACGAATCCTCATTATCAATAATTATTGCGGTTTTGCTTGCTATTTTATTATTGATAAGATGGGCATGAGCTTTATCAAAAAACCAAAAATTAGAAAGGCTTTGATTTCTAGCTTGCAAAATTTCGGCTATATCGTGGTCAAATTCAAAATAGGGCATTATTTTATCCATTTTAATAGCATCTTTGGTAAGATTATTTAATACCGAACTTAGTTTGGCTTTTATTTCTGCTAACTCATTTTTTGGTATTGATTCTGCAACAATACTACCGCCAGCAAAAATAGTGAATTTGCCATGATTATCAATTCTAATAGTTCTGATTGTTATTGAAGAATCCAGGTTATCATTTTTATCAATAATGCCCAGCATGCTTCCATAATATTCTTTATCAAAATTGTTATATTTTTGAATAATTCTAAAAGCATTTTCAAGTGGGCTACCAACTAAAGTTGCTGCGTGCAAAGATTCTTTAATTATGTCATATACATTTGCTTCACTTTGCCCAGTTAAAAGATATTCAGTGTGGATTACTTTTGACATCTCTCTTAGCCTAGGACCTATAATTTTTCCTCCTTTTGGGCAAATTTTACTCATCATTTTTAATTCTTCATCTACCGTCATAAAAAGTTCATTTATTTCTTTTTTATCCTGTAAAAAATTGACAAAATTAGTTTTTAATTCACTTAATGGTAAATCGCTTTTTCTAAAAGTACCGCTAATTGGTTGCATTCTTACTTGACCATTGGTATAATTTAAATGACATTCAGGGCTGGCTCCAATAAAAAAATCGGTACCAGTAAAAAAGCAAAAAATTTGATAAGCTCCATATTCATTTTTTATTAATCTCAAAAACAAGCCTAAAGCTTTTTGGATATTAAAATTATCAATTTTGCCTGTAATTTTTTGACATAGCATAAAATTAGCTCCTTCGCCATTTTTAATTTCTTTTTCTATTACGTCGACAACGTCTTTTAAATATTGGTCTTCACCGTTAATTGAATTTATTTGTAAAATTGAGCAAAAATCTTTTATTAAATCACAATTAAGGGCTTGTGATATTGGGATTGTATCTTCTTTTATAACATTCATTATAATTATTTCAGCTCCATAATCATTAATAAAACTATACTTTTCTTTAGCTACAGAGAATGGCAACAAAACCACCGCTTTGCCACTTTTTAAATTTTTTATTTCATCTATTTTTTTACAGGTGAAAATTTTTCCTTTAAATAAAGTTATATCTTTCTGATTTTGGAATTTAGAAAACAAGAATGGTTCATTATTAGAAAGTAAATTAAAAAATATATCATTCATAAAAAATTGCTTGCAAATTAATTTATATATCATTGTATCGGTATAACGATATATAAATGTCAAGATTTTTATGATTTTCACTAAAGAATTTTTGGTTGATCTGCATAGCAAAAACTATCCTATTAACGAATGTATAGAAATTGCAAAATATTTATATGCCAAACAAACAAAAATTAATTTGCCTGGGTATAAGGTTTTTAATATTGCTGGCACGGGGGGTAGTCAAAAACTAAAAATAAATCTTTCAACAATATTAGCCAAAAAACTGAGCAAAAAATTTACTATTATTAAGAATGGCAACAAAGCGGTTACGGGGTCGGTTGGGGGTTTTAATATACTTGAATCAGCTAATTATAAAATATGCCATACAATTTTAGATGTTACTGAGGAAGTAAATAAAAATAACTTAGCATATATTTTTATGAAATCTTTTAATCCTGTATATCAAGAAGTTTCCGATATTCGTTCTCAAATAACTCATTTGACAATTTTTAATTTACTGGGACCACTAATTAATTCATCTTTACAGATTAAAGGACAGGTAATGGGAGTATCTCAGCCAGAAATTATGGAAAAAATTGCTTTAATTGCATCGGAGTTAAATTTAAATGTTATGTTGGTTCACGACCAAGAGCTTAAAATTGACGAAATTTCGATTGCTGGAAAAACAAAAATTATAGAAGTATTAAATAATAAAATTAAAGAATATTATATTGAACCAGAAAATTTTGGTATTAAGCGTAATAAAAATATTGCGCAGTATTTTCCAAAAAATATCGATCAAGCAAAATTATTATTTTATAATTTGCTTAAAGAAGAACACGATATTAATCCATTGCAGGATTATGTCAATTTAAATTATATGGCAACTGAACAATTTTATTTAAAATGCTTATGACAAACAAACTACAACAAATAATTATTGAAAAACGTGAGGAATTAAAAAATTTTATCTATGAGCCAGATATTAAAGATTTTCCCATCAGAGCTTCATTTATTGATGCTATTAAAAAAAATAAAACTGATAAACTTAAAATCATAACCGAATTTAAAAGATTTTCTCCTTCAAATGCAAATATCAATAAAGAAGCAGATTTGTTAACTCAAGTTAAAGAATATCAGCATCGCAACGTTCATGCATTATCTATTTTAACCGACAAAAGATTTGGTGGGTCAATGCAGGATTTAATTGAGGTGACTAAAATTTCACAATTACCTATATTATCTAAAGATTTTATTTTGCAAAAAAATCAGATCGCATATGCCAAAATGTCTGGAGCGAGCGCTATTTTATTAATTATAAAGGCTTTTGAGAATGATTTTGATACTTTGAGTGAACTATATAATTATGCTAACGAATTAAATCTAGATGCAGTTGTTGAAATAAATAATGAGCAAGAATTAGAGGTAGCGATGAAAATTGATCCTAAAATTATTGCAATTAATAGCAGAGATCTTTCTAGTTTTATCATAGACACTAAAATATTTATAACTATTTTGCCGCTCATTCCGCAAAACATAGTAAAAATTGCCGCTTCTGGTATTTTAGTTAAATCGGATGTTATTCCTATTAAAGACTTGGCTGATTGCATTTTAGTAGGAACTGCAGTAATGCAAAATCCAAAATTTTTAGATGAAATACAAAATGAGATATAGACCAAAAATAAAATTTTGTGGTATACGAACTTACGAAGCTTTAGAGCATTCGTTATATTTTAATGTAGATTTTATTGGTATTAATTTGGTAGCTAGTAGTAAAAGATATGCTCAAAATTATCGTGAATTAATTAATATGTATTTTTTGAAAAATAAATCCACAATATTGGTAATTATTTTTCAAAATGAAGATTTGAATAAATTAACGTCAATAATAAATTCTTTGCCTATAAAGCCCATTGTTAATCTTCATGGCAACGAAACACCTGAATATTGCGTTGAAGTTAAAAAATTATGCAATGTTGAGGTATGGAAAGCAATTAATAATCTAGACCAAATTGATTCTTATAAAACACTAACTGACATGTTGCTTTTTGATTCTGCAAATCCTGGTAGTGGCACAAAAATCAATATTTTGCCAACACAAATTGATGCTTTAAATTTAAATTATGGCGTAGCAGGCGGTATAAATAAAAATAATATTGAAAATTTTTTTAACAATTTTAGCCAAGCTCAGGTTTTTGATATTGCTTCTGGCATAGAAGAGAATGAAAAATATAATATTAGCTATGCTGAAAAAATAATTAATTTAAGAAATAATTATGCAATATAAAGGGAAGGGTTTTTATGGACAATTTGGAGGGCAATTTATTCCAGAATTATTAGTGCCTAATTTTCAAAAAATAGAAAAGGCATTTGATCAATTTTTGAATTCTCCCAATCTGATTGACGAATTTAACCAAGAATTACATTATTATGCAGGACGCCCGACACCTTTATATTTGGCTAAAAATTTAACAAATTATGGCAAAGGGGCAAAAATTTATTTAAAGCGTGAAGACTTATTGCATGGTGGCGCCCATAAAACCAATAATGTTATTGGTCAAGCAATAATTGCTAAAATTTATGGTGCAAAAAGATTAATTTGCGAAACTGGGGCAGGGCAACATGGCTTGGCAGTGGCCATGATTGGGGCTAAATATAACTTTCCAGTCACTATATTTATGGGAGAGAAAGATTGCATAAGACAAAAATCTAATGTTGATAAAATGAAATTATTTGGAGCTGAAGTAATTTCTGTCAATAATGGGTCTAGCAGTTTAAAAGATGCAATTAGCGAGGCTATGCGTTATTGGATTGGTCACATAGACGATGTTTATTATGTATTTGGCACTGCTGCTGGTCCTCATCCCTTCCCCACCATGGTAGCTTATTTTCATAAAATTATCGGTTTGGAGGCTCGGGAACAAATTATAAAAGCTGAAAATAACTTACCAGAAGCTGTAATTGCTTGTGTGGGGGGCGGTTCAAATGCAATTGGAATATTTCAAGCTTTTTTAGAAGATAAAGTAAAATTAATTGGAGTAGAGCCTGCAGGAGATGGAAAAAATCATGGCGCAACTTTAAACCTTGGTAGCATTGGCTGTTTACATGGTTCTATTAGTAAAGTTTTGGTTGATAATGATGGTCAAATTAAAGAATCTCATTCTATTTCGGCTGGGCTGGATTATCCTGGTATTTCCCCTATTCAAGCTTATTTACAAAGTATCGACCGAGCTAAATTTGCTATGGTAACCGATGCCCAGGCAGTTAAAGCTTATGACTTAACTTGTAAACTTGAAGGCATTATTCCTGCTCTTGAATCCTCTCACGCTATTAGTTATGGGTTAGAATTTGCCAGTAAATTAGCAAAAGATAAAACTATAATAATCAATTTATCTGGCAGGGGAGACAAAGATATTGAAACAATAAATCAATTTAAAAATGAACAATTATGACAAATATTTTTGAAAATGCCAAAAGTCAAAACCGCTTAGCTTTTATGCCTTTCTGGCCCGCATGCTTCCCTAATTATGATAAATCGCTTGAAATATTAAAAATAATATACCAAAAAGCCGATGCTATAGAATTTGGTATCCCGTTTTCTGACCCTTCTGCCGATGGCGCAATTAACCAAATAGCTTACGCCGAAGCTTTAAAAAATGGCTTTAAATTACCTCAAGCTATAAAATTAGTAAAAGATTTATTGGCAAATTTTGAGGTTAAAAAACCTATTTTTATTATGTGCTATTTGCATTTAATTTTGCAATATGGAAAAGATAAGTTTTTTGACGATTTTAACGCTGCTGGAGTTGCAGGCTATATTATACCTGATTTAACAATTGATAATAGGGATATTTTAAAAGAAAATAAACTTATTTTTATGACATCTTCTAATTCATCGTTAGAAAGGCAAATTTTAATTGCTAAAAATACTTATAGTTGGATGTATTTTGTTACCAAGCCTTCTACCACGGGCGGAATAAACAATATTTCTAGCGAAGCTTTGAAAAATGTTTTACAAGTAAAACAAAATGTGCCAAATCTTAAAGTTGTAGCTGGCTTTGGAATTCAAAATCCAAATCAATTAAATAGCTATAAAAATGGAGAAATAGATGGTTTTATTGTAGCTTCTGGTCTTATTAAAGCTTATAATAATTCAGAGCAAGAAATGATTTCTCTTTTAAATTCGTTTGCTCAAAAAAATAACAATTTGTTTTTATAAATTTAAAAATGAGTTTATCCTGTCTTCCAAGTCTTTATATTTTGGATTATAATAGATTTTTGAAAATTTCGGATATTTTTTTAAATTTTCTTTATTTGTTTCTCCAAATAAAAAATTGTTATCAAATTTTTTACATTCTTCAAATAGTTGCAGTGATTTTTTTTCATAGTGAGAGCATCCATAATTAACAGGAGCATTTTTGCCAAATATTGAGTTGTTAGGAGAGATTATTATTGCGGCATGAGATAGATCGACGATATTATTGCTTAAATCTTCTATTGGAATCCAAGGTATTTTATCGGTACCTCCAGATATATTTTTATTATAAATAATTCCTAATATCAAACCAGTAAATTTTTTATTTTCTAAAAATTTTAGAGTGCTACTAGTTTTAATGGTTGCATCATCCATTGAGGCAATAAGAAAAATTGGAGTAATAATGTTTTTGCTCAAATTTAATAATTTATTATTTTTGGATATTAAAGCGTTTAATTGATAAATGCCGTTGGCTGAAAAAGAATTATATTTATAGGGGTTATAATCTGATAATTTTGATACATATCCTAAGTTATTATTTATATCACCTGCCACTTTTAATATAGGCAACGCAATAGATTCGTACCAAGCTAGATCTAAATCAAATGCTGGCGAAACAAGGATTATTTTTGATATAATATCTGGTTTGCTCAGCAAATTATAAAAAGCCAAAGCTCCTCCAGTAGAAAATCCAATAATGGTTATTGAATCTACTTTTTTATTTTGCAAATCGTTAATTGATAAATCTACTGTAGCTATCCAATCTTTATAAGTTGCTTCTAAGGAAGCCCCAGGAATTAAAGCATTTCCTGGGATAATTGGGGTATTTATTATTGCACATTTTTCATGTTTTAAAATAGAGTTAGTCAAATCTTGCATTGCAAAAGGAGAATCCGAAAGACCATGGATTAATATAAAACCTTTTTTATTTAAGCATTTTTTATTTTGACTAATTATTGTAAAAGGTGCTAAGCGCTCAATCTGATCAATAGTTAACTCTGGGCGTAAAATTTTTATATAATTTCTATAATTATTGGTATATTCGTTAAGATTTTTATATTTCTTAAAATTATATAAATCGCCAGATAAATTAGTTTTGATAAATTTTTTTGGGACAGAACAACCGCAGATGAGCACAAAAAAAATAAATATTTTCATTTTATTTATAATCATTAAGTTCGTATTTATACATACTATTTAGATATTCTTGAACTCTATCTACATAAATTTGAGCGTTAATATGGCTAAAAGAACCAGATGCTTTTAATGCTATAGGAATAGAAAGGTAATTTTTGTCAGGTCTAGGATCTTTAGCTAATATTAAAAAGTTATTTTCTAGACTTCTTAGCTCATTGTTCAATAAATCTAGAGATATTTTTAATACGCTGGATACTCCTTCGGCTTTGCTAGATAGACCATTGGTGCTTAAAATGCCATTTTGTAGTATAAATTCTCCAGTAACATCTTTAAAAAACATTTGAGTGCCATTTTGTAAAGTTTGATTTATATCTATTTTTCCGTACTTTGAAGATGTCATTAAAGCTTTGCTAAGGCTTACTAAGTCTAGTTTATTCCAATGCATGTTATTTATTTTTATTATCATTCTTCCTATCGAATCCGATAAAATATCATAAATATTATTGCCAGCAGAAGTCAAGGAACCATCTATAAGAAGTTTCCCACTAGCTAAATTAGGGATATTAATAAAATTAGTTAATAAAAAATCTAAATCTAGGTCAGTAAATTTAAACGTCAAGGAATGCTCGAAATTATGTTTATTCTTCATCTCGCCACTAAACAAAAAATTTCCTTGTTGTATCTCTCCTGAAATTCTATCAACATTAAATATATTTCCCGAACCTTGTAAATAAGCTATAAAATTAGTTATGTTAAAAACATTGCCATTTAATATTTTGGCTTCAAAAGTAATATCCGAATTAATGCTGTTCATATTTGGTAATATAATTTGTCTTTTAAGATAGTTAAAAGTGCTATTATTTAATTGCCGAGTGTCGTATATTTTATATAAAAAATTATCTAATTCTTTAATATTAAAAACATCCAAACCTGCTTTAAATTGCAAAATTGGCACTATTCTACGGGTATCGACCGAAAAATATAAAGAACCTTTCAATATAGAGCTATCTTGAATATCGGCATTAAGTTGCAAAGTATTATTTTTATATTGAAAATTTATTATACCAGAAGCTGGGTATTGATTAAAAATAGTATTATTTAAAATTATATTGACGTTTAAGGGGGCGTTATAATTAGTATATTGTACAATGGTTTTTAATAATATCTCATTTTGCATTTCAATATCTGAAGATGAAATACCACGCAATCTGGCAAAATATCTCCAAATACGTTGCTGAGCTTTATTAGTAAGTATGTCATCTAAATTTATATTAAGCAAAGAAAGAGATATATTGTTTCCTGAAAATAAATAGTCATTACTCTCGGTTGGCTGTTTTAATAAATAATAACCTTGAATTTTTTGATTATCTCCATACGTAATGTTAAAGTCATTAAGACCAGTGCTTCCTTCAAAATCAAATATATATTCAGCGTATCCTTGATATGGTTTTTGCTGAAAAGAAGAATTTTTTATATCAAAAGTTTCTGTATTAGCTAAAAAAATATTTTGCATCAAATATAAAAATGGAGAAAAATTTTGTCCTTCAACTTTAATTTTTATCTTAGAATATTTTTCATTTGATGGTGTGATAGAGGCGGTATCTTCAAAAAGAGTAATTTGTCCTTGATTTTGATCATCTAATCCTAAAATTGAAGCCGAAAAATTGTTAACCAAAATTTTTCCTTGTTTTATATCATAATTTAAACTTATATCTCCCATTGGAGTTATATTGTGTGTTATTTTTTTAACTGATAAATTCAAGTTATAATCTATTTTAAAAAGCTCACTTATTATAAACTCTCCTAATGTGATAAAGTTATAGTTTTGTTTATTATTAGCAATAGCTTCATAACTATCAGTAGAAATTTTATCAAAGTTTATTGCTATTTTGGGATTTGTATTATTCTCGTGAACAGTCGATATTTCGCCATTTCCATAAGATGTTTTGATAGTCGCAGAAGAGGTAATGGTTCCGTTATCAGCTGAAATATCGGAATTTATATTAATATAAGTTTTATTGAAAACATTGCTTATAAAATTGTTATTACTACCTAATAGTAATTTTATAAATTTTCCAATATCATCACTTTCTACATTATAACTACCAATTATTCCTTTTTTATTAACTTTTGAATAATCAATATAAAAATTAGCATTTAAACTTTCGGAAGAAATAGAAAATTTAGTACTATTTTGAGTTTTTTTAAATTTGGTATTAATGTCGGTTTTATTAACAAGTAAAGAAGCATCTATTTCTTTATAATTTTTAGAAAGTTCTATTTCGATGTTTTTTATAGTTGCTAAATTAACGCTGTAAGAAACTGTGGTATCTTTTTGAGGAATATTAGGTTGAGGTATTAATAGAGATTTATTATCTGTATTTGATTTTTTTGAATCTGAATCTCCTTGGCTACTTCCTGCGTAACTTATTACGTCACATAATTCTAAATTAATTTCCGAGTTTTTAATTACAAGACTAATATTTTGATCGATTTTTTGTTGTTTTATAAAATTGAATAATTCCACGGTATTGTTATTGGTAGAAATAATAAAATGACTATCAATTATAGTTACTTTTCCAGTTAAAAAAGATACATATATAAACGGAATTATGCCTTCTAAGCTAGATTGACATTTTATAAAAGACGAAGAAGAGTCTTTTTTATAGATAGCTACATCTTTTATTTCATATCTTAAAGAAAAAATATTTAAATTTACTCCGCCACGGATATTGATAATAATTCCTAGTTCTTTAAATTGTTTTTCGATATTTTTTTTATAATTTGTTAGTGGTATTAAGCTAAGATTTGACAAAACAATAGTTATTAAAAGTAAAATTAATATTCCCGAAAATACATATTTTTTATTAAAACGACCTTCTTTTTCATCCTCGGGTTTTATAATATCTGGTTGAAGAGCAACTTTTTGTGACTTTTTTTTGAAAAGAGGCGTTAATAGCGATTTAATTTTAGTTATTTGCTTTGACATCTTAATCTATAATGCTAATTACACATAAATTTTCATTATTTATAAATTTTAGAGTTCCCGATCTGACCGATATTTTTTTTATTTCTATATTTTCAACATTAAATATCGTAATAAAACCTTTATCTAATTGGGTAATAATATTTTCATGATTGCTTTTAATTCCAATAATTCCAGCTATAGTATTAATTACAGCCATATGAGCTTCATATTTCTCGCTTTTATTATAATATAAAATATTAACTTTGAACACCTAAAAAATAAATAATTTTATTTATTGCAAATAAAAAAATATTTTAATTAACTTGAACAGTAAAAGCAACTTATTAGTTAATTAAATTTTTATTAAAATGAAATTTTTATTATTTTATACATTTTTCGTTTGCAGTTATATTGCAAATGCTTCAGATTTAAAAATTGGAGTAGTTGATGCCCGTATTGTTGAAAGCCAGTCTTTGGTCATTCAAGATATTGCTTCAAAAGCAGAAGCCCAAGCAAAAAAAATGCAAAATAGCATTTTGGAAAAAGAGCAAACTCTACAAAAAGAAGTAGGAGAATTAGAAAGTAAACGTTCGGTTTTATCGGAAACTGCTTTTAAAGAAAAGCAAAATGGCATACAACAAAAAGCTTTAAAATGGCAGGAAGACCTAAAATATGAAAATGAGACAATGGATATAGCTAAAGTAGAATGCTTAAAAGAAGTAGATATAAAAGCTAAGGAAATTGTTAATAAAATTGCAAAAGAACATAAAGTTGACCTTATATTTTCTTCTCAAGCTCTTCTTTATCACAACTCTTCTGTTGTTACCGATTTAACATCAGAATTTATTAAAGACCTAAATAGCTCAATTAAATCTTCTAACTTTGATTCTCATTACAAGAAAAATCTTAGCAAGAAAAAATAGTTATGTCATATAGAGTTTCTGTAGTAGGAGCAACAGGAAATGTTGGTAAGCAAATATTGGATATTTTAGCAGAAAGAGACTTTCCCATTAGCGAAGTAATGGCATTAGCAACAAAAGAAAAAAGAGGAGTAGATGTGGGCTATGGGTTTAAAAAAGTTTTAAAAGTTCAAGCCTTAGACGAATACGATTTTACTAAAGACGATATTGTATTTTGTTCTGCAGGCTCTTATGTTAGCGAACAATATTATCGAAAAATAACAGCTGGAGGTGCTATCATGATAGACAACGCTTCTTTTTTTAGAACCAACGAAGATGTTCCGTTAATTATCCCTGAAGTAAACCCAGATGCCATCGTAGATTACAAAAAAATGAATATTATTGCTAATCCCAATTGTTCTACTATTCAAATGCTTTTACCTTTAAAGCCTTTGCATGATTTATTTAAAATTAAAAGAATCGTAGTTTCTACTTATCAGGCAGTATCGGGGCAGGGCAAAAAAGCTACCGATGAACTTTTTGGTCAAACTAAAGCAATGTTCGATCCCAGTAAGTCGTATCCAGCTAAAGAATTTCATAAGCAAATTGCCTTTAACTGTATTCCTCAGGTTGGAGATTTTATGAAAGATGGCTCTACTAACGAAGAATGGAAAATAAATTTTGAAACCAAAAAAATACTTGATCCATTAATAGAAGTTAATGCTACTTGCGTTAGAGTGCCAGTTTTCAATTGTCACGCCGAATCAGTAAATATACAATTTGAAAAAGAATATGACTTAGACGAAGTTGTTGAAATATTAGAAAATATTCCCGATGTATTGGTAATTAATAATCATGCAAATGGAGGATATGCCACCCAGGCAGAATATTCAGCTACCGATGCAGTATATGTTTCTAGAATTAGAAGAGATTCAAGCTTGCCAAATAGCTTAAATTTATGGATTGTTTGTGATAATTTACGTAAGGGAGCAGCTTTAAATGCCGTTCAAATTGCCGAACTTTTAATAAAAAAATCTTTAATATAATTTATTATATATATTAAAAAGATTATATTATATAAAAATAATATATTAAAATAAAAATTATTTTGCATGTCAAATACACTAACTTCAAACTTAGTGCTAAACGCAAAAGCGACAAACATTATCTGAGATGGAGAATTGTATTGAAATTACCAATTTATTTCATAAATACTTTATTAAAATAAATTCTATGGGAAGAATTAAATATAATTCGTGTGCAATAGAAAAACAAATTTTAGATATTAATAAATTTCCTGTTATTATACGAGATGTTATATAGCAACAATTAAATTATGGCAGAGATAACGCTACTGGGATTAGTAGAAATGCTTAGTTTATTTATATTTAAAAAGTAGATTTAAAAAATTTGTTGCTTTTTTTAAATATCCGTCAAAGCAATTTTACAAATAATATAGTTTAATATGGCTCAACTTGGCATAAAAAAAATAAAAAAGATTCTGATTGCTAACCGCGGAGAAATTGCCGTTAGAATTATGAACACTGCCAAAAAGCTAGGCATTAAAACCGTGGCAATTCATTCTACTCCCGATTCTAATTCTAAATTTGTTAATGAAGCGGACGAAAAATTTCATATTCCTGGTTTTACTTCAAAGGAAACTTATCTTGATATAGAAAAAATTATTGAGGCAATTAATAAAACTGGTTCTGATGCCGTACATCCTGGATATGGATTTTTGTCTGAAAAGCCCGATTTTGTAAAAGCTTTAAATAAAAATGGCACAATTTTTATCGGTCCATCCGATAAAAGTATGGATATGATGGGAGATAAAATTAATGCCAAAACTGCCGCAGTAAAAGCTGGAGTTCAGGTAGTGCCTGGAATAATTGGAAAACTTGATATTAATGAAGGTTTGGATGAAATTATAAATAAAATAGGCTTTCCGATGATTATTAAAGCAGCCGCAGGGGGGGGAGGCAAGGGAATGAAAATTGTATACGAAAGTTCTGGCTTAAAAGATGCGGCTATTTCGGCTCAAAACGAAGCACGCAATAGCTTTGGTAATGAAACTATTTTTATAGAAAAATATATCGAAAGACCTCGTCATATTGAAGTACAAATTTTAGCTGATAAATATGGAAACATAGTTTGTTTAGGAGAAAGAGAATGTTCTATTCAAAGGTTTAATCAAAAAGTTATTGAAGAAGCACCTAGTTCTTTTTTAACCGAAGAAATGCGATCCAAAATGTATGCTTCTTCGGTCAATTTAGCTAAAGAATGTGGCTATTTTTCTGCAGGAACTGTTGAATATATTGTTGACCAGGAAAGAAATTTTTATTTTTTAGAAATGAACACCAGATTGCAAGTTGAACACCCAGTAACCGAATATATTACTGGGCTAGATTTAGTATATGAAATGATAAAAATTGCCGAAGGAGAAAAACTTTCTTTTAACCAATCTGATATTAATTTAACAGGCTGGGCTTTTGAAAGTAGAATTTGCGCCGAAGACCCAAGTAAAAATTTTATTCCTTCAGTTGGTAGAATTACCGAATATCAAGAGCCTAAACAAGAATATAATGTTCGGGTAGATAGTGGAGTAGAAAAAGGATCAGAAATTTCTCCTTATTATGACGCTATGATAGCTAAAGTTATAACATATGGTGACTCACGAAAAGAAGCAATTATGCAAATGAGAAAAGCTTTAAGTCAGTTTCATGTGGACGGAATTGCTACAAATATCAGTATGATTGAGGGTATAATGAGAAATGATAAATTTATAAAAGGAGATATTTCAACTTGGTTTATAAAAGAAGAGTATCCAGATAATTTTAAAGGTATAGAAATTGACAATAATACTACTAAATTATTTATTTTGGCAGCTGTTACTATATATAATGCCTATGAAATAAAATATAATTCTATAAAAAATAAAGTTAAAATTTCATTAGATGTGTTATATGAATCAGACGCCGATAAACTTAGCGTAATTATTGACAATCAAGTATTTAATATTGAATATGAAAATACAATAGATGCCGACAGGGCAAATATTATGACGGTAAAACACCGTAATAAAAAAATGACGTTAGCTCATAAATATACATTAGGTGCCAGAGTTTTAACGGGAGTTATGGGCAAAGAAACTATGTCATTAAAAATTTCTTATTCTCAAATTTCTAACAGATATACTCTTTCTGCGGGAGGTGTAGTCAAAAATGTTTATGTTTATCCTTTACACGTTGCTTCTTTGCTAAAATATATTCCTAGTTCTCATGAAGAAGTTCAAAGTGAAGAATTGCTTGCACCCATTACAGGGGCGGTGGTAAAAATTAAGGTAAATGTAGGAGATTCGGTGACTATTGGTCAGGAATTATGTATAATTGAAGCTATGAAAATGGAAAATATTATTACCTCAGAAAGAAATGGTATAATTGCCGAAATATTATGCCAAGAAAAAGAAAATATTTCTCACGGAGATTTGATAATTAAATATAAAATTTAAAAATGTCTCAGGTAATTGTTCGTTTTGCTCCTTCTCCTACTGGAATGCTCCATATAGGTGGTGCCAGAACTGCTCTTTTTAACTATTTATTTGCCAAAAAAAATAATGGTAAGTTTTTACTCAGAATTGAAGATACCGACCTTGCTAGATCAACCGAATCTGCTAAAGTGGCAATAATAAACGGAATGAAATGGCTGGGATTACAATGGGATGAAGATGTTGTTTATCAAATGACTAGACAAGAAAAACATAAGCAAGCAGCCGAAATAATGGTTAAAAAAGGATTGGCTTATTATGCTTATGATAATGTAGAAGAAATTACTGCTGAAAAGTTAACCGCTCAAAAAAATAATAAAATTTATAGGTATAATCCCAAATGGCGCAATTGTAATTTAACAATTCCCGACAATATTAAACCCACCATACGTCTTAAAATTCCTTCAGGTAAAACTATTTGGCAAGATATGATTAAAGGTAAAATAGAGTTTAGTAACAATGAGATTGAAGATTTTGTTTTGTTGCGGTCGGATGGCGTGCCAACATATATGCTTGCAGTAGTTGTAGACGATATTGATATGAAAATAACTCATGTAATTAGAGGCGATGATCACGTGAGCAATACTCCAAAGCAAATATTGCTTTATGAGGCAATGAAAGCACAAATTCCTTTTTTTGGTCATATTCCGCTTATTTATGATATTAACGGTCAAAAACTTTCTAAGCGTAAAAGTGCTGCAGCAGTTGAAGATTACGAAAAAATGGGATATTTACCTGAAGCCATCTGTAGTTATTTAATGCAACTTGGCTGGTCAAGCAAAATTGCAGGAGATAAATTAATGAGTATAGAAGAAGCAATGAAAGTATTTGAAGTTAGCGAGCTTGGCAGTTCTCCCTCACGCTTTGATTTTGACAAGCTTGATTTTATTAATTTACAATATTTACAAAGTAAAAGCACCGATCAAATTATTGAAATTATTTCACAAAAAATAAACTTAGATGGTCAAGAAAAAGAAAGAATAACTAAAGTTTGTGGTGAAATTAAGAAAACTAGCACCATAAATGAATTGATTAAATTAGCTTTGCCTTTTACCAAACAGCTTTTGGTGCGAGATGAAAATGCTATCAAAATTATTTTTGATAATCCCGAAGTAGTAGAAAAACTAAAGATATTTATCTTAAATTTAAATATAGAAAATTTTAAAATTCAATTTGAGGATTTTTTAAAAGCTAATAATTGGAAATTTAGTTACGTAGGACCAATATTAAGGAGCATTTTAATTGGTAAAGTTTCTTCTTTAAATCTTTCAACAATTATTGAAGGACTAGGCAAAGAAGAATGTTTAAAAAGATTTTCTATATAAATAGATTATTATCTGCTTGACAGCATTGATTTTTACAATCGACATTGCAATTTCATTATTCTTAAATTTTATGATCAACTCCGTTATTTCTTTTATTTTAGAAAATTCTAAATTATTAATTGCCGCAATTATAACCTCATCTGTAATAGCTTTTTTTTCTTATTTTTATCATATTGTTAGTCAAAATATTAAGCTTAAAAATGATTTGCAAAACGCCCTAAAATTACAACAATTTCAAAAAGATATTTCTTCTGCTTTTGCCACGGAAGCTAAAATTGCTCAAGGTCAAGCTAATGCGCTTCAAACTAAAAAAATTTCGGCCAAAGCAACTATCAATATAGACAACATTAATATTAGCCAAAAAATAAGTTGTGAATTTAATCATTTTAACGACTTTAATTATGCGTGCTAAAACAATATTTTTATTACTTTTTATCGTAGGATGTTCTAACCCGATAGCTACAGCAAAAAAAACTTTTATTCCCAAGCCTATTTTAAATGAAATTATTTTAGATTTCAAGCCTATTACCGACAGTATTATAATAAAAAATAAAATTTGTTTAAATAAAGAAAATATTGAAAATTTGCTTTATAATATAAAGTTTTCAAGAATTTATTTTAATCAACAAAGTTTAAATCTTAAATTGACTCAAGATTATTATAGTCAAATTATAAGTGATTTAGGTGCTGATGAAAAATAATTATTTATTTTAACCAAATTTACCATCAATATAATCTTTGGTTTTGGGGTCATTGGGGTCGTTAAAAATTTTTTCGGTAGTATCATACTCAATGACCCTTCCTTCATTTAAAAAAGCCGTTTTATCCGAAATTCTATCGGCTTGCTGCATAGAATGAGTTACAATTACAACTGCATATTGTTTTTTTAATTCCTTAATTAATGCCTCTACTTTTGCAGTAGCTATTGGGTCAAGGGCTGAGCATGGTTCATCCATTAAAATTACTTCAGGCTTAACTGCTATTGTGCGAGCTATGCAAAGACGTTGTTGTTGCCCCCCTGATAGACTTTCGGCGTCATCATGCAATCTATCTTTTATTTCATCCCATAATCCTGTTTTTTGTAAAGCGTCCTCTACTATATTTATTAGATCGGCTTTGTTTTTATGTAATTTATGAATTTTAACTCCATAAGCAACATTATCGAATATTGAAAATGGAAAAACTACTGGTTTTTGAAAGACCATTCCAACTTTTTTGCGTAAGGTAAGTACATTGTGCGTAGGTAGATAAATGTCTTGGTTGTCAACAAAAATTTTCCCAGTAATTTTACAATTTTCTATGGTATCATTTAAACGATTACAGCATCTTAAAAGGCTAGATTTACCGCAACCTGAGGCGCCAATAAAAGCTACTACGGTATTAAAAGGAATTTCTAAAGATATATCAAACAAAGCTTGGTACTTTCTATAAAAAAGATTTACATTTTCTATTTTTATTACGGTTTGATTATTTTCTTCCGACATATATCAGCTTTATTTAAATTTTTTAATTTGTATGATCATGGATAGCCCTACAGCTGACACCGCAATTCCTACCACAATAGCCGTTAACATTAAAACATGGGGTACTGGATTTATATAATTAGTTATTCCCTCTATATATACTGGAGCAATAAAATTGTTTTTTTTATAACCTGCAGAGACATATAGCATTATTATTGCACTTTGCATAAAGCCCAAAAAAATAAGCTTTTTTATTTCATCTTTAGATATTAATACGCCTAAAATTCCTGCACAAAATAATGCAAATATTGAGATATATATTAAATTAATATGCATAATAGGTTAAGTAAAATATAAAAGGTAATTAAAATACTTTATATAAATTTTATTCTATATTAACATTTAATTTTTGGCAAAATTTACACTTTTAAAATTTAAGAAATTAATTAATTTTAAATATAAATAATGTTTTTAAAAGTCAAGGTTAGTCTTTAATTGGCATTTTTTTAGAGGCAAGTCGTTTTTCAAACCATTCAATAATAAATTGTTGTTGATCGCGAAAACGCGCTTTTCTGAGTAACATATCACGGGGATCGGAAAGTTCAATTTTACTAATTTCCCATTTTTTTGAAAATGATTTGAAATGACTGTCTGATACTTTTTTAATTGGTTTTGCTAAAAATAATATAAAATGATCCCATTCTCTAATTTCTTGACATATTTCTACTTCAATACCAGTTTCTTCAAATGCTTCAATAGCGGCTACTTTCCAAGCTGGTAAATTATTTTTCGTTTCCCCTCCAGGCAAGCTATACTTCCAAGAACACCAAAAATTGTGAAAACTAAAAGGATACCATACAAAAACTATTTTATCATCTTGTTCAATTACACATCCAGCTGCTTTAGATTTTTTATTGCTTAAAAAACCATCTAATAATTTATAATTAATAATCAAAGATTGTTCTTCTCTATGCATAATTTTTTCTTGCATATACCCTAAAAACTTCCATAATATGGGTACTATTATTAGTATAAATAAAAAGATAATAGCGATAGTTTCAGTTTTCATGAAAAATACTTTTATACAATAGTTTTTATATTGAATTATTTTCTTCGTATATATTATTTTTTTTGCTATAGCAACTTGGCAAGTCTTTTAAATTCTCTATATTTATTTTTCTTAATAATAATGGGGCACCGAGATTATTACCATTTTGCCATTCTTGATTTTCTATAAATTTTCTATATTTAATTAATCCATTATCGTGATCCACCCAGTTATGATCAATTTCTTGCTCCCCAGCTATACTACAATAACAATATAAATTAAACTTTTGTATAGTTTCTGAATAAGGGGGTTCAGATTTTGAAATAAATTCACTAATATGAATTATCTTTAAGGCTACAATTTTCATGCCTATTTCTTCATATACTTCTCTTTCGCAACCTTTCATTGGGTCTTCAAGATTTTCAATCCATCCTCCTGGAGTATGCCATTTATTTCCATCCTCCGAGACTACTAAAATTTGATTTTTATTATTAATTATGAGACCTCTCGCAGCGATTACTTGAAAATCATTATTTTTACTGACTCTTCCAGTCATATAAAATTTAGCTTAAAAACTAAGATTGATTTTGACTATTAGCTTTATCAATAGCTACCTGCAATGCTTGCCCTAAAACGTTTCCTAAAGAAGCTCCAGAATCGGTAGAACCATATTGATTAACTATCTCTT
Source organism: Alphaproteobacteria bacterium (assembly GCA_025363115.1). Taxonomy (GTDB): domain Bacteria; phylum Pseudomonadota; class Alphaproteobacteria; order Rickettsiales; family Deianiraeaceae; genus CAMCQG01. The sequence continues at coordinate 1,238 of JANYEN010000031.1, read as the reverse complement.
TATGGTCATCTTCTTCTAATGCCTTAATAGATAAAATTAATTTGCGAGAATCTTTTTCAAGGGCAATAATTTTAGCATCAATTTTATCATTTACACAAAACCTTTCACTGCGTTGGTCTACCTTATCTTTTCCTAAGTTGGTACGTTTAATGAAAGATCTTATAGAATCAAGAATTTCCACTTCAATTCCATCTTTTTTAACTTCAGTAACTTTACATGTAATTGTTTTTCCTATTCCTAAAACATCTTTATTTTTTTCAAAAGGGTCATCGCTTAATTGTTTTATCCCTAGTCTTATTCTCTGATTCTCTAAATCAGTTCCCAAGTAAACTACAGGAATAGAATCTCCTACATTATATTTAGCTACCTGTGTTGCTACATCAGTCCCCCATGTTAGATCTGAAAGATGAACTAACCCATCCACATCAGAATCTTCTGTGCCCACAAAAATACCAAAGTCGGTGATATTTTTAATAACTCCAGTTATAATTTTGCCTGTATTATGTTGTTCTGAAAATTTTTCCCATGGATTATCAGACATTCTTTTAATACTTAAACCTAGACGATGTCTATCAATATCAATATCAATAATATATACTTCTATTTCTTGGTCAATTTGATAATCTTTAAACTTTTTATATCCATCTCGATTCCAACTTATTTCTGATAAATGCAAAAGACCCTCTATGTTGTCTTCAAGTTGCACAAATAAACCATATTTTGTAATGTTGCTTATTTTTCCTTTTGCACTTGAGCCTACGTGGTACTTATCTTTAATTTTTTCCCATGGATTAGAAGTAAGTTGTTTCATTCCCAATGATAGCCTTTTAGTTTCGCGGTCATACTTTATAATTTTAACTTTTACCTGCATTCCAACATCCAATGCTTCTGAAGGATGGCTAATTTTTTCCCATGTAATATCCGTAACATGAAGTAAGCCATCTACATTTCCTAAGTCGACAAATGCTCCATAATTGGTAATATTTTTAACAACTCCAGAAATTATTCCACCTTCTTGAACTGCTTCTAAGAATTTCTCTCTATCTCCTGATTGCTCAGACTCAAGTATTAAACGGCGAGATATAATTGCGCTTCTATTTTTTTCGTCATAGCTAATTATTTTATAGCTAATTACTTTTCCCATAATATGGGATACATCCTTTACTGGTCTAACATCAATTTGACTTCCAGGTAAAAAAGCTACTACTCCACCAATATCTACTGATAATCCACCTTTC
>JANYEN010000014.1 GCA_025363115.1 Alphaproteobacteria bacterium | reverse complement strand
GCCCTTCAACCAGTTGCACTACTTTAACAACGCTTTCATCTGCAAGCTTGGCTACGCCAACAGTTAGCACAAGTGCTAACTATATTGGCAGCAGTAGTAAGTTGCTTATTAATGGGTGTATTTTGAGTTGGGTATTGAGGTGAAAAGTTTGTTATTGAATTTTAGTTTTTATATACATATTTTATATTATTTTTAATATAATTTAAATGAATACAGAATATTTATCAATAAAAGGAAGTGATTTAATAGGATTAAAATATCAGCCTTTATTTCCATTTTTTAAAAATACTGCTAATGCTTTTCAAATTTTAGAAGGAGATTTTGTAACTACCGAAGATGGTACGGGGATTGTGCACTGCGCACCAGGCTTTGGTGAAGAAGATTATGCTGTTTGCAAGAAAAATGGAATTAAAACCGTTTGCCCTGTTGATAATGCAGGTAAATTTACCAATGAAATTTATAAAATTGATTATAAATTAGGCAATAAAAATAATGCTTTTGATGTTAGTCAAAAACAAGTTTTTGAAACTGAGGATCAAGTTATCAAATATCTCAAAGGAACTCAAATGTGGCTTAAAACTGAGCAATATTTTCATAATTACCCTCATTGCTGGCGCACAGACACTCCTTTAATTTATAAAACAGTTAGTAGTTGGTATGTTGAGGTAAGCAAATTTAAAAATAGAATGGTTGAACTAAATCAGCAAATTAATTGGATTCCCGAAAATGTAAAAAATGGAATTTTTGGAAAATGGTTAGAAAATGCTCGAGATTGGTCAATTTCTCGCAATCGCTTTTGGGGATGCCCTGTTCCAATTTGGCGATCTAATGACCCGAAATATCCTCGGATAGACGTTTACGGATCAATTGCAGATTTAGAAAAAGATTTTGGTTTAGAATATAAGCAAAAATATGGCACCGAATTAAAAATAACTGATTTACATCGCCCTTTTATTGATAATTTAATACGTAAAAATCCTGATGATCCCACAGGTCAATCTCAAATGGTAAGAGTTGAAGATGTGCTTGATTGTTGGTTTGAAAGTGGTTCAATGCCATATGCTTCGGTTCATTATCCTTTTAATTTTAAAGAAAACGGTAAAATTATAAGAACTGCCGAGCAAAATCAAGAATGGTTTAAAAAACATTTTCCCGCCGACTTTATTGTAGAATATATGGCTCAAACTAGAGGCTGGTTTTACACGCTGATGGTTCTTTCTACAGCATTATTTGACAGACCTCCTTTTTTAAATTGCATTTGCCATGGAGTAATTTTAGATGAAAAATCTCAAAAATTATCTAAACGTTTAAAGAATTATCCCGACCCAATGCTAATGTTTAATGTTTACGGAAGCGATGCAATGCGATTTATGATGGCAAAAGCACCTGTAATGCGTGGTAGTGAACTAAATATGGATGCCAAAGGTGCTGGAATTGCCGAAATTGCCCATACCACATTAGCTGGATTTTGGAATTCGTATACATTCTTAAAAACTTATATGGATGCAGATAAAATTGGAAATATGAAGGATAAAAAAGATAAAATGTATTTAACGAATTTTTTGGAAGTAAAAAATGTTATGGATTTATATATTTTGACAAAAATTAACGAAACTTGTCATGTTATTGAGCAAGCTATGGATTCTTATAACACTCCTGTAGCGTGTAATAAAATTGATGAATTTTTGGAGGTTTTTAGCAATTGGTATATTAGAAGAAATAAAGAACGTTTTTGGGAGAGTATTATTGTAAGCGATGGAGAACCTTGGAATAATATGACGGTAGATAAAAAACAGGCTTATCAAACATTATATACTTGTTTAATGTTGCTTTGTAACTACTCAGCTTCACTTTTACCATGTATTACTGAAAAAATTTATTTGGAGTTAACTGCTAATTGCTAAGTAATAGATAAAAATAATTTATTGATTTATACATCTATAAATATATTATTACGATAGTGTTAATTATTATAATTGTTTTTATCGCAAATTAATTGGCAAGCAATAAAATTGTTTTCGCAAAAAAATATAATATTAAAATAGCTATCTTAAATTTTTTATAAATTGTAAATTTTTTGCTAAAATTATTTTAACTTTAATTATTTTTTTTCATTTTTCAAATTCAATTTATACTAAAGATGATTCTGCTTCTTAAAAGGAAATAGAAATTTTAAAGAAGAACAAGGAGAATTAATTTATGCTTATAAAGCATATATCAACAAAAGAAATGGAAAAAATGACCCTTATTTAAAGAAAAAACTTCTTTTGAAAAAGCAATTTTACTAGATACTAAAGGTGTCGATAATAAAAAACATTCTTTTGTATCGGGTTTGATAGATTTTAATATATTAGGTAATAGATATTCAATTAGACCATATTTTGGTTTAGGGTATACGTTTAATGCTGCTAATTATACTGGTAACTATACGCAATACGCAAGGCATTAGCAACATAGATTTAGCGGCATTGGACAAATGTAGCAGAAACCACTAATGGAAATACAGTTTTGCCTAATATATTTCATCAATTAGGGGGTATTATAGGTTTGCTATCAATGATAAATTATTAGTGGAATTTAGTGGATATGGGGGGAATTTTAAATAGTAACAATAGATAATATTAGACAAATGTTGGCTATGATCTAACTAACAGTAGCACATTCATAGATTACTATACTTATGCCTCATCTTCCATTATGAATACTATTAGGTTTACGTTGAGTTATATATTTGATAAAGAAATATTTGGTAAATATGGAGATAAAATAACTTGATATTATTAGTACGGTTAGCCATAGGAATTTATAATACAAAAACTTACGATACCCTATTGAGGCTGTACTTAGTTTCTCCAATCCCTCCTCCTTCTATAATGATTAATCCACTAAATATTCATACATCTTCACATATAAGCATTCCAATATCACCTGAAACTAGCTTGGCTATACCAACGTTATATAGTTGATCATTTATCGTTACAAATTGATGGCAGAAAAATATATTAGAAACCAATAACGTTGCTGCAATAAACGGCACAATTATGGCAAGCGTATTGTTTCATGTTTAAATTCTTGTTTTAATTTTATTGCAACCTATCAAATTTTAATCCATTCCTTTAATTCTTATTTTACTTTTTGTTGAAAGATTTTTTTCACTTTTTTCTTCTAAAAATTTAGTTTCCGAGACTCTAACGGCTTTATTTTGTAAATTTAGCCTATTAGAATAAATTACATATCTAGCCACTTCCGCCCCAAAAATAGGATATTGTTTTTTTAACATATAATACTCATATTCAGTAATAAATCTTCCAATATCAGCGTTTATATCATAGGCAAAATAAGGAGCCTTGCTAACAGCACTATCATTTTTCATAAGCACATTCCCTTCCATGTCTACAATTGCCGTACTCTTATAATAACGCATTTCGTCGGCAAAAATATCACTACCTTGATTATTGCTATATTTTACTTGTTTGCTTATTATCATGTAATTTAAATCGGTTTTGCCATCTTTATTAATTAAGTAGCACTCCCCATAACGTCCTTCTATTATTCCGTTGGCGGTTATAATTTTAACATTATCATATAAATATACAACTTGATCTTTTTTAACATAATGTATTGTATCGGCCAATATAGTTGCCGTTATATTGGTAAAGTTTTTATCAGAATAGAAATATATTGCCGCATTTCCAATTATATCAACAATTGAATCGCTATCGGTGGCTTTAAAAGAATCGCCTTTAATTCGAGTAGTGTCTTGATATAAATCAATTCCTTTATTTCCATAAAAATTTGCTATATCGGTATAAGCAAAAAATTCTCCAGCAATTGCCTTGTTGCCACTAGCACACTTCATATTAGCATCTTTTTTTATTTCTAAATAGCTTTTTTTACTATCATAAATACCTTTTGAAGAATAAAAATCACATAGATCATCATCAATAAATTTTATCAAAACAGGAGAAATAAACAAAGTTATATCGTCATTTAATTTTTCTAACCTTTCGGCTTTTAAGCGTAAAGGTTTTTCTTTTAAAGACAGCCAATAATTATCTACTCCATAAGAGATAAAATCACTTTCTGCGTTACTAATATCTGGCTTATATTCAAAATCAGCATTAGTTAATAAAACATGTAAATTGGGTTTTTGAGAAATATCACCAAAAAATATAATTTTAGTAATAGTTATCGTAATATATAGCAATATCGTGCTATATAAAAAATAGAAAAAATATTTTTTTGTATAATACTTTTTAATAATCACACTATTTTAATCTAATAGACACTTTTTGAGATGTACCATTTTTATTATATAAATAAAATATTGCTAATTTGTGCTTGCTATTTTTATATAACTGCATCGCATTTTTAAAGTCTAATACATTGTTAATTTTTATATCATTTATTTGGGTTACAATATCTCCTGGACGCAATTTATTAGTTTCGCTGATAAAATGATTAGTAATTTTTGTTACGAATATTCCTTTAAAATCAGAAGATAATTTAAATTTATGTTTTATTTCTCTTGGAACTCCACTTATTTCAATACCAAATAATGAATCATTAAAAAAAGTTTTTTTAGATTCTTGGTTGCCAAGAATTAAAAAGGATTTAATTTTTTTATTTGATCTTATCATTTCAATTTCAATAGCTTCTTCTATTGGCATTTTTGCAGTAATATCTGATATTATGACATTATTAGTAATTTTATTATCTCCTATTTTCAATAAAACATCACCTTCTTTAATCCCAGCTTTTTCGGCAGGAGAATCAGGCAAAACATTTTGAATTAAAGCTCCATATGAAAATTCTAATCCTATACTTTTGGCAACTTCTTTATCTACTGCAACATATGATATACCGATCCAAGGACGAATAACTTTGCCATATTTTTTAAGCTTTTCTATAATATTAATTGCTACGTTTCCTGGAATCGCTAGCCCAATTCCTATATTTTTAAGACCTGTTTTGGATTCAACAATTCTGGTAGTTATTCCTATTACTTTACCTAAAGAATTAAACCAAGGTCCCCCAGAATTACCTTCATTAATAAGAGCATCCGTTTGAATAAATTCTTGATTGTTTTCTCCTATAAATCTTGATTTAGCAGATATAATACCAGTTGAGAGAGTGCTACCTAAACCAAAAGGACTACCAATTATCAGTATTCCTTGCCCCATTTTAAATTCTGAAGAGATTTCGACATAAGTAAAAACGTCATTAGTTTTAATACTTAACAAAGCCAAATCAGTTATTTTATCAAATGCTATCAGTTCTGCTTCATATTCTTTATCTTCAAAAGTAATAACTTTAATGTTATCGCATTTTTCAACAATGTGATAACTTGTTACCAATTGTCCATTTTGATTTATTATAAAACCTGATCCTATATTGCGATTTAAATTTTTGCTAGACTGATTAGAATTAAAGGCTACAATATTAACTACTGCTGGCATTACTGCTTCTACTAACTGAGAATAATCTGGCATTATTAAATTTTCTATTTTAACAGGCAAGGCATTAGCCTGGCTAGCAATAAAGTATAAAAACAAGGCACTTAATTTCATATATTATAACATAATCTTGATAGCTAAAAAAAGCAATATAAATGCTAATAATCTTTCAATATAAAACATTTTAGGACTTATTTTTTTTCTTATATAATTATTAGTAAATATTTTTAATAAAATGTAAAAATATATAAAATAACCAATAATCATCCACAAGCCCACTCCAAACTTTCCCCATGCTGTCATGCTATATTCTCTAAAACAAGATAAAAGAGCTATCATGTTAATGCCAATTTGAGGATTTGTAAGAGAAACCTTGAAACCAGCAATCATCATATTTTTTTTAGAAGATTTAATATGACTATTATCGTAAAGATCAGCCTCGTCAATAAATCCAGCATTTTTCCATATTTGCCAGGATTTATAAACAAGATATATTCCTCCGCTATATTTAATGAAATTATGTATTTTTGGAAAATTATATAATAATTCCATTAATCCAATTATAAATAATATAGTGATTAAGGCATATCCTATGGCAGTCCCAATTAAGTTATAAAAAGCTTTATTGATGCCAAATTTTAATCCATCGCTAATTAAAAATATAAATGTTGCTCCTGGAGAAACTACAAAAATAAAATGCATTATTGCAAATTCAACAAAAGCTTCAATCATTTATATATTATTATTTATTTTTTTCATAATATTCATTAACTACCTTTTCATCTACTAAGTTAAATTTACTTTTTTGCAAGCTATCATTAATACAATTTTTCATGTTATAATCTCCTATTGCATCTAAATTATTTTTTAAATTATTTATACTATTTACAAATATTTGCTTGTCTGCAGGCGGAAGATCTTCAAACTTATTATTTTCTTGCAATTGAGCAAATATTCTTTTCATATTGTCAAATAAAAATGCTCTATAATTTTCAACGGAAGTAAATTTTACATACTTAGCATCATGCAAGCATTCTATGTCTTTGGTTCTTTCTATAAAATTTTTATCAATTACCTGAACTTTATCAAATAATGAGTGTAAAACTATAATATTATTTTTATATTTTTCAAATAAATACAATGTAATTGGTTGTATTTTTCCACAATGGATACTATCAATAAGGACTGCAATTTTATTATTATCAACAGCTTCTTTAATTATTTTTTTAATATAGCTTTCAGTTCGGTTATTTTTCCAAACTTTAGTAGCATATCTAAACAAATGAATATTATTTTTAATACTATTTTTATGCGCCATAATAAAATCTTTAGCTATGCTATCATAAACAGTATAATTAATAAATTCTAGTTTTTCATTTGCTAAGCCATTTTCAAGACTTTCAATGTTTTGAGGTATTCCCAATAGAGCGTCTTCTGAATGCTCAGTATAATATGCATCAAAACTATGAATAACAATTGAATAACCCTTGTTTTTTAATTGCTTGGCATATTCAGGAATTTCTTGGTCAACTCTACCACCTGCACCAATAATTACAAAGACAGCATTTTTATTGGTATTTGCTATCGCTTTTAAACTATAAAACGAGAAAAAAATAAACAACAATTTTATCATAAGTTGAACTTTTAAATTAAATGTTATTTATAATAGAAATTGAATCTTTAAAAAGCAATTCTTAATTTGTCTGCAATATAAATCAAACTAGATATTTTAATCAAATTAATTTTAACCTTGCAAATAAAGAAAAACATTTAACCTGTAAAATGATTAATAAGGGGTCAGTAGCTCAGTTGGTTAGAGCAGAACACTCATAATGTTTTGGTCGCAGGTTCAAGTCCTGCCTGACCCACCATTTAATACTTTCTTAAAAATGTTTTTTGATTATTTATTTTCAGAAATTTTTCTTGTTTTTAGAAGTTGGAAAATATTTATTGTAAATTTCATTTACTTTGTTACTCCCACATTATTTTTTCAAATAATTGTAAGTTCAGAAATTAATAAAAATAATAAATATTTTTTTGAAATTATTTCAAACGGAATATTTTTAATTATTTTTATAACAATAATCCAATTTTTTGTCTTTAATAAATTATATAAAGAATATAATAGCGGTACAACTACAACAAAATTTTGCTTGCCTATACATCCTGCTAAATGGATTATAATTGATATAATAGCTGAAAGCTTTTTTATTATTCTATTATTTGGGTGTTGCTTACTTTTTTATTACTTATTTTTTTTGCCAGAGTCATTTTCAAAACTTATAATTTCGGGATTAATATTAATTCCGTTGTCAGTTTGTATAGCCCATACTTATGCTTTATTATTCTTGACTAGTAATGAAAATATTATAATTTCTTCACTAGTATCTTTAGCCTCTTTGCTGCCTTTATTGTTTTTTATAGCAAAAATATTAAAAGGAGTTAATTGCACTCAAAACATTATAATCGCTTTGCTTTATTCGTTATTTATTAGCTTAATATACATAATGCGAATGATATTAAATGTAAATACTGTCTTGTTATAAAAAATATTAATTTAATATTTTGTTATTTAACCTGAGTTATTTTATAAGTATATGCATAATGAGGCAATAGATGTTATAAGATATAATTCAGATATAACTTTTGATATTTTTTGGCAAGAAAAACTAAAATATAAAGATGTAGTATATATTGCATTGGCTATTCATATTAAGAATCTGCAGAAAATTCAGCGTTTGAAATTTCTGATTTAGAAATAGTTAAAAAGAATACAATTAAATATAAAAACATAAGTCTGCAAATTCAGGAACCAGTTTATCAAGGGAATTTCTATGAATTTGGCTAAAATAATAATAAAAAACCCACGCTACAGCCTAAAAACAAACGCATATCAACAAAGCAAATTGATAAATTTAAAGCCTTTTCTGGAGCTAATTGTGATTTAGAAGATATGAAAAAAACTAATGAAATAATTGAAAAAATTGCTAAAAATAAAGAAGAAAAATAACCCATTTTTTTAACTGGTTTTGCAAAGTATATAATTGGTTAAATTTAATTACCAAACAATTTTTAATTTGTATTAACGAACGGGGCAACCTAATAAAAAAGTTAACATTTTACACTGCGATAACAACCCTTATGAAATTGAAGATTTTAAAACATTTTTTCCAAAATTACCAAATTACTGCAAATAGTACTTTATTTAATGATATATATAAAGACTTATTTCAGATAGCTGGCAAGGCAAAACCAAACTACAAAATGAGCATTCAAGGTCATTGCGTCACGCATATCAAAACTGCGATAACAAAATAGTTCCGATGCTTTAAAAGTTAATGAAATACCTCTCACATTTTGAAAAAAGCATACAAAAATAGTTAAACGGGTTAATTTTATTTATACCTATAAATATCTATGATATAATTCTAAGATTCTCAATAACTAAATGATTTCCTAAATAAAATAAAGAAAAATTAGGGCAATTAATTTTATGAATAAAAATTGCTTCTAAAGGTATCGAAATTCCAATTACATGGTCTCCAATATTAGGCTTACAACAGCATGAAAGTGTATGTAAAAAACAAGAAGGCAAGCCTTGAATTTTATAAGTTTCTATCCAAGATTTTTCAGGCATTTTATATATTTGCTCGTTAGTGCGATGTTGCCCAATGCCATCAAAACTATGTATATTTAAAAATACATTTCCAATATACAAAATATCAGGAAAAAGTATTTTTACAATAGCGGTTATATCAATAACATTATTAGCAATATTAATATAGAGTTCATCAGAATTTGCATATCCTGTATAATTAATAAGCTTTTCAATTATTTGATTATTAACTTTATGATTATAACGGGTAAACAATTTTGATAAAATATTCATTCCTTTAGCTCTTATTTGTGAATCCTCTTCGATATGTGCAGCTTTTTTAATAGCATATTTTGCTCTTCCAGTAGTAGCAATATTAAGCCATTCCATAGAAGGCCATACAGCTTTTGAAGTATTAATTTTAATTTGGTCACCATTTTTAATTTTATAGCTTTTACTTACGGTCATTCCATTTACTTTAGCTCCGTCACATAAATTACCTATATCTGTACTGACCGCATAAGCAAAATCTAAAATTGTGGCCCCTGGAGGTAAATCTATAATATCTCCATCAGACGTAAAAGCGAATATCTGCTCAGTATACATTTCAAGTTTAGTAGTTTCTAAAAATTCTTCAGCGTTAGGAGCGGTTCGCAATATATCCAGCATTCTTCTAATCCATAGCTCCATTCCTTTTTTTATTTCATTAACTTTATCAATACTTTGCTTATAACTCCAGTGGGCAGCTAGCCCATATTCTGCTTCTATATCCATTTCTTGAGTACGAATTTGAATTTCGATTCTTTGCAAAAAAGGACCAATAACCACAGTATGAATTGACTTATAACCATTTGATTTAGGCAAGCTAATATAATCGGCAAAACTATCTGGAATAGCATTATAAGTGCTATGAATAATACCAAAAGCCATATAACAATCTTTTTGATTCTGAGTAATTATTCTAAATCCTACTACATCTATCAGCTTTTCAAAAGTAGTGCCTTTTCTAATAAGTTTTTTCCAAATTGAATAAGGGCTTTTTTCTCTACCCTTTACAATGCAATTAATTCCTTCATTAGTCAATAAATTAAATAATTCCTGAATAATATTTTGAATTAACTGACCATCTTCTACTTTTGATTTAATTTGATCTAATCGTTTGATAACTGAATTTCTAGCTCGTGCGTTAATAGCTCCAAAAGATAAGTCTTGTAATTCTCCCGCAATATCACTCATTCCAATTCTTTCTGCCAAAGGAGCATAAATTTCCAAAGTTTCAACTGCAATTCTTTTCATTGAATTATTGCTTTTATAACCCAATGTTCTCATATTATGTAGACGATCGCAAAGCTTAACAACCAAGACACGAATATCTTTTGCCAAAGCTAAAAAAAGCTTCCGAAAGTTTTCTGCCTGTTTTATTTTTTCTAATTGAAAGTTTAATTTATCAAGCTTGGTTACCCCTTCTACCAATTCGGCTATTTCACGTGAAAAATGTTTTTCTATCACTTTAAAAGTAATGTCAGTGTCCTCTAAGACATCATGCAAGAGAGCGGTAATTATTGTAGCATCATCAAGTTGCATTTTAATAATTTCTTGAGCTACCGCAATAGGGTGAGTATAATAAGGTTCGCCAGACTTACGCATTTGCAATCCATGCCATTCTTTACATTTTTTATAAGCTTTTTTTATTAAAACTAAGTTAGAATTTGGGTTATAGGCGGAGATGCTTGCCAATATTGGCTTTAGTTCGTAATTCATAATAGTATTTACCTCTTTTTAAGCCAAATTAAACATCTTTAGATTAAAAGCAACTCCATTTATTCATTATAATTAACTTGTTTTAATTTTAATTATCTAAAAAATTTAATTGCTTTTTAAAACATTATAATTCTTTCTTTATTTTGCAATTTTATTCAAGAGAATATGAAATTAGTTAATATCATTAACAACATTCTTTTATATAAAATTTGCTATTTTCCTTTAATAATATGGGTATTTACAGGTATCGGAATGTTATTAATGTTTAAAATTAGTTTTGCCAATATTACAAATTTACCTTATTCAATAAAATATGCGTTTAAAGCTAAAAATAACAATGATTCGGGTAAAGAAGGGATAGGATCAATAACCGCTCTTATGGCTCAATTAGCGTGTAACTTAGGTATAGGAAATTTTGCAGGTTCTGCTTTTGCTCTTTATTATGGAGGTCCTGGAGTTATAATTTGGTTTTTTATATTGAGCTTTCTTTCAAGTGCTATAAAATTTGCAGAAGTTGTTTTGGGGCATAAATATAGAATTATAAAAAATGAAGAAATTCGCGGAGGAACATTTTATTTTATAATTCAAGGGTTAGGGAAAAGATATAAATGTCATAGAATTATTAAATTTTTTGCAATTGTTTCAGCTTTATCAATTCTTATGATAAGCTTCGGTACTTCTTCGATGCAACTTAATCAAATTAATTCTATTATTTTTGCCAAAGAAGGAATAATATATGCAAAATTTACATCTTTAATTTTTACCACAATTATTTCTTTTTTAGTAATAATTTTGTTGTTTGGAGGATTAAAAAAAGTTGGCAAGGTTGCTGATATTTTAGTCCCTATTATGGGAATACTTTATATTGGAAGTTGTATTTTAATAATTTGTCTAAATTTTCATAATTTAGCAAGTGTATGTAAATTAATTTTTGAAAGTGCTTTTAATTTCAAAACTACTGGAATATCATTCGTAACAATGATTCTGGTTTCCACCAATAGAATAATTCAAACTACCGATACTGCTGCTGGTTTTTCAGCTATTAGTCAGTCAAATTCTAATTTAAAACTTGCGGGTCAACAGGGCTTGCTTTCTTTTTTTGACCCTTTTATTGTGTCTACAATCTTAAGCATGGGAGCTTTAGCAATTTTAGTAGTAGGAGTGCCATATATGGAAAGCCAATATCTAGGTTTGCTGGCAATAAAACAAATATTCATATCAGTTCATCCTTCTTTTGAATATATGCTAATTTGTATAGCATTTTTATTTGGCTTTACAACATTTATGGCGGTGGGATTTGCTTTTGAACAATCCTGTATGTTTTTATTTGGTTCTAAATTTAAAAAACTATATGTAATAATATATGCAATAATATGTAGCGTTGCTTCTTTTAATGATATTTCAAATATCTATAAAATTATGGATACTGTTTATGGCTTAGGAATTATAATTCATTTAACAGTAATGGGTTTATTAGCAAACGACGTTAAAGATGCCTGGGAAGAATATGTTTTAGAAAGAAGTAAAAAAATTGGTCCTACTTTTGATTTTACCACTAAAATTGGAAAATAGATGATTAATAAAAATTCTTTTGTTGGCTGTAATTCATTTCAAATACATGATTAATACTTATAATAAAATTTTTTTTATAAAATTAATTCAACACTAAAAAGTAATTTTATTATTTTAATGTATACCTTTTTCGGAAATTGATAAATATGATCAAAGTAAAAAATAGTCTAAAGTTTGATTATTCAAAACTATAATCGGCTTTTCTAGATTCTCGTTTTAAATCTCTGGCTTTAATTGTTTCTCGTTTATCGTGCATTTTTTTACCTTTAACAATTGCAATTTGAACCTTAATTTTGTTATTAGAAGCGCAAAATATTTTAGTGGCAACGCATGTTAAGCCTGTTTCTTTTACTTTGCCTCTAATTTTATTAATTTGATGTTTATGCAACAAAAGTTTTTTATACCGCAACTCGTCATGTCCTAGACCTTTAAAAGAATTTTTATATTGAGAAATATGAAAATTTGCCAACCAAGCACCATCGTCACGAATAATAATATGATTATTGGTAAGGTTGGCATTGCCTCGTCTGATGCTTTTTACTTCACTGCCTAATAAAACAAGCCCTGCTTCATATTTTTCTTCAATAAAATAATCAAAATTTACTTTGCGATTATCTATTAATACTTTTAGTTCTTTTTTCATACCATCAGCATCAAGTGCGGATTTTCAATTACATTTTTTAGTTCTTCTAAAAATTCTATTGCCATGATGTTATTTACAACTCTATTATCAAAACGTATGCAAATATTAACAAAGTTTTTTTGTTCATAAATTTCATTGCGACATATTGATATTCCTAATGCTTGATTGCCCAAAATTGCAGGAGTAACTAACAAGGCTTTTGGCATATAACAAACATAAATAGTAGAATCTGCAGGGGCGTTATCCTCCATAATTTGCTTGATACTTTTATTTAAAACATTTGCTATAATTTTTAATTCTCCTTTATTTTCGATAGCAATATTAATGTCTTTTTTAAACAAAATTTTATCGTCAAAAACTAAGGCATTTAGAGTAGGATATTGCTCTACGCAAATAGCAATTGCTTTAATAAATATACCCAAATATTCATTTTCGGATAATAACGCCATTTTATCTATATTAATTTTTTCTACCGCAATAGAATATATTGCCGAATATTGATTATTTTGACTGTTTTTTATAGCACTTTTACGAATGTCCGAAAATTCTATTACTTCGTCTTTTTCATCAGCAACAATCCCTGAATCTGCAAATAAAACATCTTCTTTTAAAATGTGACCTTTGCTTCCACTGGCTTTTATAGTGCTTAAATCGATATTTTTTTCTGTAGCTATTTTATAAGCCGCAGGAGAAGCGGATGGCATTTGTTGCAGTTCAACTTTTAGAGGAACATCTGTTAAAATTTTTTCTTTGGGAATTTCTATAGAATTTGCTGGCTTTTCAGAAGCGATAATCAAAGCTAAATGGCTATCTACTTTAACAACCTGACCTACTTTTACAAAAATATTTTCAATAATTCCGCTAGCCGTGGTAACTACTTCAACTGTTACTTTTTCGGTTTCTAACTCAAAAAGAACTTTTCCATTTTCTATAAAATCTCCTAATTTTTTATTAATCGATAAAATCGTGCCTTCAGTAATTGATTCACCTAATTGAGGAGTTTTTATTAAAATTTTTTCTGTCATTTATTTTTGCAAAATCATATATAATTTTATAAATTTTTTATATAAAAAATTTATTGTCAAGTTGATAAACTTTTGCAATAAAAACTTGTATATTTATTTTAATAATGTTAATATATTTTTTATGTAAAACTAAATCAAAATATGGCACATAGCGAACGTTATACTTTTAATGTGCGAAGTATAGATGATGAGTATAGTTTGGGCAAAGGAAGCAAAAAAGTACAATTTTTTTATTTAATAGAATTAGGTTTATCAGGGATAAATATTGTCGTAGGTCATAAAAAAAGTTTTTTAACTGTTAAAATAAATATTGACCAGAAAGAAACAACTTATAATATTATTAAGGCTTCTGAACCAGAAAATAGTAAAGTAATTCATAAAGGATATATGCTAGAAATAGGTAAAGATTTCGAAGAATTGGTAGATAACATCGAACGTTGCTATAAAGATGAAATTAATATTAAAGAAGAAGCTTTAAAAAATAATGCTCGCTTGCAAAGTAATGATGAAATTGCTCAAAAACAAAATTTAGGTCAACAATTGCTTGACTTTGCTAGAACCCGTGTTACAAATGCACAAATTTTTAAAAAAAATGGCAACGATATTAGTGTAGTTGTTAGAGAAGGCAATAACACAAAATATTATTTAATTAATACCGATAGTGATAATCAATATTTTGGAGCAGGTAATGCTACAGGCATTATTTATACTTTAGAACGCTTTACAAAATCAGAAGCCAATTTAAGAGATTTAAAACAATCTGTAAAATTTTGTGGGGGAAATGTAATAGAAGAAAAGACTGAAATTAAAGATTATCGATCTGCCCTTGAATATACAAGGCGTTCTATAAGCCCCGTGCGTTCAACCGAAGAATTAATAAAAATTGAAAAGTGTTTTGAAATTGATACAGAAAATAAATTTTGTCTAATGTTTACAATAAATCAATTAGAAAATTTAGTTTTGTGTGTAAAAAATTTATTAGAAAGCAATGAAGCTGAAATTGATGATAAATTGGCACAAATGATAGGAATTGACTATAAAGCCCTTAAAATCCTGATTCCAGATCCCCAAGAACGTGCTAGTAAAATTTTGAGCAAAAAACAAAATTTAATTCATTCGGGGCTTGATCAAAGAGAAATAGCGGCAAATATCAAATCTAATGAAGAAGGAGCTTCAATAGTCAAAAAAATAAAAGGAAATTTTGCCGAAGCTGTAAACATAAATGCCCACCTTGAAGCCTCTAAAACTCGAAAAATGTAGTTTATCAGAAAATAAATTGTAATTAAATGAAAGCCATGGTATAATAATGATGTTTATATATAAATAATATCAAAATTGTGGCTCATTATAGCAGTCCTGCCCGCTCACTTTATCTTCAACAAATTAGTGAAGGTATAAAAAATTTTATTCCATATAAAGAAAAATTTTTCTATTTGATAGAATTAGGTATAACTGGTATAAATGTTACAACAGATAATAAAAATAAAAATATTTTAACTGTTAAGGTAAGTATTGACAAAAAAGAAACAATTTATAACGTTATTAAGAAAGGCGAGTTAGACCATCATTTAATATTGCAAAGCGGGCATATATTACGAGAAGGAACGGATTTAAAGGAATTAGTAAATAATATAGAACGTTGCTATAAAGATGAAATTAGCAGCAAAGAAGAATCTTTAAGAAATAATGCTCGTTTATCAAATAATGATCCAAATGCTATCAAGCAAAATTTAGCTCAACAATTATTAGATATTGCAAGAGCTGGAACTAATAATGCCCAAATCCTTAAAAAGAATGGCAACGATATTAGTATAGTTGTTAGAGAGGGTGATAGCAAAAAATATTATTTAATTAATACCGATAGTGATGATCAATATTTTGGAGCAGGTAATGCTACGGGTACGATTTATAGTTTTGAAGATTTTATTGCAGGAGAAATAAATCTAGAAGATTTAAAACAATCTGTAAAAGTTTGTGGAGGAAACGTGATAGAAGAAAATAATGAAACACAGGATTATCAATCTAAATATGCTAGACGGTCTGCGAGTCCTATGCGTTCAACGGAAGAATTAATAAAAATTGAAAAATGCTTTGTTGAAGCAGATGTTGAAAATAAATTTCCTATAATCGCTTCGGGAACTGGGTTGCCAGATTTCTTATTATCTTTAAAAAATTTATTAGAGGGTAAAGAGGTAGTAATTAATGAGCATTTAACCCAAACTATGGGAATTGACTATAAGGCTCTTAAAATATTAATTCCAGACCCTCAAGAACGGGCAACCAAGATTTTAAATAAAAAACAGTATTTAATCGGCGTTTGTTTAATTAAAGCAGAAAAATTTGCAGAAAGAAGTCTTTATGGATCCGAAGAATTTACAAGAATCAAAAAGACTCAAGAAAATTTTGAAGAAGTTATAAATATAAATGCCAAGATAGTAGATTCTAAAACTCGCAAAATGTAGTTAATCAGCAAATATATTGCAATTAAAGTAGATAGTTGTTTTGATAAAATATCTATTAGCACTACCATGAAAAACCTGGCAATACAAAAGCTTACTTTATATAATTTTAAAATACATATCAACTTTGCATGCGATTTAACAGGTAATAATATTATTTTAATTGGCAATAATGGTACAGGTAAAACTTCAATTTTAGAGGCGATTAGTCTTTTATCGCCTGGTAAAGGAATGTTAAGCACAAATCCAGAACATTTAAATTATAATAAATCTCAAAAAAGCGAAATTATAGCCACTTTTAATGATTCTACCGTTGTTAGCATAGAAAATACAACTATTAAAAATGCTACCAAAAAAATTAAAATTAACGATAAACCAATTAATAAGCAGGCAGATTTAGCAAATTGGTGCGATATAATATCTTTTACAGGAGATACCCAATATTCTTTTTTATTATCTTCTACAAATCGTCGTAAATTTATTGACCGAATAGTTTTTGGATTTTTCAACAATCATGCCAGTCTTTTAATTGATTATGATAAGCTTATAAAGGAGCGTATTAAAGTTTTATTGTTGCCCGAGAATAATAACAAATGGCTAGATATTTTAGAAAAACAGATTAGTTCTATAGGTGCTAATATTGCCCATAACAGAGCTTCTATTTTGAGTAGTTTTAATAAAAAATCTATAGAATCTGCTTTGCTAAACGTCAACTTAACAACTGATGGGATTTTTGAAAATCTAGTACTCAACGGAAATTCAATTGAAAGAATTACAGAAAATTTTATTTTTAGCTTAGCAAAAAATCGCCAAAAAGACAAAGAGGCGGCACGAACTTTTATTGGAACTCATCGCACCGATTTTAATATTTTGTATAATAATGAATCATTGGAAATGGTCTCGAGTGGCAGACAAAAAATATTCTTGCTTTCTATTTTTGAAATATTTTCAACACTTTTAACCGAAAAAAAACAACGTACTCCAATTATTTTATTTGACGAAATTAGCTCATTTGTAGATCATGATAACTTTGATAAAATTTTAGATAGTTTTACCAAACATAATTCACAAATATGGATGACAAGCCCACGAAAATATGATCTTTTCGACAAATATCATGCCCAAATTATTCTTCTTTAAAAAATATATTTATTTTTCTTTTTTAATCAGCATTGCTTTTTATTAACATAAATTTATTCTTAATTAGTTATTAATATTATTATGGATTTAAGTCAGCTACATTTAGGACAAACTGCTCAAATTATTGATGTAAGTCAGAATATTAGTTTAAAAGAAAAACTGTGTTCGTGGGGAATTTGTTTGGGTAGCAAAGTAAAAATAACAAATGCTTCTTTAACGGGTAATAATTTAGTAATTGAAGCAGAATCTCCTAAAGCTTTAGTTACTACTTTTTGCATCAGAAAAGATAATGCTAAGCAAATATTAATTAAATTAATCGAATAAATGCAATCTAACAATATAAGAATAGCATTGTTAGGTCAACCTAATAGCGGCAAAACTTTATTAATAAATCGTTTAGCAGGTAGCAATTTAAGGGTAGGAAATTTTCCTGGAGTAACCGTAGAAAAAACCGAAATTTCGTTCAATTATAAAGGAAATATTATTACTTTTATTGATTTACCAGGCATATATAATTTTAATTCTGAAACTTCGGAGGATGAAAAAATTGCGCGCCAATATTTTTTAGAAAATATTAAAGATTATGATATAGTATTAATTGTAGGTAATTGCACTCGCTTAGATAGAATTGGTCACTTATTAAGCACTATTAAAGAAATTAAAAAACCTAAATTGATTGCCTTAAATATGTACGATTTGGCACAAGAACAAGGTTTAGAAATTAACACCGATACTATTGGCTTATTATTGGGTCTTGAAGTAGCCGTGGTAAGCGCCAAAAATAAAACTAATCTTAACAATTTATTAGAAAAAATTGTCAAAACTCACAAAATAGAAAAAATATTAGATCTTAAAAGCTATGATTGTTTAGAAATTGATAAAATATTTGATTCGGCAGTAAAGAAAATATCTTTCTTTAAGAGAAAAATTAACTACACTAAAATTTTAGATAAAATCTTGCTTCACAAATTTTTTGGATTGCCAATTTTTGGTGCTATCATGTTTATATCTTTTAAGTTAACTTTTAGCCTCGGGCAATTTCCCGCTGATTTTATTGAATATGTAGGAGATAATATTGCTCAGTTTTTAACCCTTCATTTGCCTCGCAATATTTTAGTTGCTTCATTAACTGACGGAATAATACCTGGAGTAATAACGGTTTTAACATTCTTACCTTTAATTATTATAATGTCATTTTGTATATCGTTATTAGAAAAAGTAGGGTATATGTCTCGTATAACATTTTTAATGGATGGAATTTTGAGAAAATTTGGCATGCAGGGAGCTTCGTCCTTTCCTTTATTAACTGGTTTTGGATGTTCGATACCTGCTTATATGTCGACTAGAATTATTCCAAATAAAATAGAAAAAATTGCCACTCTTTTTGCAATTGGTTTGGTGCCTTGCAGTGCTAAAATGACGCTTTTTATTTTATTGGTAGGGACATTTTTTAGTGCCCATGTTGCTCCTTACGTATTATTTGGCATTTATATAGGGGGAACATTTCTAGGTTTGCTCATTTCTAGATTGGTAGGATTTTTTATCAAAAAATATGACAAAAACAGCATTACCAATAATTTATTTATTATTGAATTACACGATTATTGCTGGCCTCAATTTAGTTTATTGCTTAGCGAGGTAGTAACTAAAGCTAAATCATATTTAAAAAATGCGGGCACTTTTATTGCTATTATGGCATTTTCAATATGGATTTTAAGCCATTTGCCTTACAATCCTTGGAATATGGATTATTGGGATCATTTTAAAGTCACTACTGCAAAAAAATCGGTATCACAAGAAGAAATGATTAATGCCAATAATTATTTACTTTCAAACAGTGTGTTAGGAGCTATAGGAAAAGCCTGTGAGCCTGTTTTTAGTCCTTTAGGTTTTGATTGGAAAATGAATATTGCACTTTTAGCGGCAATTGCGGCTAAAGAAGTAGCTATTAGCACCTTGGGAGTATTATATAAAGTACCAGGAAATGAAGTAGGCTTAATGGAAAAAATGCGACAAGAGGTACCTTTTTCAAGTGGTATATCTTATATTATGTTTTCTCTTATTTATATTCCTTGCCTTTCGGCAGTAGTAATGTTTAAGCGGGAAGCAGGAGATAAAATATATTTAATAATACTTATTGTATTAACCTCAGTATTAGCTTGGGTTATGGCTTATATAGCAAAAATAACTATAATTATATTTTCTTAAAGAACTCTAGGTGAAGAAGATCGAATATTTTTAATTGAGGTATGTGTTTGCTGTGAAGATAAAGGAGTAGCAGAATTTTTATTATTGGGAGCAGGTAAATTTTGTGCTGGTTGTTGTACATGAGGTGCATGAAATTGTTGTTGACTCGGGGAAGATTCAGACAGGCTACTTGCGTTAGCTTTTTCCAAAGATGAGCTTTGATTTTTTCCCCATACAAGAGATGCAATTCCTCCCAAACTAGAAAGTAAGCTAGCTCCTAATGCACCTATAGCAGCAAAAAAAAGAGGAATAGCTGGAGGGGCAACCAAGGAAGCTATAAGTAAAGCTATAGTTAAAGCCAAGAAAAGTACAGATCCCGTAAAAAAAAACGTTGGCATAAATGCACTAAATTTTATAATTTTAAATTATTACTTCTTTGGCTATTTTCATTAAATTATAATTTGATGCCATACTAGAACAGTAAGCTCCAGTTGATAATATTACTACATAATCATTTTTTTGCATTACTTGCATAAAGTAATTTTCGTGAAAAATATCGGCAGATTCACAAATTGGACCTACTATTTTATATATTTTTTTTTGGCTATTTGGATTATTTATTGCAGGTAAAATATGATGATAAGCTTGATAAAGTGCAGGTCTAATTATATTATTCATTCCTACATTTAATATTAAAAATTCAATATCTTGAGTTTTTTTAACTCGAATAACTTTAGCAAGGGTAACTCCAGCATTAGCCATTAAAAATCTACCTGGTTCAATAATTATTGGTAACTGCACTTGCTTTTCAAAATCGTTAACCGTATCTAGATATTTTTGGGCAGTAATTTTAGCTATTGCTATTTCTTCTGGTTTATATGCCACCCCTAAACCTCCACCCAAACTAATTGATTTTATTTTATGTCCTGCCAACTGAACTGATTTTATCACTTTTATAAAACTATTAAATGCGTTTTCAAAATTTTTATAATCTATAATTTGAGACCCTATATGAATAGACAGACCTATAAAATTTATATGTTTTATAGGTTCAATTTTTTTACAAAGCAAAATTATTTTATTAGCTTCAATGCCAAATTTAGCACTTTTTGCTCCAGTGGCTATATATTTATGAGTAGCAACTTCTATATCTAAATTAACTCGTAAACAAATATTGGCGTTAATTTTTAATTTTTTACTAAGCTCTACAATTTCGTCTAGCTCTTCTAGTGATTCACAGCTTATTTGCTTAATATTCAGTTTAATAGCAAGAATTAATTCTTCGGTAGTTTTACCGACGCCTGAAAATACAATTTTTTTTGGATCGCAACCTGCTAATAATGCTTGCTTAATTTCTCCTATAGAGACACAATCCATTCCTGCTCCCAAATTGACCAAAATTTTTAATATTTCTATATTAAAATTAGCTTTCATAGCATAGCAAATTAATTTATCTTTAGTTTTTATACCATTATTAAAAAACGCATATTGATCAGCTATATAATTACTACTATAAAAATGCACGGGGCTTTTTTTGTTAAAATCCAAAATAGGCTTATTATCTATACAAAAAATATTATTATTATACCTAAAATTGCTATTTAACATAAAATTATAATAGTTATTTGATTGCGGTATAAAAACACCAATAATTATATCTTAAGCAATATTATATACTTGTCAAAAAATTTATAATTTTATCAACAGCTAAATTTATTGTAACTTCTGGATTATTTGTATAATTAGTAGTATCAATTATAATATTATTTTTAAAATCATATTTTTTTACCGCTATTTTATCTATATTTAAAAATCTTCCTTTGGCTTCTGCTTTTGTCATAGCGTGTTTAGCAATCATGCGCAATATTCCTCTTTCAATTCTTTCGGTGTGCTGAGCCGTAAAAAAAGCCACATAATCACATTTGTGATTTAAATTTAATTTTAGTAAAACAGGGATATCAAAAATTAATAATATATTTTTTTCTTTACATAAATCAATAAATTCAAGAATTTGGGTTTTTAAAACAGGATGAGTAATTTGCTCGATCATAATTTGATTTTTAGAACTAGCAAAAAAAAACTCTCCTAATATTTTAGTATCTATCTGATTATTAACTACGCATGAAGGGTATAAATTGCCGATTTTATTAATAACATCCTGGTTGTTCTGATAAATTTTTTTTATCTCATAATCTCCCTCTAAATGTTTTATTCCATCATTAAACATGGTAAATAATTTAGAAGAATTAGCTAAATTTTTTGAAATTGTTGTTTTACCTGCGCAAACTTCTCCTATTATTCCAAGTATTTTCATTTTTTAGATATATCATTGTGACTTCTATTATATTCTTCGTCAGTCATTAAATTCCCTATTCTACCGCATCCAGTTAAAATAAAAAATAAAAAAAGTGGCAAAATTATTTTCATGATCTTACACGAGTTATTTTTGCTCCTAATTGTTTAAGTTTACCATTTAAAAAATCATAACCTCTATCTAAATGATAAATCCTGCTAACAGTGGTGGTGCCATTCGCTATCAATCCCGCAATAATAAGAGATACAGATGCACGAAGATCGCTTGCCATAACATCGGCCCCTTTTAATTGGCTACCGCCATAAATAGTGGCTTTATTACGTATAATATCAATTTTAGCACCCATTCTAATCAGTTCGGGTACATGCATAAAGCGATTTTCAAAAATATTTTCATATATTTCAGAAATTCCATTAGCTTGCAACATTAATGTCATTATATGAGCCTGGATATCCGTTGGAAATCCTGGATAAGGCTCGGTATATACTTTGCATGGCTTTAAGCCAGTTGAAGCTCTTTCGGCAATCACTTGATCGGGTTTTTCTTGTGAAATTTTTATTCCAGCTTCATTAAAAACTTTATCTACCCCTTTAAACAAATCTAGATTAGCATTATGCATTATAATTTTACCATTAGTGATAGCTGCTGCTACTGCATAAGTTGCCGCTTCTAACCTATCAGCAGGAATTTTATAAATCGCTTCTTTTAGTTCTTCAACACCTTCTATAATAATACTGGGTGTGCCTAACCCTTGTATTTTAGCGCCCATAATTTGTAGAAATTCTCCTAAATAAACGACTTCTGGCTCCAATGCAGCATTATTAATTATAGTTTGTCCTTCTGCTAAAACTGCCGCCATAAGTATATTTTGGGTAGCACCAACAGATACCTTAGGAAAATTTATAACATTACCTTTTAAACGACCGTTAACTTTAGCTTTTATATAACCAAAATCTATATCAATATTAGCCCCCAAAGCTCGCAATCCATCAATATGAAGATCAACTGGTCTGGCTCCAATTGTGCATCCGCCAGGCAAAGAGATTTCAGCATGTCCAAATCTTGCCAATAAAGGCCCTAACACAACCACCGAAGCTCTCATTTTTCTTACAATTTCATAATCAACAACAGTTTTATTAACCGCACTACAATCAATTTTAACGGCACGCAAAGGCAAGCCATATCCATTATCAATCGGGGATTCAAGCGTCAATTTAGCACCTATAGATGCGATTAAATGTAGCATTGATAAAGAATCTTGAATATTAGGAATATCCATTAAAACTATTTCTTTGTTCGATAAAATAGAAGCTGCAATAATAGGTAAAGAAATATTTTTAGAACCAGAAATAATAATTTCACCGTTTAATATATTCCCTCCTTCTATAATAATTTTATCCATATAAATAATAACCAAATTGTTGAAATTTATAATTCAAAAAATAATAGGCAACTTATTTTTTAGCTACCAAAACAATAAAAATTATAATTTTATTTTACTAACTTTTTAAACCACGTCCCATATTTCTGCTTTTATATTTGCTAATAGCTTTTTATGCAATACAATCTCATTATCGGTAGTTTCAAATTTTCTTTCTGGCAAGATTTTATCATGTTTGTGTATCCCAAAAAATAAAATTTCGTTATCAGTTTTTATTATAAAATTATCATCATCTTGATTGCACATTTTTAAAAAAACGTCCGCCAATAAATCTGCATCAAGTAAAGCACCGTGTCCCTGGTCTTTACGCTCCGACAAATCAATATCAAATTTTTTAGCTAAAGCATTTAAACTAGCTTGACCACCTGGAAACTTTATTCTAGCTAACTTTAGAGTATCAACAATTTTAAAATCATTTAAAGATGGTTTATTAACAAGGGACAATTCATTATTTAAAAAACCAATATCAAAATCAGAATTATGAGCCAATATAATTGTTTCTTGATCGCTTTTCAAAAATTCTAAAAATTTATCCACAATATCTCCAAAACGGGGCTTATTAATTAAAGCATCATCTTCTACTTTACAAATTTTCTTAGAAGCTTCCGAAAGTGCTTTATCTGGGTTTAAAGTTTCATTAAATGTTCGTCCAGTTTTTTTGCGATTAATCATTTCCACGCATCCTATTTCAAAAACTCTTTCGCCACTTAAATAACTTATTCCAGTAGTTTCGGTATCTAAAAAAATGTATCTCATTTTTATATTAAATAAAATATTAAAGAAGTAGCAATAAAACCTATAAAAATTACAAGAGCAAAAGATTGATCAGCATTAAAAAAAATTAATCCATAAGTAGATGATTTAATATTAAATCTTTTTTTAATTATTTTATTAATATTAAAAGATATATGAGCGCCAAGAGAATAAAAAGTAACCCCAATAAGTTTGATTATTTTTATAGCAGGCAAAGACGCTTTATAATATATCCAAATTAAATCAAAACCAAATTTTTTACCTGATCTAATAATTTTAAATTTAATTAATAAAAATATTATAAATAAAGATATAATTCCATAGCCAATATTATAAACATTATCAAAATAATTGATATTTTTTTGAACAAAAATAAAAGTAATATTTTTAATATTATATAAAATAATAAAATTGACCCCAATAATTAATAATCCTAGTCCTATCCATTTATTATAATTTTGGTTATCGGATTTTGAATTTGTATATACAATAATATTTTTTCTCCAATAACCATTACTGCCTACTATAATTTTAGCTCCTATCACATAACAAAAAAATTGTTCCACTAAATGAATAACATTAACAAATAAATGATTGGCATGCAAAACGCTATCCGAAAAAAACCCTAAAGTTCCTGGAAAGGCAATAATATTTATAACAACAAATATTATTAAAAATATTTGTAACAATTGATTTTTTTTACTAAAACCAAGCAAAGAAACATTGCGTACCCCATCAGGATATATTTGATATAAAAAGCCGATTCCATAACTTACGCTAAACATAGATATCATATTTATAAATAGCGAAAAGCCTAATATACCATGTTCGAATCCTCCCGATATGGAACAAAAAGCTATTATAACTCCTAAATGTAAAATCATCCAATGGTTTATCATTCTTCGTAGATCGTTGTTAAATATAGCGCAAATACCCGAATATATAACCATTATTCCTCCCACTATATATAAAAATTCTAACCCTATCATATTATTTATAAAAAATAATAAATATATCTTAGTTGAAACGGTAGATAAAATAATTGCGCTAAAACTATCAATAGCTGTATAACATTCGGTTATAACATAAGAAAAAGGCGGCACCCCTAAATTTAACAACATTCCTATTAAAAATATTAAAGCTGGGGCTTTCCATGCCCATGAAATTGTAGAAAAATTAACAGCAGTAGAATTTAAAATATATTGAGAATTAAGCACATATCCCACTACACCTACAAGCATTAATACTCCAGAAATACAGTGAATTAAAGCATATGTTATACCAATATTTTTATTTTTAACATCATATAATATAATAATAATAGAAAAAATTGACATTATTTCCAAATATATAAAACCCGAAAAAAGACTATCAGTAGTTATAGCTCCTATTGCAGAAGATATATACGCACAATAAATAAAACTTTTTTTAGAATAATTTATATTAAATAAAATAGTAGCTATCATAAGCACTGCCAAAAAATACACTATTAACACAGCATACCGATTATTGCAAAATGCCCAACACATTTTTGTGTTCGATGAAGACAAAAAAGAAATTCCAATATCGAGATGAAATTTGCTATAACTATAATATAATATAAAAAATACTCCCAAAAGTAAAACCGTGGTTATTATAATTTTAGAAAATGAAGAATTATTTCTAAAACATAATTTATAAAAAATAACAAATCCTATAGCTCCATACATTATTAATAAAGGATTTATTAAAGTTGGCATCATAGCATCTTTAAAATTATATTCGCTATTTCTTTTTGTTGAATAAGATAAATTCCGTTATCATGAGAAAAATTATTTTTACCAAATTCAAGGGGTTGCCCTTTACCATCGAATAAATAATAATTAAAAATATTCGCCATTACAAAAATCATGGCTATATCCCAGTCTTTTATAGCACCAAAATTAATTGTAGCCCCCGAAAGCCCAATTATGGTCGATAAATATTTTATACCTGCATTTTTAGTAAAAATATTGTCTATTTGTGGCAAATGCGATATTATTTGAGCAAACTTTTTTTTATCATGCGAACGTTTACCAATAGCTATACTATTTTTATTAATTTTAGATTCTAATTTACAGGATACTTTACCATCAAAACTATATACATTATTATTAAAGGTATAATAAATAATATTTTGCCAAGGAACGGCAATTAGACCAAAAATGGGTATATTATTTTTACAATAAGCTATGTTTATACAAAATTCTTCTCCTGCAATAAATGCTTCGGTGCCATCTATTGGGTCTATAATAAAATATTCGCCATAATCGGCAATTTTATGCTGATTGTCTAAACTATCTTCTTCAGAAAGTATCAAATAAGTACCAAAAACATTTTTTATAATTAATTTTATCTGTTCGTCTGAATAAAAATCAGCGCTTGTTACTCTGCTGTTATCAAATTTTAGTTCAGTAGTGAACTTTTTTTCTATGCTTATATTTTTTAATTTTTCTCCAAGTTTAATAATTTCTTTTAACATTAATATTATTTTATTTGAATCGAAAATCATTATTTATTTGCTAAATTATTTTCTCTTTTGCTTTCAACCCAAAAATAACACTTAATAAAATAATAATTATGCCAACCGTGCCTGTAAAATGCCATTTCCATCCTTCAAAAAGAGTAGAAATAATCATTGAAGATGGGGTATAAATTAAAGCGGTGTAGCCTGTTTTAGCAGGACCAATAGTAGTATTCAAATAATATATGCTAGAATATGCAATTATAGAGGCAAAAAATATAAGATATAAAAGAGATAAAATATATTTTTTATTAAAATCAAATGTAACTTGTTTTTCAATTGCTAACCCAATAAGCAAAATAACTAGCCCAGTAATAATTGCGCTATAAGCTAACGATAGAAAAGGATTTGTCTGATGTTTTCTATGGTTTATAGCAACAATAATATAATTAAAAGACAGGGCTAGATTAGCAATTAAGCAAAATAAAATACCTATTGCAAACCTAGAAGCATCAAAATTTTGATTCGATATATTATGCTGAAACATAATATACATTCCTATTCCGCCCGTTATACTTGTTATTAAAATTATTAAATTAGGTTTTCTTTTTTGATATAACGACATTAAAAACTCGCTTATAAAAACCGTACTTGCCGACATTGTGGCAACAATTCCACTAGGCACATAATCGCATGCTTTATATACAAAAATAAAGTTAAAACACCCATTAATTAAGCCAATAAAAACAAAACTTTTAAACTCACTTTTGGTAATTTTTATTTTTTGCTTACATAACAACAAAATTAAAAACATTATCACTCCTGCTCCAAAACAACGATAAAAAATAGAAACATAGGGGCTAACAAAAGAAAGAGTTTGTATTTTAATAGCAAACCAACTAAACGACCAAGAAAAGCAAACAGCAAAAAAAGCAAAAATAGATTTCATTGTTTTAAGCTAATTAATTGTTTATTTTTTATAGTATAACAACGTTCAAATTTTGAGATAAAATCATGATTATGAGTTACATAAAAAATTGCGCAACCACAATTTTTGGCTATTTTTATCATTAAATCAAAGGCATTTTGGGCATTTTCTGGGTCTAAATTACCAGTGGGCTCATCAGCAAAAATTATTTTTGGTCTTTTGGCAACAGCTCTGGCTATCGCCGCTCTTTGTCTTTCACCTCCTGAAAGCATATGAGGTTTATGATTTTTTTTGTCTAACAAGTTTAATTTATCAAGTATTTCTATTGCATTTTGTTTAGCAATTTTATTATTTAAGCCAGCGATTGTTTGAGAAATTGTTATATTTTCTAAAATGGAAAATTCAGGCAATAAATGATGTAATTGATATATAAAAGATATATCACGGGCTAAAATTAACGGTATATCGCTTTCGGTTATTTCTTTATTATTAAATTTAATTGATCCTTTGCTGGGCTTATCTATTAATCCTAAAACTTGCAAAAGAGTGGTTTTTCCGCAACCCGAATTACCTACTATTCCAGAGATTTCTCCTTCATTAATAGATATATTCAAATCAAAAAATACACAATATTCTTCTAGTCCTTTATAATTCTTGCTAATATTTATAGCTTCAATGATCATATTTTATAGTAAAAGCTATTAATAAATTGTTTCAAGAACAAACACTTTTTATTTAAAATGCAAAAGAAATTATTTGTTGCCTTTAATTTAATAATAAACTACCAAAAATATCTTGGATGTTAATTTTAGTTTTATGGTTAAATTTTTAATAACACATTGTTTTTTAGTAATTTTTATAATTAATGCTAATGCAACAAACAATGCCACCCAACAAAAAAAATTAGAATATGCTGAACATATAATTGATACTATTTTTAAAACTATAAAATCCAGCGATAATAAAGATCAAAAAACTTTTAAAACTACAAAAATAATAGAACAAGAAATAGATTTTGAATGGAATGCCAAATTAGCTTTAGGAATAAAAGCTAGGTCCATGAAAGCCGAAGATTTCAAAAAATTTGTTATACTTTATAAAGAGCTTTTATGTCAAAATTTGGTCAGCAAATTTTCAATAGCTCAACATCTTTCTAAAGAGGCAATATCCTTTGAAAACAGGACTATAAGATTAAATGACACCGACGATTTAATAACTTTTTTTATTGAAAGTAAAAGAAAATCTAAAATAGAAGTTAAAATGGTAATTACCAATACCGATCTACAAAATAATAAATTTAAAATTATGGATATAATTATAGAAGGAATGAGCGTAGCAGTTGCGTATCGCAATCAATTTAGTTCTTACATAGATTCTCATGGTATAGATTCTTTAAATGAACATTTAAAAAAAATGATTGAAGACAACAAAAGTAATTGAGCATAAATTTATGATATTTTTAGTATTTTCATTGGCTATTGTGGCAATTTTATATTTTATGGTTAATATTTCTACTAAACAAAATAGGCAAAATCAGCAAATTATTTATAGAGTTGAAGAATTAGAAAAAAAGATAAACGTTCTTATTGTCGATAAAAATGATAAAGCTAGTTAACATAGCTAGTAAAATCGCTTCTTTTGCGCCAATAAATATAATAGCAGGCTTTTGTTCATTAATAAAAATTTCTGGTGCTAACGGTGTAGGCAAAACTAGTCTTATTAAAATAATCTGCGGACTTTCTGATAATTATAGTGGTAAAGTTTTTATTAATAATTATGATTTAAAATATAATAAAGAAGAATTTAAGAGAAATACTCAAATATTATTTGCACAAAATGGCTTATATGAAGATTTGACCGTAAAGCAAAATTTGCAAATTTGGTCCAAAAGATGGTCAGGAATCGATTTAACGAATGCTGGAGTAGCAGTGTTTTCTCTAGAAAAATATAATAATTCAATAATTAATACTCTTTCATCGGGTTTTAAACGTAAAATAGCATTATCTAGACTTATTGTTTGCCCTGCCAATATATGGATTATAGATGAAATTGATAGTTACTTAGATTCAGAATCTTTGGGATTATTAAAAAATATTATAATTCAAAGAGTTAAAAATAATGGTATTATATTTTATACCTCTCATAGTGATTATTTAGATGATATAAAAAATCATGAAATTTATTTGCAGTAGATTTAAAAGTTTCGTTGACAATTATTTTAATATATACATTATAAATTATATTCTTATAAATCCCAAATATTTATATCCAAATCTATATTTAACTTAAACAAAAATATATGCCATCCGACACCATTCCTAATATAGAAGGCGTAAGTTTTTTACAAACCGATCTTAACCTTGACATTGACGGTATTGATAAAGAAAAACCTTTGCCTTCAAAAAAACTATATTTTACTAAAGCCAGATCATCAAATTTATCAGAAGAAGAATCTAAGCCTAAGGCTATTGATTCCGAGTTTTTAACTGAAAATATAACTGAAGCAACTGAAAATATTCAAGTTGAAAATAGTGATATATTATTAAAACCTCAAAATGAGACTAAATCTTACGAAACTTTACCTGAAGAAGGAGAGTTAAATTTAGAAAATCGCATTATAATATCTATGAATGAACTTCGCCAACGAAAAATGGCAGAAATTTTAAAAATGGCAGAAGAATACGAGGTAGGCAACATTAGCAGAATGCTAAAACAAGATATTGTATGCGCTATTTTACGCAAAGCGGCCGCTAAAGGAGAAGTAATAATGGGCAAAGGAGTACTAGAAGTGGTATCTGAGGGATTTGGATTTTTACGTGGCGTTGATAATAATTACGTTCCTTCACCCGATGATATATATGTTTCTCAAAATCAAATTAAAAAATTTGGCTTAAGAACTGGGGACGAAATAAGCGGATATGTTAGAGACCCTAAACGCACCGAAAAATATTTTTCTATTTTACGTATTATTGATTTAAACGGAGGAGAAATAGGAAGCCAGCGAAATAAAATCAATTTTGACAATTTAACTCCGCTTTATCCAAAGGAAAAACTTAATTTTGATGTCTCTTCTTCAGTAAAAGATCAGTCAGATATTTCTACCAGAATTATTGATTTGGTAGCTCCGATTGGAAAAGGTCAAAGAGCAATTATTGTAGCTCCCCCAAGAACTGGAAAAACAGTTTTTTTGCATAATATTGCCTATGCTATCGAAAAAAACCATCCTGAAATTTATTTAATAGCCTTGCTTATCGACGAACGTCCAGAAGAAGTAACCGATATGATTAGGTCGATTAAAGGAGAGGTAGTTAGCTCAACTTTTGATGAACCTGCAATTAGACATGTGGCTTTAGCAGAAATTGTAGTTGCTAAAGCTAAAAGATTGGTTGAAAACGGTAGAGATGTAGTCATTTTATTAGATTCAATAACTAGGTTGGCTAGAGCTTATAACACCGTAGTTCCTTCTTCAGGGAAAGTTTTAACTGGAGGAGTTGACGCCAATGCTTTACAACGCCCTAAAAGATTTTTTGGAGCAGCCCGAAACACCGAAGAAGCAGGATCACTAACAATAATTAGCACTGCTTTGATTGAAACGGGGTCTAAGATGGATGAGGTTATTTTTGAAGAATTTAAAGGCACTGGCAATAGCGAAATTGTTTTGGATAGAAAATCAGCTGATCGTAGGTTATTCCCAGCTATTGACGTAGTAAAATCGGGAACTCGTAAAGAAGAAGAAATGATGGACAAAGATATGCTATCAAAACGTTGGATGTTACGTAGACTTATTTCTCAAATGTCAGGTCAAACCTCTGGCAGTTCTGATGCTTTAGAATTTTTATTAGCTAAGGTTAAATCCACTAAAGATAACACCGAATTTTTTGCTAAAATGAATAACTAATCGTATGTTGCATGCTTTAAGCACTGGATTTTTGCTAAGTATAAGCCAAATTGCCGTTATTGGCATGCAAAATGTTCTTGTTTTAAATCATGGCACAAGAGGCAAGCCCATATTAGCATTATGCTTGGCATGCTCACTTTGTGATATTGCAATGATTAGTCTTGGCATTTTTGGAGTAAACACAATACTATTTAGCAACCCAGAACATATAAAATTATTTCAAAGATTTGGAGCGATTTTTTTATTATTTTATGGCTCTAAACTATTAAATAATGCAGTTACAAAAAATCATTCGCTGAACACTGTCAATCAAAAACATAAATCTAATAATATTGTTTGGGCTGTTTTGCTGGTAAGCATAATTAATCCGCAAGCTTGGCTAGACTGCATAGTTGTAATAGGAGCCATGAGCACCAAATATCAAGATATTAATAAAATAAGTTTTGCTATAGGATGTATGCTAGCTTCGGTTATTTGGTTTTTTAGCTTAGGATATTTTTCTAAAAAAATTGCTCATATTTTTCATAAACCAATAACTTGGAAAATTTTAGATTTTACAATGGCATTTTTAATGTTTGGCTTGGCATATAATTTAGTTGCTTAATTAAATATAAATTTAACTTTTTTAGACCAATATTGACATTTAAATTTAATTACTAAATTAAAACTTAAAATTTTTAT
>JANYEN010000004.1 GCA_025363115.1 Alphaproteobacteria bacterium | reverse complement strand
AGTTTAACGGACTTACTGATAATAAATTTTTATTGCACCTAAAAGACAAGTGATTTTAGATATAATCATAAAGATCAGAATTTGTATAAAATTATGTTGCCTTTGATTAGCAAATTTGAGCATGAGGTTGTTCTGGGGTCTTCAGATTTAGATGAATGCATCATTAAGGCACTCAACATTTTTGTCAAATGTTACCTAATTATTCTGTGCTGGTGGTTGTACGCTAGTTTTAGAGGGTTTTCTATTACCATAAAAAGTTCATTAAGATTATTTTTGGTATTTGTTTCGTTTATATATAAAATAGCACTAAAAATTTTATTCAGCATAATAAACTATTTTAAATAAAATAAAGTAACATAGCTATAACAAATAGCAAATCTTTTTAAAAAATTTGATTAATACAATTTAGTAATTTATAAGTTCAATAGTTTATAAAAATACTTTATGAAACAACAATATTTTACCACTCCAATTTATTATGTTAATGGCAGCCCGCATATTGGGCATTGTTATACGGGTATTTTAACAGATGTATTAGCTAGAATAGCGGCAATGAAAGGCAATGAGGTAAGAATGCAAACTGGCACCGATGAGCATGGCAATAAAGTTGAGCAAGCTGCAAAAGCTAACGGTTTTGACAATACCATGGCTTTTTGTACCGAAATTTCTGCTAAATTTAAAAATTTAATGCTGGCAACAAATTTATGTTGCACTTATAATAAATTTGATGCAGCCGAAAATTTTTATCGCTTTAAAGCATACGATAACGATTTTGCAGGTGGAGAAAATTTTATCAGAACAACAGAAGGCAGAAATGAAAAAGGAGAAATAACAAAAGAGAGTTTTATAAAAGGCAGACATATTAAATCTGTGCAAGAGCTGTGGAAAAAGCTTGATGAAAACGGATGGTTTTATAAAGATTATTATAAAGGGTGGTATGCCGTGCGAGACGAAGCCTTTTACGATGAAAGCGAAATTATTAATGGCAAAGCACCCACAGGAGCCCCTGTTGAATGGCGTGAAGAAGAGGCGTATTTTTTTAAATTGTCTAATTTTCAAGATATTTTAATAAATTTTTATGAAAATAATGGAAGTTTGCATTTGCCAGATTTTGCTAAACATGAAATAATAGATTTTATGAAAGGAGGATTACGAGATTTATGTGTTTCTCGCCAGTCGGTTAAATGGGGTATTCCAGTGCCCAGCGATTCGCTACAGTGTAATGATTCAAGCCACTCAATTTATGTTTGGCTAGATGCTTTGCAAAATTATATTTCGGCTTTGGATAATGAAAAGCAAAAATGGTGGAATGATGTGGATAAAAAAACTCATGTAATTGGCAAGGATATTTTGCGTTTTCATACAATTTACTGGTCAGCATTTTTAATTGCAGAAAAATTTACTAAAGATGATATTGAAGAAAGAATTTCACAATGGACTGCTTGGAAGATAGCACCAAAAGAGGACGACACAACCTATCATTTTTGCTTAACTGATGATATGGCGGATTGTTTTCCGTATTTTTTTGTACATGGCTGGTGGCTAAATAATGGTCAAAAAATGAGCAAATCACTTAATAATAGTCTTGATCCTTACTTGGAGATTGATTTTATAAAACAACAGATTGAAACAAAAATAGCAAGACCTCAAGATTTGGATGCCTTGGCGTTAGATTATTTTAGATATTTTTTGATTAAAGCTGTGCCTACCTACGGAGATGGAAATTATTTAAGAAACGGAAATACACAAATAGGAACTAATGGACTAATACAGGTTGTAAATGCTGATTTGGTTAATAACATTGGCAACCTTGCAAAAAGAGTTCTTGATTTGGTTTATAAAAATTTTAGCGAAATGCCCAATATTGATTATGATACCTTAGATTATTCACAAACTGCGTTTAAATTAAATCAATTTGATAGTAATATTATAGAAGATTGTATATGGTTCATTTCTGTTACTCTTTTTGCTTCTTCAAATGCTAATAAGCAAATTGATGATAAAAAACCTTGGGAGATGATAAAAAACAATAAAATAAAAGAATTTTGTGATTTTATGTTTGTTCAATTAGTCAATATTTATCAAATTGCATTGCTCATTCGCCCTATTGTTCCTTTTATTTCTGAAAGCATTTTAAATT
>JANYEN010000053.1 GCA_025363115.1 Alphaproteobacteria bacterium | reverse complement strand
GATTTTTCATTTTTTGGTAAGCACTTCTTAGGACTTACAACCTTAACCCCCGTATCGTCTTCATATGCTTTTCTTGCATTTTTACCGCCAAATTTCGCAGCATTCAGGTTTTCATAAAACCCTTGTGCATCATTTTCTTGGATTTTAATTAAAACAGTATATTCACCAGGTCTGTTAAATAGCAATTCAATTGGAGTCATATGAGCTATAACGACATCGATGTAATAAGAAAGCTATGATTTGAAAAGACTTCAAAAACGTCCAGATTTGAAAGAAAAAATGTTAATTGACGGCTTCAGGTTAATTTCGTTAGATAAAGTTAAGAATAA
Source organism: Alphaproteobacteria bacterium (assembly GCA_025363115.1). GTDB lineage: Bacteria > Pseudomonadota > Alphaproteobacteria > Rickettsiales > Deianiraeaceae > CAMCQG01. Next base: position 23,622 of record JANYEN010000053.1, on the reverse strand, counting down.
TAACTATAATTTAGTGAGAGGCATTTATAGAGAAGTTAATAAGAGTGGGAAATATCTAATGGGTACAATCTCAGAAGTTGCTCAATTATTAAATGGATACGCCTTTAAGAGTGATAATTTTTCTGAATTTGACGGATTTCCAATTATAAGGATACGTGACATCAAGACAAATTCTACTGAAACAAAATATAATAATAACGATTATGATAAAAAATATGTTGTACAAAATGGTGATATAATAATAGGAATGGATGGCGAATTTAATGTTGCAATGTGGAACGGTGGAGAGGCATTGTTAAACCAAAGATTGTGTATGATTGTACCTAATGAAAAGATTTTAAAAAAATATTTGTTTCATGTAATAAAAAAGCCCTTGAAAGACATCGAGAATAATACGACATTTACGACAGTCAAGCATATTTCATCTAAACAGATTTTGGAAATACAAATCCCACTTCCACCACTTACAGAACAACAAAAAATCGTTGATGAGCTTGATAGAATTCAAAAATCTATAGAAAGCGCAAATGATTTAATAAAAAATCTAAAAATTGAGGGGGGTACTCAATACTTTGTGGAAATGAAAAATTTGAGATTATGCGCCTGATAGATATTGCAAAAATTGTTCGAGGTTCTTCGCCAAGACCACAGGGCGACACTAGATATTTTGGTGGCAGTATTCCAAGATTAATGATTGCAGATATTACACGCGATGGAATGTACGTTACACCGCAGATTGATTCTCTAACAGAAGAAGGTGCAAAATTGAGTAGACCTATGAAAAAAAATGACATAGTAATTGCCGTAAGTGGCAATCCTGGTTTACCAGCAATCTTAAGTTGTGATTGTTGTATTCATGATGGATTTGCTGGTTTACGTGATTTAGATACATCTAAAATCATTGTAGAATATTTATATTATGTATTAGCTCATAAGATAAATGATTATTCAAATATTGCTATTGGCGGTATTTTTAAAAACTTAACAACAGATGATATTAAAAATATAGAAATACCAGTGCCATCACTACAAATTCAGCAAGAAATAGTATCAAAACTAGATGCAGAAATTGCATATATAAAACAGACTGAAAAAGTTATTGAAGTTCAACAAGGCAAAATCAAAAACATCATTGCAAAACTATGGCAAGAAAATTCAGATAAACTTGTAGATACTATAACCCAACTCCCTAACTCTTTTGATCTACTTCTTGAAAAGGCAGTGCGACCTTTTCCATCAAAGAAATGAAATTGTGCGTTGTTGCAAATCTTCGGTTATATCTAAATACAAATTCATTTACGTATTTTTGTAGATGTTTTGCAGAAACGCTATAATAAGTTCCGTGTATTGAACGCTTTAGTTGACTCCAAAAACCCTCCATTGTATTTGTTGAAGCTCCGTTAAACCAATACATTTTTTTTGAATGGTCAATGACTTTATGAATATATCCTCTGCTCCGAACTTTCGAATATGCCTTATATTCATCAGTATTGACTTCGCTACCTTTTACAATATTAGTTTGCACAAAGTCCATTACGATTTTTGCTTCAGTGTTTTTAACAACTTTAGCTACCAAATCGCCACCTCTTTGTACAGCCCCTATGATTGGAGTTTTAGTTTTAGTGGAACGACCTTGATTGTTAGGAGTTCTCTTACTGGCATGTTTATTTTTCTCTTTACCTCGATAATATGTTTCGTCTACTTCAACTATTGCCTGTAGAACACTAATATCGCCATCAAAAAGACTTTTTATTCTTTGACCTATTCTATAGGCACATTTATAAGTAACTCCAAGTTGACGCTCAAGTTCTTTTGCCGAAACTCCATTTTTGCTAACAGAAAATAGATATATCGCATAAAACCAGTCTCTAAGTGGAGTTGGCGACTTATGAAAAATAGTACCTGCGGTTGGCGAAATATTATGTCCGCACCACTGACAAGAATATACTTTTTGACTTTGTACTCTATGATACTTACATGGTTTATTACATTTTTCACAAGTACAAGTATTTTTATATTTCAAAGTAAAAACTTTATGCAAACAAGACTCTTCTGTCGGATAAAATCTTTCAAAATCTTTTTTTGTCAGCTTTGGAGCTTTGTATTTTTCTAGGTTTTTATATATTAAATCGTTAATCTGATTGACTATAAAACGCTATTTACCATTTTTTATGTTTAGAAAAATCTTGAATCGCAATGTTTTTTGGTTAGGTGGTAATAACTAGGTATTTGATGCTAGGTGTTCTTGAGGCTTATTAATTTTTATTTAAATTTTATAACATAGCGTATTTAAAAGAAATTAAATATGAACTTAAAAACTTGACTATTAATAATTAATATTTCAACCGATATCTTTAAAGCTCCCTCAAAATATAATTTAATTAAAAGATGGCAACCAAGGTAAGCAAAAAAATAGTTAGCAATAAAACATCTTTATTAAATTCTGCCAAAGCTAAAAAATTTATAGTAGGAAATCCGCAGGCAACCGCTGTATGGTTAGTAGAAAATACTTCTCTTACTTTTCCCCAAATCGCTGATTTTTGTCAATTATTCGATATGGAAGTTCAGGCAATAGCAAATGGCACTTTTGCTACAAATGTTTTACCAGTAAGCCCTTTAGGAGTCTATCTAACAAAAGAAGAAATTGAAAGATGCCAAAAAGATGAAAATGCCAAATTAGAAGCTTGTGATTTTGAAAAAGATTCCGATCTTGAAATACCCAAAACCAAGACTAAAAAATATAAAACCTTATTGCAAAGACGTAGTAAGGCTGATGCTATTTTATGGATTCTTACTTTTTCTCCAGAAGTTTCTAACAAACAAATTTCAAAATTATTAGGTACTACCGAAAATACCGTTGAATCTATACGTAATAAATCTCATCGTAGTTTAGCAAATTTAACTCCTAAAGACCCAGTGATTGTAGGTTTATGTAGCCAGAGAGACCTTGATAACGCTGTTAAAATAGCTAGAGAAAAAGCTGATAATAAAAAATAATTTTTATGTTTACGGATAGTTTTATCCAAACTTTGGTCGACCTAGGAAACCAAATATTATTTTTTAATGTTTTTTTTTGGCAGGATCAAGTTAAAATGCCTTTTTTAATTTTATGGCTATTGATATCTGGAATATTTTTTGCAATCCGCTTTAAAGGAGCCAACTTTTTATTAATAAAACAAGGAATAAAACTTCTTTTTTCTAAAAAATTTAAGTTAGCACAAGAAAAAGATATAAAAGAAAGCAAAATAAAACAAGAAATTTCTCGAGATATTGTTGTGTTTACAATAGGGTCATGCATTGATATGGGAAGTATATTTGGAATAGCTTTAATGGTTAAAGCATGTGGAGTAGGATCAATTTTTTGGGTGTTAGTTAGTGGTATAATAGCTACTTCTATCCGATTAGCCGAGGTATTCATGGGTCATTATTATCGACAGTTATCTGCTGATAAAAAATCATATGTAGGGGGTCCTCAAATTTATATAAAATCTTTTTTTATAGAAAAAGGATGGAAAAAAACAGGTATATTTCTAGCATCTTTATTTACTATTTTATTATTTTGCTCTACTTTTTCCTCTCCTTCGTTAAATCAAACTGCAGTAACTTTACGTTATTTTGCACCCTCAATTTATGATTATAATTTATTATTTTGCTTTGTATTATCAGGTAGCGTAATTTTTATTATTTGGGGAGGTTTTTCTAGAATTGTTTCTGTAGCAACAAAAGTAGTTTTTATAATGAGTAAAGTTTATTTGTTAATTGCTCTACTTGTTATTTTAATTAATGGAGAAAGCCTTTTAGGTTTACTTTGTCAAATTTTTACCGAAGCCTTTAATTTTAAAGCGGGATTAGGGGGATTTTTTACAATGTTTATTTTTGCCATGCAAAGAGGTTTTTTTTGTAATGAATGCGGGATGGGTTCAGGGGCTATTTCTCACGCCAGTAGTGTTAATAAAAATTCAGTTCAAGAAGCAGTAATTTCTATAGTAACGCCAATTATAACAACAAGCGTTTTATGCGTTACTTCGGGCATTCTTATTGCTATTACAAATTCTCACTTACATTCTGATACAGGCTTGGGCATTGTCGTGCATGCCTTAAAAACCGTACATGTTAACTTTCATTATATACTACTTATTTTAATACCGCTTTTTGGAGTTTCTACTGCTATTGCCTGGGGTTATTATGGTCAAAGGGCTTTTGAAGCTCTTTTTGGAGAAAGCAAACTTTTCATTTATAATATTATATTGTTTTTTTCGTATGTAACGTGTAGTTTTTCAGATAACTTTAAGGCTGTGTTAAATCTTGCTGATATAGCCAATCTTGGCATAAGCATACCAAATATTATAACTTTATTTTTTGCTTCAGGGTTTATATCAAAGAAAATATTATCAGAAAAAAATAATAATTATAAATCATAAACATTATTGCCCATTAAAGCTAATTGCACATATTTATTCATGCGCCTTTCTACAAAACCCGATAACGCCGATTCTAAAGCTTTTGTAAGCAATGTTATTTCTTCACGATTATCGGAATCCTGCAAAGCATTTTCTAAAACTAAAATAGAATCTTCTATAATAATTCTCTCCTCTTCAGCTAAAAGTTCCCAATCTTTTGTAATTCCTTGTTTCGCAGCTTCGATAATAGCCTGGCTTTCGGTTTTTGTTTCTTTGAGCAAACGATTGATAATATCTTGTTTGGCGTTATTCATAGCGCTATAAAGCATTGTCTTGATATCTTCTATATTAATTCCATAAGAAGGTTTAATTTCTACCGACTGTACTTTTCCTGTAGTTTTTTCTTTAGCTATAACTGTTAAAATACCATCACTGTCAATTTTAAAATTTACTAAAACCTTGGCTATTCCCGCTTCCATGGGCGGTATTCCTCTTATTAATAATCTTCCAAGCGACCTGCAATCTGTGGCCAACTCTCTCTCGCCTTGCACAATATGAAAGTCTATCCCTGTTTGGTTTGGTTTAAAAGTGGTGAATTCTTGAGATACAGAGGCTGGAATGGCAGTATTGCGAGGAATAATTTTTTCTACTATTCCTCCCACCATTTCTATGCCAATCGAAAGAGGCGTAATATCAATTAGCATGTTTTTATTATTGCCACCATTTAAACTATCAGCTTTAATTCCCGCTCCCAAAGCTACAATTATATCGGGATTTAAATCCTGAAAAATATCACATTTAAAATTAGATTGCAAAATATATGTTATTGCTTTAATTCGAGTGCTACCACCAACTAAAATTATTCCCTGCAAATCAAATTTAGGCTCTTTTTGTTTGGCTTCATAAATAGCTAACTCTGTAATATCCACGGTACGTTTAACTAAATCACTTATACCCGCTTCAAATTGCTCCAGCGAAATTTCAATAAAAGCTCCGTCCGCATCAATTCCTGCTCGTCCGTTTTGACATATATTGTGCTTTAAGTTTTGTATTTCCAATTTATGCTGACCTAAATGCCAATTTTTTCCGCTTTTTTTATTAATCAAATCCAGCAAAATTCTATCAAAATCATCGCCTCCTAAGTTTATATCTCCACACGTTGCTAAAACTTGACAAACCCCCATCTGCATTCTTAAAACAGAAACATCAAAGGTGCCACCTCCTAAATCATATACCACATAAATTCCCTCTTTTTTTTCATCAACCCCATAAGCTAGAGCGGCAGCAGTAGGTTCGTTTATAATTCGCAAAACATCTAACCCTATTGCCTGTGCCGCAATTTTTATAATAGCTCTAGCTCCATCATCAAATCTAGCGGGTACCGTAATTACTGCCTTTGAAATTTTTTTACCCAGTTCTTTTTCTGCTATACCTTTTAAATAAGTCAAAATAAAAGCTACAAAATCAGGGATTGTATAGTGTTGACCAAAAATTAAAATTTTAGGTTGGTTTTCATGCAATACAATAGAAATATTCTCGCCAATAGCTTTAGTTTGAGAACTTGCCAAATCTTCTGCTATCAGTCTTTTAACAGAATAAATTATAGCGTAATCTTTGTTACCAATTTTACGCAAAGCATCTTGTCCAACCAAAATATATTCGTTATTTTTATCTACCGCTATTACTGAAGGAATCAAAATTCCGTCTTTATCAGAAAAAAAATGGTTACCATCAGCATCCACGCTGCATATAACCGAATACGTGGTACCAAAATCTATTCCTACTGCATAGTCTTTTTCGATTTGATTATCGCTAATTATAGCTCCAGATATTGCTTCTTCAATTTCAATTAAATTGGACATATTATGTTAAGTTATTTTAGATAATAATATTTAGATGCAATCAATAAAGTCAACCGCAATATTATAACTTTAAAATTAATATTTTTTAATATTAGTTATGTTGATAATAAATATTTTAATATTAATTTATGCAAAATTATATAATTTGCCAAACTGCTAAACGCAAAACTTTAGCTATTACAATATCGCAAAATTTAGAAGTTAAAGTAAGGGCTCCAAAAAAATGCGACATAAAAACTATCGAGAAATTTATAGAAAAGCATAAAAACTGGATTGATAAAAAATTAGCTGAGCTAGAAGGAAAATCTGAAGCAAAAAAAAATACATATAGCTCGGTTTGGTATCTGGGGCAAGAATACCCATTACAAATTATTGATGATTCTAAAAAAAACATTTTTAGCTTTGATGAAAAACAAGCTATTCTTTTTAAAAATCCAAAACTAACATTAGAAAAATCCTTTAAATTAGCTACCATAGAGCTGTCTAAAGAAACTTTTAGCCACAGATTAATTACCTGCCATGAAGTTTTCAAAAAAGTAGTACCTTCATCAATTCCTCATTTAAAAATTAAATTTTTGAAATCACGTTGGGGTTCTTTATCTCATTTTAATAAAGAAATATGCTTAAATGCCAAATTAATTTATACTAAACCAGAAATTATTGATTATGTTATAATGCATGAATTATGCCACATAAAACATAAAAATCATGGTAAAAATTTTTATAAGCTTTTTTTGCAATTGACTCCGGATTTAAAAGAAATACGAAAATCGCTAAAAATTTTTTTTAAAAATTTAGCTATATAAAGGTAATCCGTATTTATTAAAAAGATTGTTTAATGATAAAATGTTTGTTGTATTAAAATTGCAATGATTTATGTGAGGTAAATCAACTTCTTTATGTAGAATTGCCAACGATTTAGATAAAAAGGCAATTTCTCGATGGTTTATTAAAGCTAATTTAATAGTAGCTCTTTTAATAGATTCTAAATTAGAATAAATATTATCTAAATTTCCAAAATCTGTAATTAATTCTACTGCGGTTTTAGGTCCGATAGATTTAACCCCAGGTATGTTGTCGCAGGCGTCTCCTACTAACGCTAAATAATCAACAATATATTCAGGCATAACTCCAAATTTGGCAAAAACCTCTTTGCGACCAATTATTTTATATTTGCTAAAATCATATAAAAAAACATTTTTATATTCTAATAATTGAGATAAATCTTTATCTAAAGTTACTATTATAACTTGCCTGCCCTCTTTTACTGCTTGCAACGTATAAGTGGCAATTATATCATCCGCCTCATATCCATCTAAAAAAAAATGGGGTAGTTCAAAAGCTTTAAGAGCCTCATGCAAAATAGCAAATTGAGGTTTTAAATCTGCGGGGGTTTCTGGTCTATTAGCTTTATATTCTGCAAATATTTTATCTCTAAAAGTTGCTTTACCAGTGTCTAGTGCCACACAGATATCAGCATTTTTAAATTTTTTTATAATTCCTAAAGCAGTGTTAAAAAAACCATAAACAGCATTTAAGTTGATATTATCTTTGCTTTTTGTCTCTTTATAAGAATAATATGCCCTAAAAAATATGGCATAGCCGTCGATAATAACTAGAGGATTTTTTTCTTTTTCAAACAGGTTGCCCGTAGGACTATCAAACAAACTCATTACATTAAAATAAATAATTTTTAAGCAATAATATCTTCATCGCTAAAATCACCGTCAATTGATTTTTGTAAATCAGAAAGTTTTTGATTTTTTTCAGCTCTTTGTTTTGTATCAAGCAAAATACTAATCATTTTTTCTTCTACTTGAGCAATATCCATTTTTAATACCGCCGAAATTTCGGAAGACACTCTATAAAAAGCATTCTCATAAATAATTCTTTCTCCATAAGACCTGTTCGGGTCCCCTACCCCTCCAAATAACGATCTAACCATCTCTGCTACCAATAAAATACTTCCTGAGTACATCTTCATTTCATACTCATGCATGCGCTTATTCCAAGCACTGCGATTAGCTTTTGAAATTTTAGATAAAATATCGAATACTTTGTTTATTATTTCTTTAGAGCATAATTTTCTTAACCCTTCTTCACGCCATCTGCTTTCGGGAATCAAAGCATATAGATTATACTTAGTAAAATATATTTTATAAGCTAAAAATTTTTTATCTTTTATGTCTAAATTTTCTAATGCAACTATTTCACCTAAGCCGTGAGCTGGATAAACTACTTTTTCTCCAATTTGAAAAGGTCCAGTTGGTACGTTTTTTTTAGTTACTTTGACGATATCTTTAGTTTTTTCATTTACTTTTTTGGCTTTTATCATATTTTATATTTGACTTTTATAAGTAAATATAAGCTTCTGCAATCCAATTGTGATTTGTCAAGCAAAAACTAACTTTATGACAAAAAGTATTTTAATATCTTCTTTAATTGGAATAATCCAAAATATTGCTTTTGTTTCTTCTGTTTTATCAATAGTGTTAAGCAATAATATTGCCGATCCTTTATTAATAACACTGATATTATCCCTTAAAAGACTTTCCAGAATTTTCTTAGATATTCCGGCAGGATTTATAGCCGATAAATTAGGTACTAAGTTTATTTTTGCTATATCAATGCTTGCAATATGTGGTTCTTCGGCATTGTTATTTATAACATCTCCTTCAATAATCATTTTGTTGGCATCAATACTGTTAAAAGCTCTTTCTGATTCTTGCTCGATAGGCAAAATTGAAGCCTATATATATAATAATTTAAAACAAAATGTTCAAATTAATAAGTTTGGCAAAACTATTTCAATTTATTATTTTTCAATGGATTTAACAATAAGTATTTTTACCTGGCTTATTGGCAGCTATCTTATTAATATAAATCAAATACTAATTTGCAACATAATTATAGCATGCATTGGATGCATTATAGTTTTTTTTATGCCTCATCAACAAATATTTTTTGATAAAACTCTAAAATTTAGCTCAACTTTAAATAATATAAAAAATTTATTATTTGGCGATAAATCAATCTTGGCAGTTATGTTGCTGTGGGGTTTATGTACATTTTTAGGGTGGCAATTACATTCGATTAGTAGCCTTGCTATGACGAAATTAAATTATTCGGTTTCTCAAATTATAAAAATTCAAAGTTTAGAACATTTTATGCTTTGTTTGGGGTGCATTATAAGTATATTTTTTTGTGATAAAATGTCTTTTAAAAAAATATGGATTATTTTTATATTAAATATGGTGGGCATGTTTATTGCTGCCTTATTTTATAAGCCTGTTATAATTTTAGCATCTATATTGTTATATTTATCTTCGTTCTGCATTTTAGAAGTATTTTTTGAAAAATTAATTGATAAAATATCTCCTAATCAAGTTAGAATGTCAGTTAACTCCGTTGCCACCACCCTTACCATAATTTACAGCATATTAGGCACCAATATATTTGGATTTTTAACCAAATATTATGGATTCAAATTAGCTTGGATAATTTTATGCGGATTATTTGCCATATATACTATTAGTATAGGAATATATTTAATAAAAACAAAAAAAATGTGATTGAAGTTTTATTATTTAAATAATATCTTTATAAAAGTTATTTTTCGTTTATAATTTTTTGATAAATTTTTTGGGTAGCATTATGCAACGAAAAACACCAATCGGGCATGCCTTGTAAAAATTCTTTAAAAAATTTTCTTGATCCCAAACAAGAATTTAGCGGTCTTTGTACGTTAGTATTTAAAGAAGATGTTGCAATAGGAATAACTTCAATAGCTTTAATATCATCATTATTGGATGTAATTTTTAAAGTATGTAAAATTTTTTTAGCAATATTATATCTACTTTCAAAACCTAGCGGAGAAATATGATATATCCCCCATTTTATGGATTCTCCATTGTTTATATTTTGTAAAATTTTATTAATTACCGCTACTAATAAAACTGATAAATCAAATACATTACATAAATTGCCTATTTGATCATCTGGTACACTTATTTGAGTATTATTTAGCATTGCATAAATTATTTTGGCTACAAAATTATGATTAAAATGTATAGAATAAACCCAGGCTATTCTAAATATCATTACTTTATTCCATGTGTTAAGCAAAATCTCTTCACCTAATAACTTAGTTTTTCCATAAACATTAATAGGATTGGGTTGGTCTTCTTCGGTATAAAAAGTCTCTTTAGTGCCATCAAATACAAAGTCTGTAGAAAAATGAAATAATGGAATATCTTTATTTTCGCAATATAATGCCAAAATTTCTAAAGCATTGGCATTGACTATTTGGGCTAACTCTTTTTCTTCGTTTTCAGCTTTATCAACATTAGTGTAAGCTATGCAATTAATAATACACGAAATATTAATTTCGTCTAGCATCATGTGAAGATTAAAATTTAAATTCCCTAAATTAGAAAAATCAATATCACTTCTGGTAAATATTTTGGCTTCTTTATTAAAAATACCTTGTAAGGCTTTTCCTACTTGACCTTGCCCTAAAATAACAATTTTTTTATCCATATTTTATTAATATAGCAATCATAATTTTCATAATTTACATGTAAACCATTTAATTAAATTACAACTAAAAAGTTATTTAGCTGGTTACTTTATAAACAGTATCTATAAAAACAATTGCTTTTTAAATATTAAGATGTAATAATTTTAGTATGCTTGATATTCAATCGGCTCGCAATAGCAAAACACTATTGTTATGTATTAAATTTTTGGGTTTTTTTATGTTATACATTCCTTTGTTAACAATAACAAATTTTATGTTATTTTTAAAAAGCATTTTATATCGGAGTAATAATCACTGTTTTATAGTGTTATCCCAAAATTTATTTTCAAAGAAATTTAAAGTATTTTATTTATATCCATCATTATGTCAGAAAAAATTTTTATCGACGGGTCTTATCCCTCTAGTACTACGATTGTGGCAACCGACGCCAAAAACAAGCTTGAAGAAGTTCTAATGGATAGCTCTTTGAGCAAATCTATCCGTTCTAATATTTATTTGGGAACAATAATTAGAGTTGAGCATTCCTTGCAAGCAGCATTTGTGGATTACGGAGGAGAAAAAAATGGTTTCTTGCCTTTCTCCGATATTCATCCTGATTATTATCAATTGCCTTCGAGCGATAAAGAAGAAATACAAAAAGAAATAAAAAAACATCAGTTAGTAGATGATAAAGAAGATGACGAAATAAGCGAAGATAAAGAGGAAGAATATGACGTAGATAACGAAAGAGTGCCTAGTATTTTTGATATTTACAAAAAATATAATATTCAAGAAGTTATCAAAAGAGGACAAAATATTTTAGTGCAGGTATATAAAGACGAAAGAGGAACAAAAGGTGCTTCTCTTACTTCTTATATAACTTTGCCTGGCAAATATTGTGTTTTTATGCCTAACACTTTTGTTAAAATTGGCATTTCTCATAAAATAATTAATCCTACCGAAAGACGACGTATCAGATCGATTGTTAAAAAATTTCCTATGGCAAATGGCATGAGTCTGGTAGTAAGAACAGCTGCTAATGGAGCTACCGAAGAAGATTTGTATAAAGATTACGAATATTTAATTAAACTGTGGAATAAAATCCGAAATATAACCTTACAGTCAAAAACAATGTCACTAATATATTCAGAAAGTGGCATTATTAAACAAGCAATTCGAGATATTTATAATAAAAATACTCAATTAATATTAGTAGAAGGAAAAGAAGTTTATCAAGAAGTTTTAGAAGCAGTTAGCGAGTTTGCTCCAGATGAACTTAATAAAATTAGCTTACATAGCGAAGAAAGCTCTTTATTTACTAAATATGGCATTGAAAAACAATTAAAAGAATTGCTTTATGAGCGGGTAGACTTGCAATCGGGCGGGTATATTATTATTCAGCCAACTGAAGCTTTAGTTTCTATTGATGTAAATTCAGGCAAATCTACTGCCGAAAGAAACATAGAAGACATGGCATTAAAAATAAACATGGAAGCAGCCAACGAAATTGCCCGTCAATTGAAACTAAGAGATCTAGGAGGGCTGATAGTAATAGATTTCATTGACATGATGGATATCCGCAATCGAAAAACGGTTGAACGTTCCCTTAAAGCATTATTTTATAATGATAGGGCCAAAGTTCAAATGTCTAGGATAAGCATTTTTGGTTTGCTTGAATTATCTCGTCAACGTATCAGATCGAGCATTAATGATACTAGTACAATTGCCTGCGAAACCTGTGGAGGAGGAGGTAAAATTAGAACTGCAGAAGTTGTGATTAATTATCTTTTAAAAGAATTAAAGCAAATAAAAAATATAAATAAAAAAATTGAAGTTTTCTGTTCTAAGCAAACTAGTTTATCAATAAAAAATTCTCGTTTATCTGATATTAAAAACTTAGAAAATAATTACAAAATTTCTATTTCTATTTCTGAAGATAGTCAAATGATAGTTGATCAATATAGGATTGTAGCAAAAAACACCGATGGCTCAATTGAAACCATTTCTGATTATAAAGGTACGCCGCTTTCTATTTATTTTTATGAAAAAGAAAAAGAAGCAGAATATCTTAAAGATTCATTTAGAGTATCGTTTAAAGAAGAGGAGCAAAAGCCCGCATATCGTTCTTCTGATAAAACAGAACCTAGAAATAATTATCGAGGAAATAAACCAAGATTTAATAAACCAGAAGATTCCAAAGAAGGAAGACCTTTAACACGCCCTGAAAATCCCAATTATAAAGGTAAAAAACATTATAATAAAAATTATCGCGTTGATCGTAATAAACCTATAGAGAAAAAAGGGGTTATAAATATGTTGTTCACTAAATTGTTTGGCAAAAAATAACTAATTTTTGTATATAGCACGTTTATTATTTTTAAGACGTTTAAAATTTTTAATTTTATGTAACATAATTTTATTTATCATAAATGCTGCTATCATACAAAATATAACCCAAAGTCCAAACCCTAAAAGCTGGTTTTTTAAATAAAAAAAATTATTTAAATGACATAAAATTACACAAACTATATATCCTAATAAAAATATAAATCGTATAAAAGTAAATTTTAAACCAGTGACGATGGCTTTCTGAATTGAGATAATAAAACGCTCTACTATCACTATAGTTTTATTATTTTAAGTTTTAAAATTTTGTTACTATCAGTTTGATATACTTGAATAGTATATCTCGAAAGCTCAATTGTCTCATTTTCTTTAGGAATTCTGCCAAAACTATTAATAACCAAGCCAGCCATGGTAGTAGCCGTGGATTCACTAAAATTAGCCTCAAAGCGCTTATTAAAATCTCGTACTGGGTAATCTCCTGCTACCAAAGTATAGCCATCTGAACATTCTAGAATATCATTTTTTTCAGTATCATGCTCGTCTGAAATATCCCCCACTATTTCTTCCAATAAATCTTCAAAAGTTATTAACCCCATTAATCCTCCATATTCATCAACTACAAACATCATGTGAGTTTTTGTTTTTCTAAAATCTGCTAACTGAGTTTTTAAATTTGTTTTATGAGGAACAAATACAGGTGCTTTTAATAATTTTCTGATTTCTAATCGGTTAATATCTCCATTGACTTTACTTAAAGCTACAAAAAAATCTCTAATATGCAAAAAGCCAATAATATTATCTGGCTTGGTATCATAAAATGGGATACGGCTAAACCGAGAAGTAGAAATTTTATTAAAAATATTTTCAGGTTCTTCTTTGATATCTATAGTAAAAATTTCATTTCTATGGCACATAATACATTCAACATCAGTTTCGCTCAAATCTAAAACTGCATGCAACATATCTTTTTCATCTTTAATCATTTTACCTTGTTCGTGCCTCATTTGAACTACATTTTTTATTTCTTCGTGAGGGGGAACATGAATATTACTGCTAATTTGAATACCTATAATTCTAAAAAAAATTCTATTAAATACTTCTGTAAATTTTATAAAAGGAGAAAATAAAATCATAAAAATTTTAAGAAGAGGGGTAATAATAATGGCAATTTTTTCGGGATTATTCAAGGCAATAGTTTTGGGCAATACTTCGGCGAATAAAAAAATAATTACAGTGCTTAAAAAAGTAGCAACCGCTATTTCCGCGCCCATTCCATTTTCAGGATTTTGTAAAAGATTAATGCTAATAACTGTAGCAAGCGAAGAAGTAAATACATTAGCTAAGTTTCCTCCTAAAAGTGCTGTCGCAATAATTGCATTTTTATCTTCTAACAGTTTTAAGGTAGCATTTTTCATGTTTGATTTTATATCAAAAAACCTACTTTCGGATGATGATATAAAAGCCGCTTCGGCAATTGAAAAAAATGCAGATAGAGACAAGCTAATAAGCAAGGGTATAATTAATAATATCACAGATTATAAAATAATTGAGATATAATAGTGGGGGGATAATCTTCTTTTTGAGACAACTCTATCATCTCTATAAAATAATTAAATTGGTTTAAACTGTCCAAACTTTTCTTTTGCTTTTAAAACTAATTTGCTAACTTTTTTGGCACTACTTTTTTGACCAATAATTTTTTTTCTTGCAGCTTTAGCGGCATTACTTTCAAAATGACGAATAGCGTCAAAAACTTCTTTCAAAGATGAAGTTGTGTCTGATAATTTTAAGGTCGCTTTTTTATAAAATGTAAAAACACTGCTTTTGATAGCTTTGTTACGCAAATGAGTAAGATTATCTTTTTTAACATTAGTTGCCATTTTTTTAAAAATATTTGTTAATCAGAGTCCATTAAAATCATTTAACTTATTTAAAGTCAAGAATAAAATTTTGAAAATCCTGGTAATTATACGCAACTTTATACAAAAATCTTCTTGACTATTATATTCTATATAGTTTTATGATAATAGTTTTTATGTAAAACATTGTTTTTGAATGGCCAAAAAAAAAGAAACTTTTGAAACTATATTAGATTTTGCAAATTACTTTCGCAGTGAAAAGTTTTGTGTACAATATTTTATTAAAATGAGATGGAATGGCGAAGTAACTTGCCAGAATAAAGAATGCTTTCATCATAATGCTACGAATAGTGGCAATAAAGTTTACATATTAGAAGACGGCGAAAGTTTTAAATGTAATAAGTGTAATAGAATATTTTCATATAAAGTAGGCACAATCTTTGAAAATAGCAAAATAACCATGAAAAATTGGTTTATGGCAATTTATTTAAAAACTGCGCATAAAAAAGGTATTAGCTCGGTTCAATTAAGTAAATATCTAAAAATAAGACAAGCAACGGCGTGGTTTATGTTACAAAGGTTGAAGCACGTTGTTGATACCAATATGTTTAAAGAAAGTTTTAGCGATACAGTTGTTGAAGCTGATGAGTTATATGTTGGAGGTAAAGAGGGCAATAAGCATGTTGATAAAAGGTTTAAAGATACTAAAGCTGTTGTGCTTGGAATTGTCGACAGGAATAAAAAAGAAGTTAAGACTTTTCATGTAAAAGATAGTAAATACTCAACACTTGGTCAAAAGATAATGGTTAATGTAGAATTAGGTTCTACTTTAATAACTGATGATTATTCTGCATATAAAACACTTAAGAACTTCTATGAGCATGAGACAGTAAACCATAGTGCAGGCGAATACGTTAAAGTTAAAAGATTAAGAAAAGGATTAGAAGCCGCAAAAATTCATACTAATAATATTGAGGGTTATTGGTCGTTAGTACGCAGAACTATCTATGGCACGCATCATTGGGTTTCTAAGAAGCATTTACAACGTTATTTATCAGAAATAAGCTATAGATTTAATATGAGATTTATTAGTAATAGTAATAAGTTTGTTGATTTTGTAAGTAAGGTTGAGGGTAGGTTGAAGTATAAGGATTTAATTGCTGCGGTATGAACGAAAGTCATAAAGATAATTTATTTTATCACTTTGTTGCTAATGACAAAAGTTTTTCTAAAAAATGGATTGCAAAAAAAGTTGAAAATGAATTTATTATAAAAGTTTTATCAAAAGCGAGTAAATCATTAACTGATGAGAGAGGCGAACCTGATTTTATATATTTAAACGAAGATATTAGATTATTAATTTTATTAGAAAATAAAGACAATACAGAACAACATGAAAACAAAGAAAACAACAAAAATGATATTCAAAAGTATGCAACCAGCGGATTAAAGCATTATTTATCTTTTTTTGTTAATTTTACAGATGAAAATTTAAAACAATATTTCAAAACTTGGAAAATTGTAGGTATTGCATTATCTGGAAACATAGAAATGCACCATAATCATAAAATAACCTCATTTGCTATCAAAAGCGGAAAAATTGAAAATATTAATAAAAATGAGATATTAAACGAAGACGAGTACATTAATTTATTTGAAAATTACGACATTGAACTAATTACAAAAGAAATATCACAATCATCTAAAAAAATTAATAATTTATTAAGAAGTACGGATTCTCAAAATAGACCAGTTTTGCTATCTGCTTTAATGATTTGTTTATATGATAAAAACAGTGATTTTTACCAAAATTTTATAAATTTTAAACCAGCAACAATAATTAACAATATTTCTATTACAATTCAAACCGCGCTAGAAAAAGAACAAATACCAATAACCAAAATAAATATTTTTTTAAATCAACTTTCGTTTATAAAAACAATAGATTTAGAAGACGAAAAACTAAATATATTACGAAATATACTACTGGAGTTAAAAAATAATGTAATACCTTTGTTTAATACAAAAACCAATTATGATATTATTGGTAAATTTTATGAAGAATTTCTAAAATACGCAGGAATTGCAAATGTTAAAAAAGGAATTGTGCTAACACCTCATCATATAACGCAATTATTTACTGAACTTATAGATTTAAAAACAAATGATATAATTTTTGATCCGTGTTGTGGAACTGGTGCATTTTTAATAGCTGGAATGAATGCGATTATTAATAAAATTCAAAAGTCGGAACAAAATAATAAAACAGATTTAATTAAAAAAGTCAAAGAAAATCAACTGATTGGTATTGAAAAAAACCCAACAATGTATTCACTCGCTTTATCAAATATGTTATTTAGAGGGGACGGTAAATCTAAAATATATAATGATGATTTTTTTAGCTTTGATATTAATGCAATTACGCCAACGATTGGCTTTATAAACCCACCATATTCAGGCAAAGATAATGCTGATAATCCAACAAAAAAAGAAATACAATTTTTATTTAGGCTTTTAAACGTGTGCAGTAGATATGTTGTTATTATTGCTCCGCTTTCTACTTATTTTAAAGAAGACGAATTACGAAACCAAATTTTAGCCCATCATACTTTAAAATGCGTGATTAACATGCCACAAGATTTATTTCAGCCAAATGCCTCAACTCATACTGCAATTGCGGTTTTTGAAACACATACTCCGCATGAAAACAAAGAAGTTATTTTTTATAATCTTGAAGATGATGGTTTTGTACTTGCAAAAAGCAAAGGAAGAACTGACGTTTATAACAAATGGGGCAAAATTAAAGAAGATTTTTTAAAAAAAATAAAAGAACCAGAAAAATATGCAGATAATATAACTCTTGTTAAAAAGTCGATAGAAAAAAACGATGAATGGATAATTCAGGCACATTCTAAAACAGATTATTCTAATTTATCAGAAAAAGATTTTTTGGATTCTATAAAAGAATATGTTATTTTTTCAACCAAAAAAGACTTAGGTTTACTTGATGAAAAAATGAATGAAATCGACCTGTTAGAGGTTTTAAATGGGAATAATATCAAATTTAACAATGATTAAAAATTGGGGAGAATTTTATCTAAAAGAGGTTTTTGATTATGAACGTGGCAAGCGACTTGTGATTGCTGACCAAATTGCTGGTGAAATTCCTTATATTTCTTCGACTAAAGAAAATAACGGTATAGATAATTACATTACGCCACCAAGTTTTATGACCGTTTATAATAATAAAATTGGTTTAAATAATAGCGGTAGTATTGGATATTGCTTTTATCATAATTATGATTTTGTTGCATCGGATCACGTTACTGTATTTGACATTAAAGCAAAATATAATCAAAAATTAACGCTTAATATTGCTTTGTTTTTAAAGCCAATTATTGAAAAATTACGACAAAGATACGGCTTTGCAAGAGAAATGAATGATGATAGGCTTTCAAAAGAAATTATTGCACTACCAAAAGATAAAAATGGCAATCCAGATTGGCAATTTATGGAAAAATATATTAACGAAGTTGGCAAAAAATCCGTTTGGAATAATAAAAAAATTATTCAAGATAAACCATATAAAAAAGTCGATACTTCTAAATGGGAAGAATTTTTAATTAAAAAACTATTTACAGTTAAAGGTAGTAAAACAACACCGATGTTTGATATATTAGATGCTGAATATGGCGATTATTCGTATGTAACAACAAAAGCAGTAAATAATGGCGTAGAGTGTTGTATAGAATTATGGACAGAAGAAGGTAATGTTTTAACTATAGATTCTGCAGTCACTGGGTATTGCGGGTATCAAGATAACAATTTTTGTGCTAGCGACCATGTTGAGAAATTAATTCCAAAATTTAACATGAATATGCATATCGCGTTATTTATAAGAGCAATAATTAATCAAGAAAAATTCAGATATAATTATGGTAGAAAATTTAATCAAATTAGAATTAAGAATACAATAATAAAATTACCTGCAACACAACAAGGTGAACCAGATTGGCAATTTATGGAAAATTACATTAAATCACTTCCTTACAGCTGTTCTTTATGAAATCAAAAGAGAAACCACAAACTAATCCAATAAAGAAGTCCGCTTTTGACTCATTCCTAAGAAGTGCTATTAACACCAAACCTATAGAAGATAAGCCAAAAAAGAAGCAAGATGCTAAAAAACCTTTGAAAAATAAGAAGAAAAAATAAAGTTATTTTTGGCTAGTATAAAGATGCGTATAATTACCAAAATCCTTTTAAAACTTTAATTGCTTTTATAGTAAATACGTGTTATTAATTTTTCAAATAAATATTTATAATTTATTAAAATGCTACTAGTAAAAAGAAATTATTTAACAAAAAAAAACCTTACCGATGTTCTTTTAATTTTATTCTTTTACATTATTGGAGTATTTACTAAAAAATTATTTCATGCCTTAGGGACCACTGGAAAAGAAATACACATTGGGTCTTTAGCTTTAAATATTTCTATTTATACTATTGGTCATTACCTAATATATATTATTATTGTATTAGTAATAATAAGCAGGATTAAAAATATCACCGATAGAATAATTGCCGAAATTATTAAAGGTAGGGCAAGAAAAAAATTTATATTAATAAAAATATCACATTTTATAATATATACTATAGCAATTTTATTATTACTAGATATTTTATCGGTAGATATTAAAATTATAGCAACTATAGGTGGTACAATCGGGTTAGGATTAGGCTTTGGGCTACAAAAAATTACTTCAAATTTTTTAAGTGGCTTAATTATATTTGTTGAGCAATCTGTTAGATTATATGATATTATAGAAACAAAAGATAATACAACGGGAATAGTTAAACAACTTGCACCCAGATATACATTAATTGAAACTTCTGACGGCAAAGATGTTTTTATACCCAACGAAGAGCTGGTAATTAGCAAAGTTATAAATTGGACTCATTCAAATAATATTTGCAGAGACGATTTTACTTTGCTTGTAGGGCATGATTCTGATTTAATAGTTGCAGTAAATATTGCACTTAAAGCTATAGCAGAATGTCCTAATGTTTTTAAAGGTAAAAATTCACGATGTTTTATATCGGGATATAACGAAATAGGTATAATTTTAACAATGCAAGTTTGGATTGATGATATTAGAGAAAACAAAGAAAAAATACGAAATTATATTTTATCACAAATAATAGGTGATTTTAAAAAGAATGCCGTGCAAATTCCTAATCAGTCTTTTTAATATATAAAAATTGACAATTAATTAGATATAATAAATTGATTAAAATGTAAATTTACATACTTTTAATATGTTTGGTATATCGTTAGGCGAAATATTATTGATAGGGTTAGTTGCTATTATAGCTTTAAAGCCAGAAGATTTTAAAATAATTTATAGTCAATTTAGAAAGCTAAAAAACCTTCTTAATAAAGAAACTAATGATATAAAAAATGTAATTAAAAAAATTGATTATGAAATTGCTCAAAGCATTATTTCCGAAGAACAACAATTAAATAGTGTACATTTGAATCCTACGAAAAATAATTTCTCATAAACTTATGGTTACCAATAACAATATAAATGCAAAATTCAAAATTTTAGGTCCTTTGTTGGCATTTTTAGCTTTATCTCTATCTTTATCTCTTTTTACGGTTAAAGAAAATGAAACTATATTTTTAATAGAATTTGGTAAAATTATACGTAATATCGATAATGCAGGGTTACAAATAAGAATACCTTTTGTGCAAGAAATTGTAAGCTTGGATAAAAGATTGGTTCAAGTGGATACCCCTGCTCGTGAAGTAATTTCGCTAGATCAAAAAAGATTAATTGTGGATGCTTATGTAAAATATAAAATTACCGATGCCTATATATTTTTTCAAACATTACGTAGCCATGATATAGCAGAAAATAGAATTAAAACAATTTTGGATTCTTCAATGCGTCGTGTTATAGCAACTGTTCCTCTTTCGGCTTTACTTACCGAGCAAAGATCAAGTATTATGAAAGAAGTAAAAGAAAATGTATTTGCGCAAGCAGAAGCTTTTGGAGTTAAAATTATCGACGTAAGAATAATTAGAGCTGAATTGCCAGTTGAAAATAGTGAAGCTATATTTGCTAGAATGCGTACAGATCGAGAAATTGAAGCTAAACAACTGCGTGCCCAAGGTCAAGAAGAAGGCGAAAAAATCAGAGCGCGAGCAGATCGTGATGTAAGAGAAATTTTAGCTGAAGCAAGCAAAAATGCCGATATTATCAAAGGCAAAGCTGAAAATAAAGCTTCCTACGTTTATTCTAGCTCTTTTAGCAAAGATCCTGAATTTTATAGTTTTTATCGAACAATGGAAGCTTATAAAAAAAGTGCTAATAAAAATAATTCTAAAGCTATTATCACGCCTACTGGCGACTTTTGGAATAATCTAAAACATAATAAGTAATTTTTTATTTTATATTAAAAACCACAAATAATATCGAACCAATAGCTCACATACATTGTTCTTCAGATAAAAAACCTTGCGTAACCAGAACAATAACACTAAATATTGTCAATGGTAGCGACACCCGAAAAACAGAAGAAAATAAAGGTGAAGCTGAAATAATAAATAGTAATTTTGCTAACATAATTTCCGATGTCAATATTACATTTACAACTCCTAATATACCAGCTACTGTAAATTTACTGTACGATAAAGTAAATATTTCTGAGCAATCTAGGCAAGATTTTGAGTATGCAGAAGAAATTACAAAACATGACAATAATCTAGTTATAAACTTTAACTGTTCTGCTCTTTCAATGTTAGACCCTATAGATGCACGATTTAAAATAAACTCATATAATAGAAGTGTCGATAAAAATGCAGAGCCTCTCTATGACGAAATAGTTAGCAGTGATGATAACACTAATGCATATTATGATTTAGCAAAAAGTAAAATTCCTGATATAGACGTTAATAAAATAACGTCAGACAATATTGAATTTATTGGTAAAAAGTTAGCTCAAATTATAAATTTGCAAGGTAAAAATAATGTAGCTATAAACTTATTGGTTTGTAAATCCGATGCTTTATCCAAACCTCTTATTGATGCAATTGACAGACATTTAAAAAAGAATCTTGATTATAAAATAAATATAAATACTTATTCTCAATTTTTATACGAAGCTTCTTTTACTGGATATGTTTCTGGTCAATCTAAACTAGATCAAAAAACTGCGGAAAAAGAAATTATTTCACAAGAAATATCTTCTAAATTGCCCGCTAGTGAAAAACAAAAATACCAAAAAGTAGTATTACATTATGATTATTTTTTGTCAATTTACCACCAGAGATACGCAATAAAATGAAAGTGGTGAATAATTGTCATGTTTGGGATTGTGGAATAAAAAAAGATATTGATAAATATAGAATTTCAGACGATCTTTCTAAAGGCGAAGGTGTAATCACCACTGAATTTAAAATCCTCCCTACTCGTCTTATAAATCAACAAAAAAATTTACATTCCTTAAGCCACTAATTAAATATGCACAAAATTTATATTTTTTTATTGTTAATTTCTCATTCTGCGGTTGCGAAACCTATTTCTGCCAATTATGACATAAAAATAAATAATATTGATCATGACAAAAAGACAGTTGATTTTGACATTTACGATCAAGATTCTATATTGGAAGCTAATGTAGACAGAGATAATTACCCTAAAAATAAAGTTCGTATTCTAATAAATATATTGCCTGTAGCAATTGGAGATGTAAATAAATATGATATATTGGCAGCCAAAAAAACATCTCAAGAAATTATCGATGGTCAGGATTATACCTTAAATAAATATCCGATATCTAAAAAACAGATTATAAATGTTTATTATAACTCAAAAACAAAAGAAATTCTTTTTCCAAATGACGACAAAAATGAATATACCGATAAAACAAATAAAAATATAGCAATGGTAAAGGCATTTTTAAATAAAAAATATAAAAAATTTGATATTCTTGAATTTGACATTGCAGGCGCTGAATCGGTTTTATTTAGAATTGATGATGAAAATAAAATACCTGATTTTGTTGTAAAAAATAGTGAAAATCTTGTAAAGCTTTTATTAGATATAGGCGAAAAATATCATAGGATAAATATAGATTTCTTAATGTGTCGCTCTCATTTATTCACTAAAATAAAAGATTTTTTAAAACAGAAAAATAAAGATAATAAAATTATTAACGTCAATTTATACGAAGGTTCTTTATATCTTGAACATTATTTAGGAAGCTTTACAATAAATGATAATAATGTTTTATTTGATGAAGTTAGTAAAATAAAAAATTCTACGCCTTTTGTAATAAAAAATCACAATATATCAAACGAATTAAAAAATATAATCAATTCAGGTCAATTAGTAAATACCGTTGAAAGTGAAAAATTTAGAATCATATTTAATCGGTTAGTTTTAGTTGATTTTACTACTCGTGAAAATAAAATGACTAGAATTAAATGCGAAGACCAATCGTTTTGCCCTGTTTTTACTCAAGATATAAAAAACCAAGCATTAAGGTTTTTTTAGATATTATCAGGCTTTTCATATAAAAAATTTGAAAGCAATAAATTTCCATATTCACTTAAAAAACTTTCGGGA
>JANYEN010000080.1 GCA_025363115.1 Alphaproteobacteria bacterium | reverse complement strand
CAGAACCAACTTCAACTTTATTCATAATTTCTTTGCCTAGATTGTGATATTCAGTTGATTTAACCTGCCTAATAGTAGCTTTTTTTGTATCACGATTAACAATTCCAAGCATTGGTGTTTTTGTGGTTTTGAATTTGTCTTCCATTGCCTCTCTGATTTTCATTTGCATACGCCACGCCGTGTCTTTACCTACTTTTAATTGACGTGCAAGCTCACGACTGCTTATGTCTTTTTTAGCATTAATGATAATTTCTGTAGCAAGAAACCACTTTTGAAGTTCAATATGCTTGCCATAGTAAATTTTTACAGTTACACTGAACTGTTTATTACAAGCCCCGCAGTGGTGATGTCTACCATCATTTACATTCGTTGCTCTTAGGCACTTGCACAATACGGACATTTAGCAACTCCATCCCATCTAACCGCCTCAAGATGCTTAATACAACTTTCTTGAGTAGGAAATTTTTCAAATACGCTTACTATATCCATAAACCTTTATTTTTTATAACCTGCATTTTTATTACTTCTAATATGTTGATTAATATTATTAAGTATAGATTTTTGATTTTCCTGAACCTGAACCATATTTTGTTCTCTTATTTGTTTACTTTCAATAGCTTTAGGTTCAAAATAATCAAACATTAATTTCGTTAGAATTTTTTCAATTACCTCAATATCTTCTTTAAAAATATCCTCTTTATGTTTAATTGTAACTTTGCGTTGCCGATTATTTAAAATAATATTTAGGATGCCTTTCTTAGCATTAATTTTTCCTTCAGGATTAGCTACAACATTAGTTATTAATTTTACAATTGTCATTTGAGGTGCATTTGTTAACCATGCTTTATATTGGTTATTTTTTTTTGAAGATAAGTTTTTTTGATTGACTTCAGCAGGCATTATTGAAACATCATATTTAATAAATGTCAGAATAGAATCGACCATAGTTTTTATTTTAGTTTCAAATTTTACAATTTCTATTGATGAAAAAAATATTTTTTTATAATTTATATCCATATTTAATTAGAATATTTTTAACTGATTCTGCAACAATGTTGTTATCATCGTTTATTGAAGTAAAAAAGCTTTTTTTAAAAGATAAATTATCTACTTCAAGATAAGTTATGTATTGTTTTTTTTGAAGATTGGCGGTAAATTTATTTATTTTTTTTCTAAATCCAGGTATTTTGAGGACAAAAATATGTTTTTGAGTAAAACAAGCTTCTGAGATCATAGAGATTGACTCTTCTGTTATGCAAATAAAATCACATTTATCTAATGCTCCTATATAGTAATTATATTCATAATTATCGATGTTTATAATTTGAGTGTCTAAAAGTAATTTTTGTATTTTTATACGATGCTCGGGCTGGGTACGGCGTGAAGTAGTTATAAAAATGCGATATTGGTTTTGAAGATTTATAAGCGAATCACAAAACTTTTCTATCCATAAATCATTTAAATCATATCCCACTGCTTTGCCACCGATTGAAAAAAATATACTTGGCTTATCGGCATTAATTATATTAAATTTGTTGGCAAATTTTTCTCCTTCTTCTGCCAATTTTTGGCTGGTTAAATGATGTAAGCTCATTTGTGTTGTTATAACTTTAGATTGATATTTTTTACTAAATTTTACATCATCATGCTTAGGTATAGCAACCAAATTAAAGTATCTAATTAAAGCTCCAGGATTTTGAATATGAACTGTAATAAGATTAGGGTATTTGGCTTTTAAATAAGCATTAGTTAGCAAGCCATCGTGACCCGAACTTATTGCCAAAATTGGCATATCAAGAATTGAAATATCTTTAATAGTTTTAAAAAAAGTTAGCATTTTGATATTTATATGCCCTAAAAACTTAGCTAGCTTGCTAAGCTTAATAGTTTTATATTCAGGATCAATATCAAGGCGTATTGGTATTCCCGATGCCTGATGAATAGTGCCTTTTTTATCAGACGTTATTACCCAGCATTTTATATCATGAGGCATACTATTTTTGATTTATTTCAGTTAATACATCGTTCTTATTAAATGTAAAAATACATGTTTTTTGTTTAACGGCAATATTTTTGATAAATAAAAATTTATAGCTTTTTCGTGAAACATAAATAAATTTGTCACTTTCTGGAGTAGTAATAGTTGGAGTTCCAAATTTATCTATTATATCATTTTTAGTATTTTTAAATATATTAGCTTCACACGGAGTATGTTCTTCAAAATTATAACCACTATGAGTTGCTACACACGCAGATAGTAAAAAAATAAATAATATATTTTTCATTCAGCCAATTTTTTATTTGCCCATTCTTCCATAATATCATGCCATACATATAAAGGTACTGAACCATTTACTAACAATATGTCGTGAAATTCTCGAATATCAAATTTTTTACCCAATAGTTTTTGATACTTTTCTTTCATTTCAATAATTTTAAAATAACCTATTTTATAAGCTAAAGCCTGACCTGGTACCGCCATATATCTTTCGATAGCCGCAATTATCTCTTGGTCGCTATCTACCAAATATTGCTTGGAATAATCAATTGCTTGTTGCCTAGTCCACCCTTTGGCATGCAAACCAGTATCAACAACCAATCTTATAGCACGCAACATACTCATATTTAAATATCCTAAATATTCAAATTTATTTACATAACATCCTAATTCTAATCCTAAGCTTTCGGTATAAAGAGCCCATCCTTCTCCCATTGCTGCAAACCAAATTTCTTTTCTGAATTTGCCAATTTTAGGATTTTCTTGTTGTAATGAAAGCTGATAATGATGCCCAGGGGTTGCTTCATGCACAAAAGTTGCTTCTAATCCTTTATTATCTCCTATATCTTGGGGGTTTATAATTGGAATATAAAATATTCCTGGTAATCCTTTTTCTAAATCTCCTGGCATATACATTGCAGAAGAAGATTCCGCTCTAAATTTTTCGATAGGTTTTATTACCAAAGGAGTTTTAGGAAAAACTGTAAATAACTTATGAACATTTTTATTAACCGTTTTGGATATATTATTTAAATAATCTAAAACTTCTTGCTCGGTATTAAAATGTGTTACTTTGGGGTCTGTTTTAATAGACTGCAAGAAATCGTGTAAAGTGCCTTCAAAATTCATTTCTTTTTGAATTTCTTTTATTTGTTCGGCAATTTTATTTACTTCTTGCAATCCCATATCGTGAATTTTATCAGGATTCAAATCGCTTTCAGCAAAGAATTTTATTACAAATTGATAATACTGATCTCCATTTTCATATTGCCCAATTCCAGTATCTTTGCCAGCATTAGGTAAATATTTATGCTTTAAAAACTCCAAAACTTTTTTATATGCAGGAATAATTTCTTCAGTAACAATATCTTTATATTGCTTAATAATATTTTCTTTGTCCTGGTTAGAGATTTCTTTATTATTTTGTAATAGTAAAACCGAAGAATAAAATGGATTTTCTTCTATTGGTATATTAATTATTGTTTGAAACTGCGGAATAATTTTTTCTATTAAGCTTTTTTGTAAAACTATTTTTTTATCAATCCCTTCTTGCATTAAATTAATGGCATCATAAAGGCTTTCTGCGAAAGTTTTCATTTTTAACGCCCAATTTTGATAGTCGTTAGCTGTTTTAAAAATATGATAACTACTGCCTGACCCCAAAACTGGAAAATCTAGATGCATACTAAAAATTTGATTTAACGGCAATAATCTACCTATTTTATAATCAAAAGATTTTAAATTATTTTCTAAACTTTGTTTTAATATTTTATAAGTTATTAAATCGTCAGCATTAAGAGAATTAATATTGTAATTTTTTTGTAAAAAATCTAATTTTATTTTATAAAAATCTTTTACTTTTGATATAATTTTATCATTATAAACATTTATAAACTGGTTATTATTTTCGTATTTACAATCTGTTGCAGGAAAATATTTTTTGCTTTCTTGAGCATATTCTCCTGAAAATTGATCAATAGTTAAATTGGTAGCATTTGCCATATGAATAAATATAAAAAATAAAAATAAATACATGGTTTTATAATTCTCCTCTCAATTCGGAGTTATAATCTTCTTTTAATTTATTTGCAATATGCGTCATTAATAAATTAATTTCTTCTCCATTTAATTCCTGCTGAGGTACAATAGTAATTCTAAACATCAATGATTTATAACCTTTTTTAATATTATTACCGCTATAAATATCATACACACTTACATTATCAATATTGCAATTAACGCTATATATAGTGTTTATTATGTCGTTTGCTAAGCAATTATCTTCTACAATAAAAGCCATATCTTTTATAATTGCATGTAAATTAGATTCTATAAATTTGTTTTTAGGTATTGTTACAATTTTATCACTGAATATTTCAAAAAAGATTATTTTTTCGGGTAATCCAAAGTTTTTAACAATTTTAGGATGAATTTCTCCATATTTTGCTATTATATCATTATTATATTCAATTTTAAAGCTTTTATAAGGATGAGCAAAATCTTCTTTATTTTCTTTTATAGATAAATTTGTTAAATTATATACTAATTTTAATGCTTCGCAAACAATTTTTTGAGCGTCGAAAATATCATAATCTCTTTCTTCTTTAAAATGATCGTTAATTATTGCCTTTCCTGTTAATAATCCTTCTATTTTATTATATTCTTTGTTATTGTTAAAAATTATTCCTTCTTCAAAAATTGCCATGTTTTTACTTTTATTTTTAGCAACATTTTGTTTTAGAATATTTAACAAATTAATTATTAAACTTGGCCTCATATAATTTAGATTTGCCGAAATAGGATTAACAATTTCCATATTATCATTTATTTCTAAGCCAAATTTAGAGACATCTTTTTTATCAATAAAAGCAAAGCTAATAATTTCAATTAATCCTTGGTTACAAATTACTTTTTTTACTTTTATTAATTCATCATATTTTACATTTTGACTAGAGGTTTCAAAAGGTAAGGCATATTTTGATTCAATTTGATCATATCCTATAATTCTTGCAATTTCTTCGGTTATGTCGGCTTCAATTGCAATATCATGGCGATGAACGGGAACCGTAATTAAAAAATTGGCATCAATTGCGAATCCTAGTTTAGTTAAAATATTTTCTGCTATATTTTTTTCTAAGTCATGTCCTATTAATTTTTTATAATTCTCTAAAGAATAAGATATAGTCTGGGGTTCAAACTGGGTTAAGGTATTTTTAAAAGTTTCTGTAATAATTCCTCCTGCATAAGATATTATCAAATTAGAAGCAAATTCTAAAGCTTGATCAATTTTTTCTCTATCAACACCTCTTTCAAATCTATACCTAGCTTCGGTTTTAATGGATAAATCTTTTACGCTTTGGGCAAATTTTATTGGGGTTATATAGGCACATTCTATTAAAATATTGTTAACATCCATATTAATTGAACTTGACTTGCCACCTATAACTCCAAAAATTGATAATATATTGGTAGAATCTTTAACTGCTATACATGATTTAATTTTATGTTTATTCTCTTTTAAATCAACAAAATCATATTCATTGCTGTCCAGTTGATCAACTATTATTTTTCCATCAATAGAATCGTAATTATATATATGAATAGGCAAGCCAAAAGTCATCATTGTTAAATTGGATATATCGACAATTAAGCTATGAGAATTAATGCCAAATTTATGCAAGCTAGCTTTTAAAGTTTCGGGTGATTTGATATTTTTCACTCGCTCTATTTTAATAGCGGCAAAAGCATCTGCAATATTATTAGTTATTTGTAAATTGTTATTATATTTTAAAGTTTTATTTGCAATATTTTTTACCTCTCCTAAGCCCGCCGCTTCTAATTCTCTTGCTAAGCCTAAAATTCCGTTACAATCTCCTCGATTTGGGGTAATATTTAATGTTAAAATAGTATCATTATTAAAAAATTCTTGTGCAAATGACTGGCCTACTTTATAATCTCCTTCAAGTTCCAATATTCCTTCGGATTCTAAACTTAAACCTAATTCAAACTCAGAGCATATCATGCCATTGCTTTCAATACCCCTAATAACGGCTTTTTTAATAATCATTTTAGAACTTGGTATAATAGCTTGTTCTAAAGAAACTACTACTTTTAAATTTGCCCTAACGTTGCTTGCTCCACATACAATTTGATTTATTTTATTGCCAATATCAACTTGGCAAATGTTTAGTTTATTGGCGTCAGGGTGCTTTTGGATAGACAAAATTTTGCCAATTACAAAATTTTTATATTTTTCGCTATAAACTTCTGTTTCTTCTACTTCAAAACCTAATTTAGTTAATTTTTGAGCAATTTGTAGAGTATTAGCTTTAGTTTCAAAATATTTTTCTAATTCGTTAATTGGTAATTTCATATTATCGGGTTGTTTGCGTTATATTTGATCGGCGACTAATTGCACTTGCAGTATGACTATAACTTTGACCATGATTTGATTTTTCGTCATCCGAAAAACTATCTCGTCTAGCTTGCATGGTTAATTTGGATGGATGCTCATCGGCAGGTGAAGATGCGTAAGATTGTTCTGAGTCGCTCTCGCAAAATCCCTGATATGCACGCTTTATATCATGTAATTGGCTACCTGAAGAACCTTCTTGATTGCAAGATGTAATAGGAGAAGACCCCCTAAAATCATTAGTACCGCTATCGTATCTTTTAGGGCTATAATTCACATACGTGTTTAAATATTCTTCTCTGTGACTATAAGATGTGCTAGCTTCCACATTAATATTATTAGAGTTATCTATGGTAGATCTTTTTGTTAGTTCAATTATAGATTGTTTTTTATTTTTTTGCTTTTTTTTTTCGTTATTATAATAAGTTTTTAAAGCATCTTCATCTGACATATTAGGGTAGTAACGCCTTACCAATTTTAAGCGATACTCTTTGTCCAATTTTTTGCTTGCTTCCTCAGGAGACAAATGCTCAAATTTTTTCATTGCTACTTTAATGTGAGAAGATTTTCGATAAGCTTTTGAAGCATCTTTTTCTGATAAATTAGGATATTCAAGTTTTGCTCTTTGTTGCCGATAATGCCAAGTGCGGGCATTACTTATAGCCCTATTAGATAGCTGCATTTTTTCGTAATCATTAGCAAATAGCTTACGAGCTGCTTTTACCAGCCGATCATCACCTGGTAAATCAGGCTTTTCTTTGGAATCATTATTTTTATTGCTTCCTTGCTCCATATTATTTATAATAAACTTAAATGATTGTAATATAATAATTTTATCTTTTCAAGATTTTTGTAATTTTATTTATAGATGGATTATTTAATTACATATTAGAATCATGCGTTTTGCACTTTAATTTCATTAGGGTTTATAATTTCTAAAGTATTTTTAGGCATAACCAGTTGCAAAATTTGAGGTTTTAGCATATTAAAGATACGATTTAACCTTATGCCTTCAGGGAGTATTCCTGCGCCAATTTGAGTTGAAAAAAAGACCATTTCAGCACGCCCTATAATATTTTCAAATGGAATAAATCCCATCGAATCAAATCTACTATCTCCTGAATTTGATCGATTATCCCCCATTAAAAAATAACTACCTTCAGGAACTATATATGTTTTTTGAGGTGTATAATCTGTTGCGGTTAAAAAAACACTATAATATTTTCCATCTTGATTTAACTCAATATATTCGCTAACACTAAAAGAATTTTCGTTTTCGTCGGTATAAGCAGGAATATCTCTTACAAAACTATATTCTAACAGTTTATCATTTACATAAACATGGCTATTTTTTGTTTCTATTTTATCGCCAGGAAGACCAATTATACGTTTTATATAAAAGGTATTTTCATCTTTAGGCAAAGTAAAAACTACAATTTCACCTCGGCTAGGAGAACGATGAGAAGCTATTCTACCTTCAAAATTGATAGGATGAAAAGGTATAGAATATTTTGAATAACCATATAAAAATTTACTAACAAAAATTTTATCACCAGTCCTGAGAATTGGTGTCATTGAGCTTGAAGGAATATGATAAGGATCGTATAATAAAGTACGAACTATAACGGTAAATATTACCGCATAAACAATTGTTAATATAAAATCTAATATTTTATTTTTACTCATATATTTTGCCAAAATTCATTTATTTTATGTTGATCTGTTTTAAAAATTCCACTAAAATAACTGGTTATTAATTGATCAGATTTATTACTATATTTATTAACTTTTACACAAAGATGATTGGCGGCAATCCTTATTGCTACTCCTTTAGGCTCTAAATATTTATCAATAGCCTGACCAATTTGCATAGTCAGTCTTTCTTGTAATTGTAAACGACGACAAAAAGCATTAACTAAATTAGTGAAATCTCCTATTCCAGTTATTTTGTTATTTGGCACATAAGCTATGCTAACTAAACCAATAAATGGCAAAAAATGATCTTCACAAATTGATATTAAGTCAATATTTTTTATAAAAATTACTGAATCGTACGATGGCATTGAAGTGGTATTAAAAATTTCATCAGTGTTTACTCTGTATCCGCTAAAAA
The DNA here is from genome assembly GCA_025363115.1 of Alphaproteobacteria bacterium. Lineage (GTDB taxonomy): Bacteria > Pseudomonadota > Alphaproteobacteria > Rickettsiales > Deianiraeaceae > CAMCQG01. The sequence goes on along the minus strand of JANYEN010000080.1, from coordinate 4,770 downwards.
AAGTATCTAATGTTTCTTTAAAGTTTTTTTCGCAGTTTTTTAGCCCTTCTCTTTCTGGATCATCTCCTACATATTTAATAATATTCTGTATTGTTTTTTTCATTATTTATGTTCGTCAGGCAGTAATCTTTTAATTTCGGAACTAACTATATTATTAACTATTGTTGATAAATTGTTATCTATCCATATTTTTATTTGTTCTTTTAAAATTGGCTCAATTAGTTCCCTTAAACTTATATCATGAATATTATTAGAAACAATAGGCTTTTCTTTCAAGGTTTTAACAGTAGAAAGCAATTCGCCTACTTTGTCTTGCATTTGCTTTGCTGTATTACCTGTTATTATATTTTTAATAGAACTTTCTTCTTCTTGTTTTTTCTGAATTTCAAGTTGCTTCTCAATAATAGTATCAATTTCATCTTCAGATAGCTCTACTTCTGAATTTTGATTATTATTTTCTTCTTCTAAAGCTTCTTCATCGCTATCATCAATTAATTCTTCTTGTTGAATATCATTTTCTGTTTCATCATTTTCTTGGTTTTCTAGTTGTTCTTCTTGATGAGAGTCCGCATTTTCTTCCACAATATCTTCATCGATATCATCATCTGATTCTTGAAGTTCGGCAGGTTCCTCTGCTTCAGCTGTTGATTCGTTAGTTTCTAATTGTTCTTCTTGAGTGCTATCTTCCTCTTCTTCTATTATATCTTCCTCGTCTTCTAAATATTGATCATCATCTTCTATATCCTCAATCAAAGATTCTTCTTTTTCGTTATGATTAAAATCATCAACTAAACTATTGTTAGGTATAATTTTTTTTTGAACAGGTGTTTTTTCTTCTGCATTTTGATATGGCACTACTTTTCCTGTTGGAGTTTTTAGCTTATTTCTTATATTTTTTAACACTTCTTCTTCGTTATCACCATATGATTCTTTGTCGGTTACTGGATCTTCTAAACTTTGAGATGTTTTTTTTTTGAATACAAACATAGGTGTTAATAAACTTAATTTTAGCTTTAAAGTCACTTAATTCAACTAAGAAAATAACGCAAAATAAAAAGCAATAAAAATTTGTATTGCTTTTAACTAAAATTATTTTATTCAAATTAGCATCTTTTGCATTTATAAATCATGTCGACACAGGCTAAAAACTACTCTATTTTGGCATTTTTAATAGCTCTGACTAAATTTTTACTATTAAGCGCTGCCTTAATTTATGTCGATAGATTTAACTCCGACATGATAGAAAATCTATATTGGGGGCAAGAATGGCAATGGGGGTACTATAAACATCCACCCTTTTTTGCATGGGTTGCTCAAGCCTGGGTTACATTATTTAATAACAATCTTTATTATTATCATATTTTAACCGCATTAACATTTAGCTTGTCAAATTACTTAAGTTTTATGCTTTTTAAAAAAATAATAGACCAAAAAAAAGCTCTTTTGGGAATGATTCTAATAGATGCGATTGTTTATTCTAATTTTGTTAATATTTGTTTTAATGCCAATACTTTGTTGCTTATATTGCATCCAATCATTGGTTTATTTGCATATAATACTTGTCAAAAAGAAAAAAATAATTTTTATGACTGGATTTGGTTTGGAATCTTTTCTGGATTAGCGTTATTAACCAAATATTCGTCGGGATTAGTAATTTTAGGATGTGCGTTATTTATAGTTTATATTAAAAAATGGAAATTTTTAAAAGAGAAGGGATTTTATTGTGGATTTATCGTATGCTTGGCAATAATAAGCTTACACATTGACTGGATGCTAAAAAACGATAATCTTACTTTGCATTATTTACAAAATAGTCAAGCTCAAGATAAAAATTTTTTTCTTTCTAGATTTTACTATACAAAAGAATTATTGGAGGCAGTTGTTTTAAACTTTTTACCTTTCATTATTGCTATATTATTTATAATAAAAAAACCTTTTTTAAATGTTATAAAAATTACTCATAAAAATAGTGTTTTTATGTTATTATTAAGTATAATTCCATTTTTTTTGATGACCCTAATAGGGGGAATAAAAATTAAATCCCAGTGGCTGATTTCGCATGTATTTCTTGTACCAGCTTGTTTTTTATGGTTTATAAATATTGAGTTAACTAAAAAAAGATTAATAGCATGTATAAGTGTAGCTATAGTTTTTTTTATAGGCTTTGGTATTTTTATAGCTTTAATTTATAAAAAAAATCCTAATTTTAAAGAAAATATTTATAATATTCCAATTAGCATTCAGCGAGATTCATATGAAAAGCTTTCCAGAATTATTCATGATAAATGGAAACAAAAATATGGAAATAATCCCAAATATATTTGTGGCAATAATTATGTAGGTGGAGCAATTTCTATGTTTTCGAGAAATTATAGTAAATTACATGTTATTGCAGATTGCAATTTATATATTAGTCGTTGGATTAATGGTAATAATTTATTGCATGAAGGTATGATTGGTGTTTATGTTGAAAAAAATAATAATGATATTAAAGTGAGCTTAGAAAAAGCTAGTCACAGTCCCGACCTTAAAGCTTATCAGATATTTGATAAAGCTGATGAAATACACGAAATTATAGTAGGAGATAGTAATGATCAAAAAGTTTTTGTATATTTTTATAAAGGTATAAAATAGCATGTTTAGTTTTTTAGAAGATAATTTACATATTGCAGTTAAAATTTTAACTAGGTATCCAATAGATAGAAAAAAATCTGCTATTTTACCTTTACTGCATTTAGCGCAAAAGCAAAATCAAAATTATATTTCGGACGATGTAATGATTTATTTGGCGAAATTTTTAGATATGCCAGTTGTTAAAATTAAAGAAGTTGTTAGTTTTTATTCAATGTTTAACCAAAAAAAAGTTGGTAAATATTTGGTGCAAATATGTAGCACTTTGCCTTGTATGCTTCGTAATAGTGAAGAGTTGGAACAAGTTTGCAAAAAAAAATTTGGAGTACCATTTGGAGAAATAACTTCTGATAATCTATTTACTTTTACTAAAGTAGAATGTTTAGGGGATTGCACTAATGCGCCTGTTGTGCAAATTAATGATGATTATTATAATAATTTAAACGGCGATAAAATTTTAAATTTGCTAAATTCTTTGAAAGACGAAAAATAAATAATTTATATAACATTATTTTGGTTTTGTGAAATTTCTTTATTAAGACTATATCCACTCTCTTCATATATTGATAATCAATATTTTTCAACTTTATTTGTTCTTTGACGATAGTTTTTTAGAAGACGCCTGGGCATATTCTATCGCAATATATTATTTGTTGTATTTAAAAATTTCCTATATTTAGGCAATTAAAAAAATGTAATTAAAGTTTTTAAAAATGAAAAATGAAATAGAAAATTTATGGCATATCAAACAAACTGAAGGTATAGCCGAGGTTAAAAAATCTGATAATTTCTATTTAATTAACCAAATGATAGAACTTTTAGACAAAGGTAAAATATTTGCTGTAGAAAAACACGAAAATATATGGGTTGTAAACGAATGGATAAAACAAGGAATATTACTTTATTTGGCGACTACAGAATTTATATTAAGCAATGGATGGCATGATAAAGTGCCACTTAAATTTGCAAATTGGGTAGAAGCCGATTTTGTTAAAGCAAAAATAAGAACAGTGCCTGGTTCTTTTGTTCGCAAAGGGTCTTTCTTCGGTCCTTCTGTTATTATAATGCCCTGTTTTGTTAATATTGGTGCTAATATTGGCGAAGGAACCATGCTAGATAGTTTAGCAACAATTGGTAGCTGTGTTTATGTAGGCAAGCATTGCCATATATCGTCAAATACTGTTTTAGCGGGTGTAATAGAGCCAATTCAAGCAAGACCAGTTATTATAGAAGATAATTGTTTTATTGGAGCAGGATGCCAAATTGCCGAAGGCGTTATTATTGAAGAGGGCAGTGTAATAGGTGCGGGAGTTACAATTACGGGAGCTACTAAAATTGTCGATAGAGCAAGTGGTGCAATATCGTTTGGAGTTGTTCCGGCAAACTCAGTAGTTGTTAGTGGTAGTTTACTTGGCGAAAATGGTATTTCTCTAAACTGCGCCGTTATTATTAAAAAAGTAGATAGTCAAACTAGGTCTAAAACATCACTAAATGATTTATTAAGAGCTTAAAACTTCTTAATATAAAGTTAAGCTTTTTATAAATTTTTTAACCAATATTACGCACCAAAAATGCAAGCAAACAACCTTTTGAAATATCATTGGAACTTAAATAAGTAGCATTAGAAAATGCCGTAGGGGTATTATTATGAAATGAATCCGAAATATATCCAGCTAAGGTGTTGCAGGTAGCTGTTGCTCCTGTATTATAAGAACCACCACTTAAATTATATTGAGCATTATTTAAACCTCCTGCTATATTTCCTGAATAAGGCATTCCATCATCAAATTTGTCATCAAGTTTTTTGCTAAGGTTAGCAGAAATTGCATATGTAGGACCTCCTGAATTTTGGGCTGGAACACAACTACTATCAGCTGTTAATCCTATACTGCTATTTGCATTTCTTAAAATTAACATATGGTTTGCGGACCAAAATGCTGTAGAAAAAAGACCAATTTCTATAGGTACTGGATATCTATCAACTGCTGTTTCACTAGAATAAGAGCCCGTATTGCTTAACCTCCTATAATCCCAAGCCCCTTTAACACCAACACTAGCAGGTATAGTGCCGCCAGCAACAGAGTCGGTGAGTGGGTTAGTAGAAGCCGAGGTGTAGCTGGTGTTGACTTTGCCCGCAAT
>JANYEN010000060.1 GCA_025363115.1 Alphaproteobacteria bacterium | reverse complement strand
TTTCAAGCGCTAAATTTTATATATAAAAATATTTAATAAAAAATTATTTGTTTTTAATTAAAAAAGTAAGCTTATTTTAAGAAAATTATTTTTTAAAAATATGACTAATTTTAAAGTTCATTATCTAAAACAACAAGATTGCCAAAACCCTAGTTATATTCTATTTATTATACATGGATATGGAGATTCTGGTGGTGGGATTTTACAAGCATTTGATGGTTTTATTGAAGATTTTGATAAGTTTTTACTTATTGCCCCGGATGCCCCTAATGCTCACGGATATTCTAATGGATATGAATGGTTTAATTTAGAAGAAGCGTATGCCGATCGTTCTCAGGTAGAAACAGTTTTTGCTAAAGGCGTAAATGATGTAATATATTTGCAGCAATTTATTGAATCGGAAGCTAAAAAGTATAACTTACCGTTTAATAAAGTTTTTTTGGCGGGATTTTCACAGGGAGCATTTATTGTGAATCATTTGGCATTAACTTCTACAATACCATTTGCGGGAATTATTAGTTTAAGTGGCGGGGTATCACTCAAAGGTCTTGAAATGGCAAAAATAAATCCAGTTAATAATTTAAACGAATTTTGTATAATACATGGCGCAAAAGATATAGTTGTCCAGCCTTCGGTTTCCCAACATTCGGCAGATTTTTTGACTAAAAATAAAATCAAGAATACTTTGCATATTTTACCAAATATTGACCATACTATTAACAGGCAAATTATGGATATTGTAACTAATTTTGTGACACAAAAAATATCTAAATAATTTTATGCAATTGATAAATAATGTTTTTTATCAACTAGTCGATGTCGTTTTGCCTCCTCGTTGTGCATCATGCGATGTTCATTTAATTCAAGATGCGGGCTTGTGCTCTAAATGCTGGAGCGGAATCCATTTTATTTCAGGAGTGATGTGTTACAAATGTGGATATCCAATGGAATTTGATTTGCAGGAAGATCAAAAAAATGTTTTATGCGGGAGATGTTTTACTAAGTCAATTAAATATGAATTTGAATATGCCAGATCAGTATGTTCATATGGAGGAATTGCAAAAAAAATTGTAAGCCGATTTAAGTATAACGATAATTTACACATTGCTAATTATTTGGCTAAGTCTATGCTAGTTTGTTTTTTAGAAAATTTTAAAAATTGTAATATAATTTGCCCTGTTCCCATTCATTCTAAGTCATTACGGCAACGCACTTTTAATCAATCCGCATTAATAATACTTGCGTTTATTAAATTATTAAAAAAGAGTGATATAAATATTAGATATATTCCAGATTTGTTATGTAAAACCAAACTTACTGCAAGGCAAAATACTTTATCTCGTGATCAACGTCTTCAAAATGTTAAAAACAGTTTTTGTTTAAATGATAAATACGATATTAAAAACCAAAAAATTATTATTTTAGACGACGTAATAACTACGGGCGCAACTATTAATGAATGTAGTAAAACCATTAAAAAAAATGTAAAATCAGCTAAAATATACGCTATATCTTATGCTAGAACCACTTTGTCTGATTTTTTTGCTGAAGATGAAAATTTTTGAATATGCTATTATTACTAATGTGATTTTTAGCGGAGAAAATAATGCCGTTGTAAAGTTTTTTGGGGAGTGCCATGGAGCTTTAACGGGTTTTGTGAAACGTATAAAAGTTAAAAACAAAGCTACTATTTTTGAAAAAGGTAATGTTTTAAAAATAAGCTATTTTCAACGAGAAGGCACAATGGCCACTATGACAGGCGAAAGTTATGCTCTTTATATGCACAGTTGTATGCACGATCATAAAAATATGAAGCTTATTTTAGCAATTTGCGAATGTTTAAATATATGCTTTCATGGTGGAGAGCAAAATAATCACGAAAAAATTTTTGAAAATATTATCTATTATTTAGAAGGCATAAAAAAAGGTTTATGTTTTGAAGAAAATATATTCAATTTAACAATTTTAATAAAAAACATTTTAGGTTTTTGCGGATATGCTTTTAGATTAGAACAATGTGTTGTAACAGCTATTAAAGATATTGATCAGCTTGTATTTTTATCTCCTAAATCGGCTAGTGCGGTTTGTGAACAGGCAGGGCAGCAATATTATAATTTAATGCTTAGGTTACCTAGATGCTTTATAACTAATAATTATTTGGATGTTGAAAATAATAAAGATTTAGTTGATTGCATAAAGATTATCTCTTTTTTTATTGATAAAAATTTTAATAAAATTTTAAATGAAATTATATGGCTAAAAGAAAAAATTCTTTTAGCCATATAAAATTAAAATCTAGTTGATTGAACGTTGTTATCTTTAACTTTTGGTGGCACTATTTTGTGATTACCTTTCATTCCTTGCATAGTTCCTTTAATTATTTCCATATTATCTTTTTTGTCATTTAGATATTCTTTTGGTTTATCTGCAACTTTTGGAACTGGATTATATACACCTTCTTTATTTTTAACTTGTTCGACTTTAGAAAGTTGTAAACTTTCTTTTTTATTAACTACTCCTAGTTCTTTTTTGAGTTCTTTATACGCTTTTTTATCTATGGTTGTAACAGATGCTTTGCCAGCCAGCATGCCGTTTTTTTTAAAGCCTTCTTTTAAAGCTAGTTTTACCATCTTTTTTAATTTATTATCTGGCATTCCTTTCTCTATTCCACTTTTAATAGCGGCAGCGGCTAATTCTAGAGCATCTTCTCGGGCGTTAAATAAACGTTCATTTACTTTTTCATTTGCATTACCTCTCATACTTTTCGTAGGTCCTATTTTAGAGACTGCCATTTCTTTCAAAAATTTTTCCCGCTCACTCTTATCAAGTTTGCTACTGTTTGTAGCCTCTTGTATTGCAGCCTTGTGATTTGCCTTGGTTGCCAGTCTATTGGCTCTAGTACCAACAACTTGTTCACTTGCATATTGTGTTATATGTGAAGTATCTTTTGCTGATTTGTCTCGAGCTTCTTCGCTACGGATTAAGCGCTCACTTTTAGATGGCTGGTTATTTGTTTGTGACTGTGTTGAAACCTCTGAACTTGCACCCGTAAATTGTGTGCTACGACTATTAAGACTATCAAGGCTACTAGTGGAGTTTCTTCTGCTACCACCACTATCAATGCTATTTACAGACTCTCTTCTGGCTGCAGTTTCTTTTTCAAATTGATTCATTAACACGTTTACTCTTTTTGGTGTAGACGATTTTCCTTCAATTTTCTCAACTGCATTAGATACTATCCCAGAATCTTTCATTTTTTCCAAAACAATACTACTTGCGGGATCTATTTTCGATTTATTTTGTGTAGGTACTGTTTCTTCAAATTTCCCAACTAAAGCAGGTACTATTTTTGATTTAAATTTTTTTTCTTCATTTCCTTCAGGTAAAACAGTTACTTTTTTTGCAGCATAAATACCTTCTTGAGACATAAATAAATATATTTATATTAATAATATTAAATATATTATCTATTTATCATTAGTTTAGTCAAGAGTTTTAATTTTTTAATTTTTATTTCACTAGAAAATTTTAAACTTATTAAATATTTATTATAATTTAAATTATTGTTGACAATTAAAATTACTATCAGTTTGCTAATTCGATCCCATTTTATTGGTGATACACATCGTGAATAAAAAATAGTTTCATAGAAATAAAATCTATGTTCAACTTCATATAAAGATAAATTTTCTAATAAAAATTAATTCTGCATGTGGTTATATTACTCAAATAATATTATAAAACATTATGCCTTAATAAGTATATTAAGGGCATTTGGTGGATGCCTAGGCAATCATAGGCGATGAAGGACGTAGCAGGCTGCGATAAGCTGCGGGGAGCTGCCAACGAGCGTTAATCCGTAGATTTCCGAATGGGGGAACCCAACCAGTAATGGTTATGTTTAAGTGAATTCATAAGTTAAACAAGCGATACCTGGGGAACTGAAATATCTAAGTACCCAGAGGAAAAGAAATCAACCGAGATATCCCTAGTAGTGGCGAGCGAACGGGATAGAGCCTAAACCCATGCACGTGTCAAGCCGACAGGCGTTGCTGCATGTGGGGTTGCGGGAGTCACGATCG
>JANYEN010000037.1 GCA_025363115.1 Alphaproteobacteria bacterium | reverse complement strand
CAGGCTGTATTTTATCGTTAGACATAAATTAGATTTATAAATAGATTATAATAAATTATAATAATAATACATTCAACTTGCAAAATATTTTTTATTATATTTTGATTTATTGAGTTAATTATTTTTTCTAACATGCCAATTGAAATTACGATGCCTGCTCTTTCCCCAACCATGAAAGATGGAACCTTGTCTAAGTGGAATGTAAAAGTAGGAGATAAAATAAAAGCTGGCACAGTAATTGCTGAAATTGAAACCGATAAAGCTTCGATGGAAGTAGAAGCCGTTGATAGTGGAATTATTGGTAAAATATTAATAAACGAAGGCACTCAAAATGTGGCAGTGGGAACTTTAATAGCGTTGCTTTTGGAGTCTGGAGAAAGCCAAGAGACAATCGATAGCTACCTAAATATAACCTCGGCAGAGCAAAAACTACCCTCTTTAAATATAAATTCTAATTCTGATATTACAGAAAGTGAACTTCCTAAGTTTATTGTAACTCAAGAAATTACTAATGATAGAATATTTGTAAGTCCGTTAGCAAAACGCATTTCTGAAAAAGAAAGTATAGATTTAACAAAAATTACTGGCACTGGTCCAAATGGTAGAATTATTAAAAATGATTTACCGACTATTAATAATTCTTCTTTAGTTGACAAAAGCACTCTTCATCAAATAATTGCAAACCATCAAAATGAACTTATTCCTCATAGTTCTATGCGAAAAATAATAGCTAGCCGTCTTACTGAATCCAAGCAGAATTATCCTCATTTTTATTTAAACATTAATTGCAATATGTCCGCATTGATAGAAATGAGAAAAAAAATGAACCAATTTTGTAACCCTAAAAATGACTCTTCTTTTAATATTTCAGTAAATGATTTATTTGTTAAAGCAACGGCAATTGCCTTAAAAAACCAGCCCGATATCAATGTTTCTTGGCAAGATAACGGAGTTTTAAAATATAGTAATATAGATATTTCAATAGCAGTTTCAATTCCTGGCGGTTTAATTACTCCAATTGTAAAAAATGCTGATCAAATAGGTTTAATGCAATTAGCTCAAACCACTAAATCATTAATAAAAAAAGCTAGAGAAGGTAAGTTGCTACCCGCCGAATTTCAAGGAGGGACTTTTTCCATTTCTAATTTAGGTATGTTTGGCATTAATGAGTTTTATCCTATTATTAACCCTCCACAAGCAGCTATTTTATCTATAGGGGCTACACAAAAAGCACCAATAATCAACCAAGAAAATCAAATTTCTGTAGCTGAAGTTTGCACAATTGGTTTATCTGTTGACCACCGAGCAATTGATGGGGCAGCGGCCGCAGAATTTTTACAATTTTTAAAACAAACTATTGAAAATCCAATTATGCTGGCTTTATAAAAACTAATATTAGGATATACATTTGTAATTATTTTTTAGGTAAACTAGCTAGTTTTATTATTCAAAGTTTTAGAAAAAACTAAGCCAGACTGGGGGGAGTATTTGATATTTTATCTTTGCTGGTCTGCACTAGATTTGTCCAATAATCTTTTATATGATTGCTATTTCTTAGAGTACCTGTTTTATTTTATTGTTCTTGGAATTCATCCATAAATTTATTGGCTTATTATAATTAACACTATTGTCATTTTGTCTAACATCTCAAATAAGGAATTTATTTACGCAAGAAATATATTAATATTTTGGATCAATATTTAAAAATACAATTTATTTTTCTAAATCTCTTAGTATTTTAGGCGGATAAAAAATCACAGTTTCTTCTATTCCTTCCATATTTTCCACTTCTGCATTAAATTTGCTTTTAATATATTCTATGGCTTCTTGAACAAATTTTTCATGAGCCGAAGCTCCCGCAGTTATTCCAACTACATTTACATTATCAAACCAATTATCATTAATATCGGATATTCCATCGATTAAAAAAGAATCAATATTGTGTTTAATCCCTATTTCTTTGAGTCTATTGCTATTGGAGCTATTTTGAGAGCCTAAAACAAGCAATAATTTTATATTTTTTTCTATCATTTGTTTTACCGCATCTTGTCTATTTTGAGTAGCATAGCATGTATTACCGCTTCCACTTTCGCCGCCTTCAATATTTGGAAATTTTTCTCTTAAAGCATCGATTATATCTTTGGTATCATCAAGGCTAAGGGTAGTTTGAGTTACAAATGCTAAATTTTTTGGGTTATTTACTATTAAATTATTGACGTCGTCCACGTTTTCTACTACCTGAATGTTTTGTTCAACATTGCCAGTTGTTCCTATTACCTCGACATGTTTTTTATGTCCTATCATAATAATTTCTTTATTTTTAACATTATAATCATTGGCAATTTTGTGAACTTTAGAAACTAAGGGGCAAGTAGCGTCTATTAATTGAATATTTTTTTTTACCGCTATTTGGTAATGATCTTTAGGGGAGCCATGAGCAGAAAAAATTGCAGTAGCATTATTAGGAATTTCCTCCATTGAATCTACGAATATTATCCCTTTTTGCTTTAAATCGGCAACAATCCGTTTATTATGGACAATTTCATGTTTAACATAAATGGGTGGGTTAAAATGCTTTAAGGTTAACTCAACTATATTAATCGCTCTATCTACTCCAGCACAAAAGCCACGAGGATTAGCTAATATAATTTTTATTGCCATCAATGCAAAGAGTTATTCTTTTGATAATGTTTTATATTTAAAAGCATATCATCATAACCAATATTATTATTTTGAATTCTTACTTCACTTTCTAACATCTGCTCTGTTATTTTATCTACTGCGTTTATAATAAAGTTTTTTTCTAAATCTTTCAAAATTTGTTTTTTTTGAGCATCGATTTCATTTTTAGCAGTTTGTATTTTTTTTTGTGCATTTTCTTTAGCAACTTTTTGAGATTTTAAAATTATTTCTTCTGCAGCTTGTTTTGCCGAAAAAGTAATTTTATCAAGTGATTTGGATAGATTATTTTTTTCTTCTTGATGCTTATTTAACAATTCTTGAGCTTGAATTTTTATTTTTTCAGCTTCTATTAAATTGTCGTTTATATTATTTTGATAAAGCTTTATAGCTGTTAAAATTTTTGATAAAGAAAGCTTAGTTACAATAAAAAAAGCTATCATTGAACCAAATCCAATTATTAAATTTTCTGTAATTATCATATATTTAAATTATTTTTTATTTCATCAATTTTTTTAGTCTGCAAAATAAAATTTTGTATACCTGCCTTTTTGGCTATTTCGCTAGTTAAATTATTTACAGAGCTCAGAAGATATAAGTTTTTTTTGATAACATCATGCTTTATTTCTTGATTTTTTTGCTGCCTATATAGTTCAATTTGCTGAATTGCTTCTTGGTTAAAATTTGAAGCATCGCTTTGGGATTGCTTTTTAGCTTGATATATTATGGCTATTGCTTCATTTTGTGCCAACGCTATTTTATCAGCAACTTCTCTTTTGATTATTTCGGCAAATGATACCATTTTATTAGCTTGCTCTATAATTACTCTAATTTTTTCTTCACGAGCTTTATAAAAACTAGTTACTAAAGGAATTATGAATTTAAAAGAAAGTAAAGCAAATCCTGAAAATGATATGCCAAACCAAAAAATTTGATTAGCAAACCAGATAGTATTAAACTGAGGTAGCATAATATAAATATTAAGTTATGTAAACATAAGTATTAAAGCAATTACAAGTCCAAATAAGCCCATTGCTTCGACCAATCCTGCTCCAATAAACATATATTTAGCTGCTTGTTGCTCGATGGAAGGATTACGCGCAATAGATTCTATCAGCGCACGAACCATTAAACCAATTCCTATTGCTGACCCTAGAAAAGAAAAAGCCATTAGCCCAATTGCTATATATTTTAATTCATTACCTGTCATGCCTATAAAAAAATTAATAACTTTAACTTGTTCAATAATAAAAAAGTTAATTGTAAATACAAAATAAATATTTATCGATTGCAAATAAACTAAAATTATATTCCATATTGCTTTTAAAAAAATTTATATTAAATTAATTAAAAAATTTATACAAAAATAATATTTATCTATGTTAAAAGCACTAACTATTATTTTACTTTTTTTTAACATTCAGTTAAAAGCAAAAACCTTGTTCGATAAACAAAATGAAATAAATAAATTGTGGGAAGAATCTTTAAAGGTAGATAAAGAAGCAATAATTGGAATTGATATTGGTGGAAGCAAAATAGATTGGGGAATTTATCCTATAAATGGCGACCTTGAAAAAAAAAGTATTTATTCAGAAAAAATATCTACTCCCAAAGGGCTAATAAATTTAACAAATTGTTATTATAATATTTTATTAAAAGCTATCAATGTAGCCAAAAGTAAAGGATTTTATATAAAAGCTGTTGGGATTGGCTCGCCAGGAAGATTTATAGAATATAGAAAACAAAATATCGTTATGGATAACTTGATTATTGAAGAAATAGGAAACCCTTTTATTATAGAATCGAGTCTATTTAGTATAAGCAATAAAAATACTATTGCAAAAGGAACTGCTGAAAATTTAAGCCAATATCCTGGAGAATTTGATGGAGTAATTTTAGAATCAGTGTTGCAAAGACTTAGCCCTAAGTATGTTAGAGTGGTTGTTAATAATGATGCGGGGGTTCAATTGCAAGCTTTAACTAATACAATTGCAGATAAAGGTAACTTAATTGATAAAAAAGTAATATATTTAGGGCTAGGCACTGGTTTAGGAACTGCTATAATGAATCCTGACGGGAAGCTGGTAACTGATGGTCATTTTCAGTATATAAAAATTTCTAAATTAACTCAAACTTTGGCAGATTCGGAAGTTTATAATATTATTAGAGATAAAAATAAGGATAAATATAATAAAGTTAATTCGGTTGATGATGTAATCTTGCCAGAAGATATTTTTTCATCGGCTGGAATTGGAAATATATTAAAAAATACTTTTAATATCGAAACCCTACCTGATCACTTTGATGATATTATTTATAAAGAAGGAAAAGAATCTGATATTGTTAAGCAAAGATTACAAAGTATTGGCAAATATATGGGTTATTTTTTGGCTACATTACGCAGTGGTAATTTTAATCATCTTGACCCTGATGCGGAATGGCCTGCTTTTGACAAGGCCCAAATTAGAAATTTTTCAACCATTATTTTAGGGGGTGGAATTGTAAAAGACAGTAAATTTTTTCAAGATTTTATTTTGCCCGAAGTCAAAAAAGTATTAGAAAATTTGCAAAGTGGCGATAAAATTGACATAATCATGATTCAAAGTAAAAAAGCTGATATAAATTATGCGGCAGCCAAAATTGCCTACGATTTAATACCTCACAGCACACCCGATGTATATTTAACTTTTGATGATGGACCTGATCCGATGTATACAGATAAAATTTTAGAAATATTAAACAAATATAATATTAAAGCTACTTTTTTTGTAGTAGGGCAAATGGTCGACAGGCATCCCAATATACTTAAGCGTACGGCAGAACAGGGTCATACTATTGGAATACATACTTATACCCATCCCAATTTAATTAAACTTTCGGATGAAAAAATTCGCCTAGAAATTCAAAAATCTCTTGATGCTGTCAAAAAAGTTTTGCCTGATTATAAGGTTAAGCATTTTAGACCTCCATATGGCGCAATAGATTCAAGAGTGCGAAAAATTATTAAATCGTTTGACTTAGATGTTGTGCTATGGAATTCTTTGGGGAGCGAATATTTAAAAATTGCCACCCCTAGTTATATAAAATATAATATAAATATGTGGTTAAAACGTCATAACGGAGGCATTGTATTATTGCATGATGGCGGTGGCAGTATGGCTTCAGGGAAAAATCCTAATCCAAAATTTAGAGTAGGCAAACAAAATGTTATTGATTATTTAGAAATGGACTTACCTAATTTAACTCAAAAATATACTTTAAAGCCTCTTTAAAAATTTATTAATTTAAAAAAACCTTGCAATTACGGTAAGTTAATTTTTTACATACTTATGTATTATAAATGTAATTTTTATGTGGAATAAAGCTGAATATAGCGAATATATGCAAAAATCATTAAATGTTTTTGCTAACGATCTGGGTGGAATTAGAGCGGGCAGGGCACATGCTGGATTATTAGAAGGAATATATGCTGAAAGCTATGGGCAAAAAATAAAAATTTCTCAAATTTCTACAATTAGTATAAGCGGCGTTGATATTCTTAGCGTAATGCCTTATGATAAATCTTCGCTTATTGGTATAGAAAAAGCAATTAATGAAGCTAATTTAAGAGTTACTGTAAGTTCTAATGGTAATTCTATTTTGGTAAAGCTACCTAAGATGTCCGAAGATACTCGCAAAGATTTAATTAAATTTGTTAATAAAACTTCGGAAACTTCTAAACTTGCCATCAGAAACATTCGCCGAGATGGCATGGAAGCATTAAAAAAAATGGAAAAAGATAAACAAATTTCTGAAGATGAAAAAAAAAGGAACGAGATTATTTTGCAAAAATTAACCGATGAATTTATTGCCAAAATAGAAGACATGATTGCCAAAAAAGAAAAAGAAATTATGGAAATCTAGGTTTTTAATTATCTTCATTTATGAAGAAATTTTTAATTTTTTTAGTTGTCATAGGCTTTAAAGAAAGCAATACTAATAATAAATTTGTCCCTACGTTTATTTTTGATAGGGATGAAATTCTTATTAAAGGAGCAATATTAATCTTGTTTTTAAATGTCGCAAAAACAAAAAAATTTTTGACAATTTTAATTTAATTATTCAAAACGTTTTAGATAGAAAAATTGACTTGTGTAAATCATATGACGAATTTGAGAGTGCACAGATTACTAAAAAAAATTTAAAATGTTCACAAAAAATTATAGTGAATCATTTTACTCCAGGAATAAAAAAGATAGTAAAAAATTTAATTAAAAATAATTAAAAACTTTACATTATTAATCGAGGCTTTAAAGAAAATGTTGGCGTGGTTTGTAAAAATTTATCAGTTAATTAGACCATTGTTTTGGTTCCGACTTAAATTTATACCCCCATCCGCTTTTAAGAGCTAGTTGCAAATCAGTTTTAAGCAAGTAAAATCAATATAGTTTAAAATAGCTAGACCCCAGAACAACCTCATGCTCAAATTTGCTAATCAAAAGCAACATAATTTTATACAAATCTTGATCTTTATGATTATATCTAAAATCGTTTGTCTTTTAAGCGCAATAAAAATTTATTATCGGTAAGTCCGTTAAACTTTGCAAGTCTTTTTTTATAATAACTCCAGCTATTGTTCACTTTAAGACTTGACTATAATAAAAGTGATGTTTTTGCATAGAAAGCAGGGAGGTATTTTAATTAAAAGTTAAACGCTGTTACCAAGTAATTTAGCTAAATAATCTAAAGCTTTAATATCTCTTTCTTTAAAATAATCAGTTGCTCTTGTTATCATCCATTCATCTTCTATATATTTTATAAAAAGAGGTAAAATATCCATTACATATTGTCTTGCTTCAACCTCCATTCCATCAGGCAATTTATGTTTATAATATTTATAAATTCCTGTTTGTGCGTCAACTGACGGATGTTTTTCTTTTAACCATTTAGGGAATAATTTGCCAACACCAACATCTGGTCTCATTTCTTTCCCATCCTTACCTTTATCAGGCATAATATATCCAACCTGCTCGAGTTTTCCATGAACCCTAATAAAAAGCTCTCCTATAACAGAAAAATAACCTTTATCTACCCTATCCCAATTGGCATTAAATCTTCTAACAAAAGCAAGAGTTGAACTTTGGAATAACTGAAACATGCCAGTTTTTCTAATAGACGGCAATACTTCATGGGTTACCCATTTTTTGAATTTTTTAGCCTCTTCTTTTTTACTTCTAAGCACCAAAGAATATAAACCGCTCTCATTTATTATAGATATTGTCTGCTCTCCAGAGAGGACGCACTTTGTGCGTCCCCTTCTCATCCTCATCTAAAAGTCTTGTAGCATCATTAGTATTAGAATATTCTAAAATCTTAGCAATGTCCATTGCATAAAACCAAACCTCTCCGTCTATCTCAACAGTTCTAAATTGTTGGTCGTTTTCATAGGTAAATAACTATAATTGCATCATTTAAAAAGTAATTATATAAAAATAGCAATATATAGAATCTATTAATTAAGCCAATTTTAACAACCTCTCAACAACTCTATCAAAAACAACCCCCTCTTTACTAAACCTCGCATTGTATCTATAGCAAAACTCGTTGATATAATTCTGTAGGTATCTTTTGCTTATATGATGAAATTGTCCCTTTAATTCCCTTTTAAACAAACTCCAAAATCCTTCTATTGAATTACAATGTACTTTATCTTTACTAACATATTCAACACTATGATTTACAGTTTTATGATTAAAGAACTTCTTAAACAACCTATAGCTTGAATATTCGTCTGTGTGGAACTCACTGCCTAATTCTGCAGTGTCTAAAGCAATCTTGCCTAAAGTATGGTATTTTGTGCTAGTGTAGCAAATGCCTTTATATCTCCACCTTTTTGTTTAATTCCAACTATTGGTGTGTTGTTTTTTAAAGAACGACCGCAGTTATTCATAAGATTTAGTGCCACCGCTTGAGTTGTTGTCTTCGTCATCTTTGCTTTTATCTGCTTTGATATATGTTTCGTCCATTTCAAATATACCAGCAAGTAATTCTTTTTGTTCAGTTGCGAATGCTTTACGAATTTTGTGCATAAGCTTCCAAACGGTAGGGCGGTTGCATCCAATATCTCTAGCGACTTGGCAGGCAGAAACTTCTTTTTTAGCATTAAGCATTAAAGAAAGCATATAAAACCAATTACGTAAATCAAAATGCGTGTGATGAAATATTGTGTCTACGGTAACACTGAACGATTTTA
>JANYEN010000035.1 GCA_025363115.1 Alphaproteobacteria bacterium | reverse complement strand
TTAAATTTTACAAAAACCTTCCTAACCACCTTACTTTATTAAGACTTTACGCAATACCACTGTTAGTATTTTTAGTTTTGGTTTCTAATAGTAGTCTAATTAACCGAGTTATCAATACTATTATTTTTATAATTGTGGCTTTTACAGACTTTTTTGATGGATATTTTGCTCGCAAATTTGGGGCAGAATCTGGGTTTGGCAAATGTTTTGATAATATTGCTGATAAAGCTTTAATTATCTCTTTGCTATTTGTTTTGGTCTTTCAAAAAAAAGCAGATGTATTACCATGTATAGCGATTAGTTTACGTGAAATTGTAATATCTGGAATTAGAGAATTTTTAGGAAGCAAGCAAATTGTTTTGCATGTGAGTTTATTAGCAAAGTGGAAAACAACCCTGCAACTTGTTGCAATAGGAATATTAATAGCCAGCCCAAAATATGGTTTTGTGCAAAATACAGGCACGGTGGTATTATGGGTAGCAGCCATAATTACTTTAATTACAATGCGAGATTATATTAAAAATATCATGCAGTATCTTAGTTAAACGACAATTTTTAATCGCTCTATTATTTGATCAGCAGAAACAGTCAATAAATTGCTATATTCTAGACCAATAACCGACTTGCCAATAGCTAAACTTTTTTTAGCGTTTGTATATTTGTTATTAAACATAATAAAAGTTTTGCATCCTACGCCACCAATTATATGAGCTGGTCCAGTATCCACAGTTAAAGCTAATTTTGCTTTTCTAGCAATAGAAGCCAGCTGATTAAGATTTGTTTTTGAACACAAATTTATAAAATCTGGCTTTTTAATTAATTTTATAATTTTATTTATTATTTCTAAGTCATGATCAGTGCCAACAAAAACAGGGGTAATATTTTTTAAAATTAAATACTCGGTTACTTCTGCAAATCCTTCTGGAGTCCATTGCTTATGAATTCCTCTAGCACTACATCCCGCCACAATTAATGCAAAATTGGCAGGTAAATTAAAATGCTCGATGTTTTCTTTCATAAAATCTAAATAAGGTACAGTGCCATAATTATTAATATTTTCAATTTTTAATTGTTCTCTAAAAATATCAAAAGCCGAAATATCACGATTAATTTTAACTGGTATGGTGCTTGTTATTGGAAGCTTGCCAAATAAATTTAATAATTTAAAATATCTTTTAGTACGCCTAGAGTGTTGCAAATCGTATACTTTGTCAAATGACGCAATCAAGCTAAGAGTTTTATAATAATTTACAATGCTAATTTTAGGATAACTATCAATAATAACTTCATTAAAAAATGACATTTTTTTAATAAAATCAACAAAAGGTTTACGAGTCATTGCTACAATAATATCATTTTTATGAGCTTCTTTAATAGTTCTAAAGGCTTCGGTAGCTTGTATTACATCGCCTAGTGCGCCATGTTTAATTACTAAAATTTTACCCATTAATTTTATTAATAATATGAGTCGTTGAAATGTCTTGCGTTAAATCTAAAAATTCCACTTTACCGCCATATTCAATAATTTGTTTATATTCAGGTAAAGTCTCAGGATTGTAATCTTTGCCTTTAAAAATAATATCAGGCTTTAATGATAATATCAGGTTTATTGGGCTTAGATCATCAAAAACAATAACAGCATCCACGCAGGTCATGTTTGATAAAATTAAAGTTCGCGAAAACTCATTATTAAAAGGTCTAGATTCTCCTTTTAACTGTTTCACCGATTTATCGCTATTAATTGCCACTATTAAAAAATCACATAATTTTTTGGCATTAGTTAATAATTTTATATGCCCTTCATGCACAATATCAAAACATCCGTTTGCCAGGCCTATTTTTTTACCATTATTTTTTAAATAAAAAATGTTACTTTTTAAAGTATTTTCGTCATAATTAACTAATTCAGCTTTTTCTTTATAAAAAAAATGTTTCATTTCATTAAGAGTGGTTTGAGAGGTACCAAACCTTCTAACAACTAAATTAGCGGCCAAATTAGCCAAGTTAAAAGATAAAGACAGGTCTTTGGTTTTGCAAAAAAAAGTTGCTACACTGGCAATTACAGTATCACCAGCTCCCGAAACATCTATTACTTCTGATTGTAAAATATTGCTAAAATGCCGATAATCTTTAGAAGTTATCGCCAACTGTCCATGTTCGCCCATTGTTATTAAAATATTTTCAATATCATATTTTTTAATCATTTTTTTTGCTTCAAAAACAATTTTTTCTATATTTAAATCAAATTTTTTATCAATAATCTGTTCAAACTCAGATAAATTAGGTTTAAATAAAAATGCTCCTTTATACCATTCAACATTTCTACTTTTGTTCGGGTCGACAAAAACAGGAATATTATATTTTTTGGCGGTTTCTATAATTGCTTTGGCCGTTAAAGCATTTATTATGCCATAATTATAATTGGATAATACTACACAATCAAATTGCTCGATATTTTTTTCTATATAATTTATTATTTTATCACTTTGATTACATAAAAATTCGTAATCTGCTCTAAAAATATTATATTTATTGCATACGTATCTTTGTTTAACAGTAGTGCCATCTTGATTAAAACCAATAAAATTTACTTTGTTTTCTTTAAATAAATTAATTATTTGGTTGCCCGCACTATCTTTGCCTATTGCACCCAAACAAGTGACTTGAGCACCCAATTTAGCTATATTACACGCCGTATTGCCAGTGCCTCCTAAGCAGTTAAGCTCACTTTGTATATTCATTACTGGAATAGGGCTTTCAGAAGAAATGCGATTGGTTTTACAATTTAAAAAGCTATCTAAAACTACATCTCCCACGCACAAAATTTTTATATCGTTAAAATTATGCTCTTGAGAAAAAAAATTAGTAATATCGGTATATTCCATTGTTTTTTATATTATTATAAAAGCATTTATTTTTTATAAATAAATTGTCAATGAAAAAATAAATATTGATTTTAAAAAACTAGTCAAAACAATAATTATGTTAATATATTAAATATACAAAAATATGGCTGCAAAAACAGCGATGAAAAGCAAAAACTCTCCTGATTCCAGATTAGGTAAAAATAAAAAAATGTTTAATGGCAAAGAAGTAGTATTAGTAAGAATGATAACTTTAGATATTCTAGGTAGAAAAACTTCTGCTGATATTGTTGCTTACAAAGAAGACTCGTTGACGGGTAAAGATAGTATGTTCGTAATGAATGGAGATCAATATTTGTTATGGAGTCAAATCGATGCTTTTAACAACCCTTCATAAAACTATCAGTTTTAAAATTTTATTAATAAAATGAGCGAAGTTATAAACTTTGGATGTCGGCTAAATGCTTACGAATCCCAAGCTATCAGTAATATGCTTATTGATTCAAATATAACCAACGCTATTGTTTTTAATACTTGTGCCGTTACTTCGGCAGCCGAAAAAGATGCTCGCAAGGCAATACGAAAAGCTAAAAAACAACACCCCGATAAAAAAATTATAGTAACAGGATGCGCAGCGCAACTTGAAAGCAATAAGTTTGCTTTAATGTCTGAGGTTGATAAAGTTATCGGGAATAGTTTTAAGCATGATGCCACCGCTTACTTATCTAGTGAGCCAAAAATTATTATTCGTGATATAATGCAAGATAAAGAAGTTGCTTATAATCAAATAGTAAGTAGCTTTGAAGACAAAACAAGGGCTTTTTTGCAAGTACAAAATGGATGTAAACATCGATGCACATTTTGTATAATTCCTTTTGCTCGGGGTAATTCAAGGTCAGTTGATCCTCGTCGAGTTATAGAAGAAGTTAAGAAAATATTCAAGAATGGATATAATGAAATAGTTTTAAGTGGGGTTGATACCACTTCTTATGGGGATGATTTTGAAACGCCGTTAAAATTAGGAACGCTTTGTAAAATTATTTTAGACGAAGTACCAGATTTGCCAAGGTTAAGACTTTCGTCTGTTGATGTGGCTGAAATAGATGAAGATATTATAGACTTAATAAAGAATAATGCACGTTTTATGCCTTATTTACATATAAGTGCCCAATCAGGAGATAATATGATTTTAAAAAGAATGAAACGCCGTCATACCCGAGAAATGCTTATAGATTTTTGTCATGAAATGCGTGTTTTTAGACCAGAAATAGCTTTTGGAAGCGATATAATAGCTGGATTTCCAACCGAGAATGATGCAATGTTTCAAAATACATGCGATATGTTAGAGCAATCAGAAATGATTTTTAATCATATTTTTACTTATTCAGAACGAAAAAACACCCCAGCTGCTAAAATGCCAGCAGTTGCTATGGAAGTTAGAAAAGAGAGAACTAGAATTTTAATTAATCAAACTACCCAACAAATGCAAAAATTTATGCAAAACATGATTGGAACAAATCAAGAAATTTTATGTGAAAATGGAGGAATAGGAAGATGTAAAAATTTTGCTCCCGTAAAAATTGATAATGATTATAGAAAAGGACAAATTATTGAACGTAAAATTTTAGGGTTGCAAGAAAAAGTATTATTAATTTAGTTAATTAACGTTGATCAATTCAGCAATTTTGCTTGCCTAAATTGAGCTACAAAAAAGCTTTAAAACTTTTTAAATTTAGATCCATAAATATAAGTTAGTCTTAGGCTTAGTTTTTTATTTTTAATATTAAATTATTTTACCAAGTATCTCTGCAATAACATTATAACACCATTCAAGTTCTGCATTTGTAATGCAATATGGAGGTATTAAATATATTGTATTTTCAAAAGGTCTTAAAATAAGACCTTTTTCTCGAGCTAATAACCTGATTTTTGAATTTAATTCATTGCTATAGCCCATTTTTAAATTTATATCAAAGGCAGCAATATCTCCCAAACATCGTATTTTATGAACAAAATCAAATTTTTCTGCTAAAATTTTTAAACCTTTATTATGGGTTTTTTCAATTTCTTGAATATTAGCAATGGTGTTCTCGATATTAAATAATTCTATTGATGCAATCGATGCTGCACAACAAATAGGATTTGCCATATATGAATGACCGTGCATTAAAATTTTATCTGGTTTTTCCCCCAAAAAAGCCTGATATATTTTATCATTTACCACGGTTGCTCCAATCGGCAAAGTCCCACCAGACATACCTTTTGAGAGACAAACAATATCTGGAGCGTAATCCAAGTGATGCATAGCGAACATTTTACCCGTGCGACCAAAACCCGTCATAACTTCATCAAAAATAGTAATCACATTATATTTTTTAGCAATTTGCATTACTTTATTTATAAATTCAGGTCTTATCATTTTCATTCCCCCCGCCCCTTGAACTAAAGGTTCAAACATAAATGCTATTATATTTCGATGATTTTGTAAAAAATATTTTTCTATTTCAAGTAATGCAATATTTTCTTTATTTTCTATTTCAATATCTTCTTTCCAGGTAAATGGAGATGGCAAAAAATCTACTGGAATTAATAAATCTGAAAATAAATCAAAAAAACCAGAGCTTTTTCCTATACTCATAGCTCCAAATGTTTCCCCGTGATACGATCCTTCAAACGAAACAAATTTTTTACGTTTATTATTTTGGTTAACATGATATTGATATGCTATTTTTAAAGCTATTTCAACGCTCGTTGCTCCATTATCTGCAAAAAATACCTTGGTAAACTTTTCTCCGGCATTTTCTGTGTTTATGATTTCAATTATTTTATTTGATAAAATTATACCAGGATTATGAGTACAATCCGCAAAACCTACCTGACATAAAACATCTGCTTGTTTTTTAATAGCTTCAACGATAAAAGGATGAGAATGACCATGTAAAATGACCCACCACGAAGATGTAACATCAAGATATTTTTTATTATTTTCGTCAATAACGTAAACTCCTTTGGCTTGTTTAGTTGATATATTGTTTAATTTTTGAGGCAATATACAAAAAGGATACCATATTGCATTTTCTTTCATAATTTAAAATTTAATTTTTGTAAAACATCTTGATTGGTGTTTTTAATTCTTTTAATTAATTCTTTTACTCGACCTGTACCATAGATTGAACTATTCTGAATTTTCAATAAATAACTTGCACTTTTTTTTATATCCCCTTTAAGATAACTAAGTAAAGCTATATGATAATAAAGCGCATTAGACAAAGGAATGAATTTAGCTACTAACCAAAATCTTAATGTTGCGTCAGATAATTGATTGGTTTTTATTGCATCCAATCCCAATAAAAAATGAATTTTAACAACTGTTTTTTTGTTTTTGTTAAAATAATTTATCTTATGAACTTTCTCATGAGTTAAATGTAAAGTATCAAAAATTTTGTCTACCACTTTATAAAAATAAAATTTGCACATGTATATTATCAGTGGTATTGTAGCAATATCAGTATCTTTAGTTGGCTCTTTTGTTTTTTTAAAAAAAAATTTTACAACCGAAAACAATACTACTTTTTTTCTATTTTTAAACATAGGTAGTTTGTTTTATTCAAAAAATTTTAATGATACTATTAAAAAACATTAAAAAACTTATTGTTTTGGCAAATATTCAAGAGGATTTAAACTTTTTTTATCTTTTTTAAGAGTAAAATATAAATAAATATCAGAAGTAGTGGCAATAGTTTGACCACTTATAACTAAATCATTTTTTTTGATAGAAATATTGTCTAATTTACCATAGGCACTAACATATCCATTGTCATGTTTAATAATTACAATATTGCCATATTTTTTAATTTTATTGCCACTATAAATAATAATACCGCTCGCTATTGCCGTAACATCACTTTTTTTAGAAGCAGTAATAGTTACACCACCTTCTATTTCATTTTTTATATTTACTATATTACTAATTGGCCAAATAAAAATAGTTTTACTTACTACTTCTTGTTTACCGCTATCTTGTAAGCTATTAAGGTCGATTTTACTCCTATCTAAAATAGGTAACAAAATAATCTGATTTTCTTGAATTTCGTTTAACCCCTGATTAACCGCCTTAAGTTCGTTTAAATTAATATTATTTTTACTAGCAATAGTTTCCATATTTTCATTTTCTTTCGCTGTATACGATAGCACTGGTATACGATATATTTTACCAATTTGAAGCTTTTTATCAATTAGATTCATTGCAAGAGTTATTTCATCAGCACTGGCGTTAAAATGCTTTCCTATAATTGCTATATTATCGTTACTTTTGATAGTATAATCTGAATAATAGCTTTGTTTTGGACGACGCTGAGGTAAAGGAACATTTTTTCCATCTTGGTATGATTTAAAAATAATTTCTTCAATATCAGAACTTTGAATATTTTTATTGTTTTGAACACTTGCCACTTCAGAAGATTTCGTATCGGGTAAAATATTTATTTTTTCTAGAACTTGATCTGAAAAAGATTCGGGTTTGGGTTGCGGTTCTGGAACTTTAACGGATGATACATTTTCTTCTGGTTTAAAAGTTTTTTCAGGAGAATTGGCATTGTATTTAGGATCAGAATCATCAAATTGAACATTTTTGTCAGTAGAGCTATTATTTTTATTAAGATTTTTTAATGTTAAATTGTCGTTGTCAGGATCATCATCAAAATATACTTTTCGAGGCTGAGAGGCAGAAGGGGGTAATTCATGCTCCCTTACTTCGGATTCAGGGTCGGTTTGAATAATAGAATTTGATTTGTTGATATTGTCGTTGTAGTTATTATTAATACTATTCGATGTACTTTTAGTAATTTTAAAAGATTTGGATTTAGTGTCAAGCACTAATGAAGCTTTAGCTTGCAGTGTAAAAATGAAAATACCTAAGATAAAAATTAGCTTTATCATAATACAATTTTTTAACTAAAAACTTTTTAATATTTATTTACTCAATTATATAATAAAAAGCAAAAAGCAATTAATAAATTATTTAATTTATATAATTAGTTAATTTTGAAGAAAAAATTTGACATTTGATTACATTGATGTAAAAATTTGAATACTTATACATCAGTATTTTAGTTTATAAAATTTTATGAGTTACCATATAATTTTATTATTTGGAATAATAGGTTTTTATATTATTGGGTCAATTCCATTTGGCTTACTTATTACAAGAATAGTTTCTAAAAAAGATATTAGGCAAGAAGGATCGGGAAATATTGGAGCCACTAACGCCGCAAGAATTGGAGGAAAATGGATAGGAATTGCAGTTTTTATTTGTGATGGATTAAAAGGCTTACTTGCAATATTAGCAGGAATGCATTTTGATAACCTAACCACCTTAGCGTTTGGTATGGCAACTTTTATGGGACATATTTTTTCTATGTTTTTGCTTTTTAAAGGTGGAAAAGGAGTTTCGGTTTTCGTTTTTTCGTTATTTGGATTAGATTGGAGACTGGGAACTGTTTTTGCAATAACATGGGCAATAATTTTTATAGTAACAAAATATGTATCTGTAGCGTCTTTAATGGCAACATTAAATGCTTATTTTGCTACTTGTTTTATGGTAATAATTGATGATCCTACAATTTCAATTTCTAGTTTATTATTTGTAACTACCGCTACCTCATTAATAATTTTAAAGCATTTAAGTAATTTGCATAGATTATTTAATGGAACCGAATATAAATTTAATAAAACAACAAAAGCCATATGATAAATAATTCTGAAATTTATGCTCAACTAGAAGCAGAAAGCGAAGATAAATATTCAAATCTGGGTAATCTTTTGCATAACCGAAGACTTGATATGAATATTTCTCTAGAAAAAATGGCTACCAGTTTAAGATTGTCTTCTCGATTTATACAAATGATCGAAGAGGGTAACTATAATGATGTTGCGCAAAAAATTTATTATTTAGGATATATTCGTAATATGTCCAGATATTTAAAATTAGAAGAAGAAATTTTGCTAAATTATTTAAGTGAAAAAAAGAATGTAGTCAGCGACGAAAGCAATCAATTTGATAAGTTTAATATTCTAACCCATTCTATGCTTTCTGCTAATAAAAATAAAGTAAAATATAAAAATTATACTATTTATTTATTGATATTAGTTTTTATAGGAAGTTTTTTAATTATAGGCAAGCAATTATCTACCAAAAAAAACGATTCCTTTTTAGTGGTAAGAAAGCAAAATATTAAACTGCAGTAAATTTTGTGTTTAAAAATAGCAAAATTTTAGAAAACTTGACAACTATACTTAAGACTATAACAAAATCTGATAAATTAAATTATTTAGATAATATTTATGAAAATACCATTGGGCAGTGGCGTAACAATTAAAACACATGAAGAAGGTCAAATTTATATTATAATTGGGGCTGGGGCAACGTTATTAAGTATTTTATTCAATGGTTTAAGTGGTTTAACAGTTTTTTTAGCTACTATAACAGCATTTGTAATAAGTTTTTTTAGAGATCCTGAGAGATTTTTGCCTGCAGAAAAAGACATCATAGTTAGCCCAGGAGATGGAGTAATAGTTTCTATACAACCTTCGGATATTCCCAATGATGTTGTAAAACCAGAATCAGATAAGGAATACATTAAAATTAGTGTATTTTTAAGTGTTTTTAATGTGCATGTTAATCGTATTCCAGTATCTGGTAAAATTATTGATGTTAAATATCATCCTGGCAAATTTTTGAATGCCAGCCTTGATAAAAGCAGTAAAGATAATGAACGTAATACTATTGCTATTGAAACCGAATCAGGAGATATTATTTATTGTGTACAAATTGCTGGTTTAATAGCCCGCAGAATTGTTTGCGATGCTTATTTAGGAGATTTACATATTGCTGGAGACAGATATGGCATTATTCGCTTTGGTAGTCGCATGGATGTATATGTGCCCAAAAAATATAAAGTCAATGTATGCGTAGGGCAAACAATGGTTGGCGGAGAAACAATTATTGCTAAAATAGTTCTTTAAAATTAATATAAAATTTATGTCAGAAGTTTATTTTTCAGGACCTTCAGGTAGAATTGAAGGTAGATATCACCAAAATGAAAATCGTGTTGCACCTGTAGTATTAGTTTTACATCCTCATCCTTTACACGGAGGAACTATGAATAATAAAATTGCTTATCATTTATTTAAAACTTTTGTACGGACAGGATTTACCGTATTAAGGATAAATTTTCCTGGCGTAGGCAAATCTGAAGGTGCTTTTACTAATGGAGTAAGCGAATTAAGTGCAGCATCTACAGCTTTAGATTGGTTACAAAATACTAATCCAGAAGCTTCTCATTTTTGGATTGCAGGCTTTTCATTTGGAGCTTGGGTAGCAATGCATATCGCTACTCGTAGACCTGAAATAGAAGGTTTTATTTTAGTTGCTCCTCCCGCCGATCATTATGATTTTGAATTTTCTATACCCTGCCCTTCTTCGGGTTTAATTTTAGCAGGAGAAAAAGATACAATTGCCACTATTAACAAGGTGACTCCGCTAGTAGAAAAATGGAGAGATCAAAAAAATTATGTTGTTAGTTATGAAATTATTCCTACTGCAGAGCATTTTTTTATTCAGCAACTCGAAAAAATGGATGAAATTTGCGAAGAATATATCAATACCAGCTTAGCTATGCGAGTAGTAAAGCCTATTCGTAAAAAACGTCGTAAACGTAAAAAAAGAGATAAAAATTACGATGAATCAGAAGGAAGTGCAGGCGGAAGCAATAATGACTGGTATCGTTAATATTTGTTTTTCTTTAAAATTGGTGTTTTAAAAGAGTTCTTTAAGTTCTTTAACAAAATTTTATATAAATATTAAATCTTTATTATACTTCAAAATTTAATTCATTATTTTAAATTTTTTAG
>JANYEN010000016.1 GCA_025363115.1 Alphaproteobacteria bacterium | reverse complement strand
GAAAATACAGAAAATTCAGAATTTACTGAAATTATTGACAAAATAATAAAAAGCCGTAGTTTTATAGAAAATAAGCACTTGAAATATAGTGTTTATTTTTAGCTTGGTGGGTTTAGTATGTAATTACCATATTTTTTATATCTTTGATAATTCATACTTTATGATACATTTATATAAACAAAATTATCTAATTTTAAATATTAAAAGTCTGATAAAGATTTCCTAACATTTGCTTAAAATGAGTTATTAAAGAAAAAAATATCACTAATCCATGATGCAAAAGAATGAGATTTTCCATAATAAATATCGGCAATAGCCATATTTCGGCATTTATTGCAAATATTGAAGACACTGTAAAAACCACGCAACAAAATATCATACCTCGCATTACAGGGTTTACATTTTCAAAATCTTGGGCATGTCTTATTTTTTCTATATTTTTAATTCGATGAATAGAAGATGAATGTTTAAAATAGTTGTCGCTATATTGTATGTCTTTTAATATTGCGAGCGCCATGATATATATTTCACGACTGGCTAACTGAGTAGCTTGATAATCGCTTATATTTTCTGCTTTTCTATCAAATATTTTATACCTCAAGGACTGATAAATGATAAATAATATAGAAAAAAATATTTTGTCTATCGATTTTATAATAAGAGTAAAAAAATTTATTACATAAACCATTGCATTTCTAATAATTGGCATTAAAAACACAGGTATAAAAAGTATTCTTACTGGGATTGTTGCAACAATGCATAAAATATTAGCTATTTTATCGCCACCTTTTAAAATCATCATAGGTAAAAAGCTATAATTCTCTAAATTTGATATTTCGGCGGCTATTAAAGCTCCCACAACATGATCTCTTTCTTTTAAATCATTGACTTTGCCAGTTAAATAATTAATTAATGATGTAGATATATAAATTCTCCTTTTTTTTAAACTTCCCAAGGAATAAATTCTTGGGTTTTCAGATTTTTCAATACATACTACAATATTTTTGCTACCCATCGCCGTTGCTACACGATGTGCAATTACTCCAATCCACATCATTGGCGGAGATTTATAGACTTCAAAAGAAAGGTATTGCTTACCCGCATATTTACAAGTAAAACCATAGACTATATCTAATATTCCATAAATAAAAGGTATAAAAGCTCCAAAAAATAAAATTCCAAAAATTAAATCTTTATAATTATTTATAATTTGTAAAGGTGTAATTCCAAAAACCGAAAGCACTACAAAACTAGATATACAAATGATTAGAACGCAAAGTGAAATTCTTATGCTTGAAATAATGTAAGCTATTGAGATGGCAAAAAACAACATAAAATAATTAACAACTATTTAACTTTTATATAATACTACTATAAAATAAAATCAACATTTATATAAATAATATATTTTTGAAAAACGGTATTTAAATTGACTATAATAAAAAATAGTTTTTAACAATTTGCAATGTTTGTTGTTAATAAATTAATTCTTAAAAATGCAAGACGTTAAGCTGGCTATAGGCAAAAAAATTTTTACTTTTAAATGTGATGATAGAGATTTAGATAAAATTTATGCTCTTTCTAAAGAATTGAATTTGATTATTAACAGAAATATGCTTAAATATAGAGGTATTTCCGAAGATAATGTTTTTTTGCTTACCGTTTTTGAATTATTGGATTCGCTTAAATCTGGTAAAAATACCTCTATATTATCGCAGGTTATAGAAGTTATTAAGGACGTAACTCCCATTAAAAACTTACCAGAATTACACCATCCTTATCCTCAAGTTTTAAATAATAATACGCCATCTCTTTCTAATATAATATTTAATAAATATATTTCTGCTGAAGAAAAAATCGTAGATATTTTAATACAAAAACAGCAAGATATTAATCAAGAAATAACATTAATAATGAATTCTATTAATTCGATAGCAATTGCCTTAAACAATGGAGAAAATAACGATATATGATTCTATATCTTTATGGGATCAAATCCCTAAAATAATAGATATTCTAAAAAATAATAGCTCATATTTAATTGTTGTATTAAATTTAGAAACAAAAATAAAGTTACTAAAAAGATTGGTTTTTTTAGGTATTATTATATCTGATGAACTTTCGAAAGCTATAGAATTAGAAAGAGAAATTGCTAAATATAGCGATTTTATTGCTTTATCGCAAGATATTTCACTGCAAAATATTATAAAAGTCACTAATCATCCTTTTATAAAAACAGAATTAAAAGTTGATTGGGATAAAATTTTAGCCAATAATACTATTGTTAAAATTAGTGATTTACCAAAAATAGTACAAGAAGCAACTGAGAAAACTAAATTATCTAATGATCCTATATCTATTTGGTCGATGCAAACTCCAGTTTTTGGGGATATTTCGCTTCAAGATTTACAAACCAAATATTCAACTTGGAAAGATGATAAAATAAATATATTAATCTTTAATGAAGTTGATGAATCTACTTATTATAAAAATATTATTATTTTGGATGCCAATAATGCTATTTATAACAATATTGTTCCGCATTTAGCGAAAACTTTTGAATCAAAATTGATGTTTGGTAAAATTTTAGCAAAAACTTTTGTAAAAGCCGACAAAATAATATTGTTTAATAATCTATCCAATAATAACATTTCTTATTTATTGCTTTATTTTAAAGGTATAAAATCTGTTAAAAAGCAAAATTTACCAAATCAATATGCAAAACCGTCTTTTGAAGGTAGTGGTCAGTTAAATAGTTTAACTTTAAATCCAAAAGATTTGCAAAAATTACTTGATAATCCTTTATTTTTTTATTTTGAATTTATCTTAAAATTAAAAAAAATCAAAACTGTTCCTAATAAACTTCCCTCTTTTGCCATTGAAAGTCTTATCTCTGATTTTATCACGACTAATCAAATAATCGAAATATCGTCAATTTTAGATAAATATAAATTTTTAAATAAGCTATCCAAAACAATTCGTCTTATTAAAATAGAAAATATACTAAACCAAAAATCTATTCAGCCGTGTCAGCAAATTAATCTTAACATAGAAGGAATTGAAATTTCAATACGTCCTAATTTAACATTATTTAATAATGGAAATTTAGAAAACTATTATTATACTAATTCTGCTTCTTCGGCAATTAATGCTGGCAAAGATATAGCGGCATTAATAATATCAAATTCAGTTCCCATAAAATCCCATTTTATTAATTATAATAAAACTACTTTAATTACCCCCAACAAGAGCGAATTTTCTCAAATTAAAGAAATAATTTCTTATTATAAAAAAAATGCAGCTTTTTCTATAACCAATGAATATGCTGGTTTTTCAAAATCTTACCAGCATTTGTATAGAAATCTTCTAATCAAATAAATTAGATTTCATTCCAATAACTATTAATAATATAGTATATTCAAGCATTGAAACTATTTTTTAAAAAATAAAAATTATTATTGACTTTTCTAAACATACCCATAGATTCCCATTATGAACCATAAAAGCCCAAAAAGTTTTTTGGTTCAGATGGTTTTAAAGGAGGTACCATCAGCCTTAAAGGAGGTGTTTTTTAGGCAGAGAGCTTTAAGCTTTTTGCCTAAGGGTGGTTTAATTGTTTATTTCATCTTTTATTATGGCTCTTTTTTTATCTACTCATATCAATAAAATGGATAATAAAGGTCGTGTATCAATTCCATCTCAATTTCGTGCTATATTAAGTAGCAACGGAGTTAATTCTGTGGTAATTTATAAATCTATTGTTAATAATTGCATAGAATGTTGCTCTATAGAACGTATCGAAACAATATATTCAATGATAGAAAAACTAGACCCATTATCCATAGAATACGATCATCTTTCTACTTCTATTTTAGGGGCTAGTACCCAATTAATTTTTGACAAAGAGGGCAGGGTAGTTTTACCTAAAAACTTGTCACAGGAAGTAGAAATAGAAGAAAATATTACTTTTGTAGGTAAAGGCAATACATTTGAAATGTGGAATCCAGATAATTTTACTAAGCATTTTGCTTCAGCTCGTCAAGGTGCCTTGCAACATAGAAATATTTTAAAGTCGGCATCATAAAATCTTTAAAAAATAATCAATTCAATATTTACCCTGACCCTGTGGTAGATTAGTAGTGCGCACTATTCCTTGCCAGCCTGGTATATTTACTGCTGTATCTCTAGTAACATTTGTTATCCTAGGCTGATTTTATAACTGGACGATCAAATATCGATGATTTTATGGGATTTAATCGTCTATTTTTACCCTTATCTCTAATAACTTCTCTTTTAAAAACACAATGCTTTGATTCTTCACGATCTAATTTATCATTATATGGTATACGCTCTTCAAGAAAACGCTCAAGACAAGGTATTATTGTAGCATGAGCTATTCCAGTAGTTCGTACTGCCAATCTTTTACCAGTTGCTTCATTTAAATTTTCAAAGCCTACCAAAGGAGCATGGTCCACTACGTGATCTGTTCTCGCTGATGATATAGAAAATGTTTTTTGACGTAATTCTTCATTTAACTGTTGATCACTTTTACCTTGACTATTAAAATGCTTTCTAAATTCCAAAGCTTGTTCAATTTGTTTGTTAGTTGGACCTAATCCTGCGATAAATATTGCGTTTTCTATATTATTTGGGTTAATTAGACTTGCTTTACGAAGATTCTGGCTTGTTCTTGAAAAGCCAA
>JANYEN010000090.1 GCA_025363115.1 Alphaproteobacteria bacterium | reverse complement strand
ATGCCTTTACGTCATGAATTTGGTTTTACTTTTTTAAGCAATAATTTTGGTGTTGATAATGATTCTATAATAATAAATAATAATACTTATACTAATTCAAAAGCATCTATACAAAATTATTTTCTTACTTACGCATTATATTATTATTACCCATTACGAAGATATCCGATGTCTTTAT
The DNA here is from genome assembly GCA_025363115.1 of Alphaproteobacteria bacterium. GTDB lineage: Bacteria > Pseudomonadota > Alphaproteobacteria > Rickettsiales > Deianiraeaceae > CAMCQG01. Next base: position 7,521 of record JANYEN010000090.1, on the reverse strand, counting down.
TTATAGGAGGAGGAGGAGGCTTGGCTATATTTAAAAGTTCTTTTTCTGATGGGGGTACTCTAGTAACTAACCCTACTACATCAGTTGTCACTACCACAGTTCAGCCTAGTATTAATACTTTAACTACAGGTGGCGTAATTAATATAAGCACAGGTCTTACTTATCGCATTATTGACGATATGGCAATTCAAGTTAAAATAAGCTATTATTTAGTATCTTCTCCTTTTAATGTGAGTGGCTCATCCTTTCCTTTTATGCATGTAGTTTCATTCAACTTAGACATGTTCTTTAAAGTTATATGAAATTACTATTTTGTATATTTTATTTTATTTTTCAACCAATAGTCTTAGCAAATACCAATTTAAATGATTTTGAAAAAGATATTAAACTTGGCTTAAATGGAGTTTTAGCTATTAAAGATAATAATTTAACAAAGTATAATAAAATAAAAAGCCAAACTAATATTGACGTTTTAAAAGATGCTATGGCTATAGTTAGTTTAAACTATATCAACTATAATAATATTGATTTGAAAGAAATTTATTATTTATTAGAAAAATATCCTGAACTAAAAAATATTGTTTATAAATTCGCCACTCCTTTACTCCACAAGCTAGCAAAATGTGAAAAATCAGATATTGCTCATGAATTGCTTAATATATATACTCAGAATAAAAATCTTTCACTAGATCAAAAAATAAAACTAATAGATGTGGTAAAAAATCTTAGAATAACTCAGCAACAATATACGCAAATTATAAATGATATTTGGCGAGAAACCTATTTTAATAATGATAAACTTTGGAAAGAATTTTTAAGAAAATATAACGATATTTTAACCTCAGAATCCCATTTTTACCAAGCCAAAATATTGTTATTATATAAAAAATATAATTTAATTGATTTAATCAAAACTAATATTAAAAATAAAAACATACTTGCCATAATTTATGCAGGTGAAAAAATTGCTAAAAATCATATTTCCGATTTTTCTTTTTTAGAACATCTCAATTTAACTGATGATATATTGGTAATTTTGCTAATGAATAATTTACACGATAAAAGTAGTGCCGAAAATTATTACAAAATAGCCATGAAAACCAGTTGTAATTCTGGGAGTTTAATAAAAAATGCTTTATGGAAAAAATATAAATATATTACTTATGAAGTTATTAAAAATGCTTCAATTACAGAATATGAAATGGCGTATAATTTATTAAATAAGTGTCAAAATTTTGAACAAGAGGCATATATTCGGCAACAATTTTTATTAGGATGGATTAGCTTGGAATTTTTACATAAATCTAAAAATGCTATTTTACATTTTACTAAATTGATAGAAAACGCCAAAGACCCAATCTCTTTTACTCGTGGATATTATTGGCTTGCCAGAACATATGCCAGCATAGATGATAGCCCTAAAGCTAGATATTATTTTGACTTAGCGTCGTTGCATCCATTTTATTTTTATGGTCAAATGGCAATGTATGAAACAGAACAAGACGTAGAAAAAACTATTGTAGACAATTTAAAAAGTTTAAATACTAAAGCTATAAATTCTGATGATAAAACCGATAATATAGTTAATTTATTAACATATATAGCTAAAATATTTTACCAATTAGGCAGACACGATATAGCCAAGTTTTATACAAAATATATGCTCGAGTTACCTCAGGATTATGTGCTTAAGGCGGCGGGCTTATACAAAATAACACATAAAACTGAAATTGATTTTGCCATAAATATGGGCAGATATGGCAGGCTCAATGGAGCTCCTTTAATAGATATTTCTTATCCTGAGCATCATAATAAATTATATCCATCTATTATAAAAGCCGTTATTTTAAAAGAAAGTATGTTTGATAGCACCACTTTAAGTACTAAAAATGCTAAAGGTCTTATGCAGGTTCGTGATGAAGTTTTTAATACAATATCACTGCAGACAGGTGTAAAAAAAATAAAAGAAAACAAAGATAACGTTTGGGCAGGTTCTTATTTATTGCAAAAACTTCTTAATCGATATAATAATAATATTTTAGCATTAGCAGCTTATAATGCAGGTCCAACTTCAGTTTCAAGATGGATAAAAAATTATGGCAGACCCGATGAGAGTAATCATTCAAGTATAAATTGGATAGAATCAATACCGTACCCCGAAACCTTCAATTATGTAACTAGAGTGATAGAGTTATTAATTGTATATGAAGCTATTAAAACTTTTTATTAAAAAATTAAATCAAAGTTTGTGGAGTGGTAAAAAGAGTAGCATTTTTAATATTATCTATTAATGATATTGTAATTAGTCCTATTAATTTACGTAAGTTAAAAGCATTTTCTGATTCTTTTTCCATTTTTATATCCTGTATTTTTATATCTTTCGGTAAATTATATGTTTTTATCATTTCTTCTAAAATATCGTATTGATCGCCAATTTCATCAATAAGCCCAAGTTTTTTAGCTTGCTGACCATGCATTACGCTTCCATTTGCTACTTTAGTTACTGATTCTACGGATAAATTACGTTCGTTGGCAACTAGATCAATAAAATATGAGTGAGCTTCTTTAGCGGTTTTTTGAAAATATTCAACTTCTTTTTTATCTAATTTTTTCCATGGGTCGCCTGCAGCTTTTAAATCTCCAGCATGAACTACGGTAAAATTAATACCAATTTTTTTAGCTAAATCGCTAATTTCGTATACTGAAAATCTAACCCCTATTGAACCTACATTGCTCATTTCTTTGGCATATATTTTTTTGCACGCCAAAGCTGCCATATAACTGCCAGAAGCACCTACCGAGCCTATATCGCAAAAAGTAGGTTTAGCATATGCAAGTTTTAATAAATTTTTGTACAATATTTCGCTTGCAGTGGCATATCCTCCTGGAGAATTTATATAAATAATAACACCTTTTATATTTTTCTTTTCAATAGCTTGTTGAATAACTTTTTCATAAAACTTACTTCCTCCATATCCATATTCGTCATCGGTTATAATGGTATCGATAGTTATTTTGGCTATGTAATCATTATTATTAATAAAAAATCCTTTTTTATTTTGCAAAACAATGAGTAAAAATGATAAAAATAAAATAAATATTAAAGCAAAAAACTTATATTTAGTATACTCTTTATATAAAGAATATTCTACAAAAGTATTATTAGAAAAAGAGGTTTTAGTAACAAAAAAAATACGTCTTATGGAATTCCAACTAAATGTAATAGGTAGCCATAAATAACTTATAATTTTTGTTATTTTTATCGATTGCGATTCAGTTTTAGGTTTACTTAAAATACATTGGTTAATTAGGTGCTTAAAATCAGCAAATGTTCGGCTTCTTTTAATGTATTTTACTATTTTTAACATAATTAAAAAATAAATTTGTGGTGCGGGTGGAGGGACTTGAACCCCCATAGATTACTCCGCTGGTACCTAAAACCAGTGTGTCTACCATTTCACCACACCCGCCTTGTTACATAAAAGTTGTATTATTTTTGTAAATGTAAAGTAAAATTTATTCTGTTGATATTTAATTGTCAATTAAGCCTAATTATAGGCATTAAGTTTTATAAATTTTATGCACTTTTTAATTATTTCTAAGACTAAAGAAAATTTAAAAGGAAATAAATTCGCACTTATTTTTACACCAAAAAACAAAAACACTTTAGCTGTTTTTTTAAATAAACTGGAAAAAAAAGATATAATTATTAATAAAATTGTTGCAAATCCAATTGCTGGCACAAATTTTAAATATAAATTTTTTATTGAAGCGAGTAAAAAAATATAACAAAAAATGAATTATTGAAATTTAAACAAAACCTTAAGATATTAGGAATATATTCTAAAAATCTTAATTTAAAAACAATGGATCAAACAAAAAAAATCATAGGTTTTCAAGGCTCAAATGGTAGCTTTAGCAATATTGTCTCTATTGAATTTCAAAAATCATTTCCTGATTATCAAATAAAATCTTTTCTTTCGTTTGCTCAAGTTTTAGATAATTTAATAAATAAAAATATTCAATATGCTGTTTTACCTGTAAAAAATAAAATTGTAGGCGAGATAACAGACGCTGTTTTAGCTATTGATAACGTTAAAGATAAAATCACAATTGTAAGAACCATACAACTGCCCATTGCATTTTGCTTGGGAGCAAAAAATAGTACTAGAATTGAAGAAATAACAGAAGTTTATTCTCAAGACCATGCTTTAAATCAATGTAATGAATTTTTTAAACAACATCCTCACTTAAAAAGAATCGAAGAAATAGACACCGCAATTGCAGCAGGAAAAATTGCACAATCAAGTGAAAAAATTGCTGCAATTTGCTCTGAATTGGCTTGTGAATTAAATAATTTAAATGTTTTAGCATTTAACTTTCAAGATAATAAACAAAATTATACTATTTTTAATGTCATAAAATTAAAAAATAGATAGTTTAAATTATTTGTTGATTTTTATAAAATTATTACAACAATATTTAGAGTATTTTTTTTACAAAAAACAATTATGCGTTTTCTTTTTTTATTGTTAATTACCTTAAACTTCAATGCTTTAGCTAATTCAAATTATACGACTATCAGTAAACCACAATCTTTATTAAGTTTAGCTGAATTAAAAAAGTTTTGCGGATATCGTCAAGGAGATATTTTTGTGGGTAATCCTAAAACTGCCAAAGTTATAGTCACTGGTTATACTGCGTTTTCCTGCCCTCATTGTGGTGATTTTGTAAATACTATCATGCCCAAATTAAAAAAGAAATATTTTGAAAACAAAAATAAAAGTGTTGCTTATATATATCGAGCATTTCCTATGTCACTTGCTGACGTAAAGGCAAAGCAACTGTTGAAGTGTGGCAATTTAAACAATGATGAAAAAGTAAGATTTATCGAAATGCTTTATTCTACGGCTTCTAGTTGGGTTCATACTCCTAATTTTGAAAAAAAACTTACTCAAATATCCCGTTTATTCGGACTTTCCGATAACAACATATTTATGTGCCTTGGAGTTTCAAAAGATAAAGAGAATGAAATGATTGCAGAAATAACAGATGTTACTACCAAAACAGGCTTAAAAGGAGTTCCAATGATTTGCGTTAATGGAAGAATAGTAGAAGGATACTCTTATGATAAAGTTACCGCAATGATAGACGAAGAATTGAAATGATTAAAAAAATCGTTGATGAAATTATAGATAATAAAAAACTAATCCCATTAAAATTTATTTGCGGAGGATTAACCGTTTTAATTATTTTTGGATGGATATGGAAAGAAAACTGGAAAGAATTAACTAAAGTAAATTCAATGGCTAACCCCAAGGATATTGCAACCATTGCAAGAAATATAGATTTTATTATACCTTCTATTTACGCTTTTGTAATAAAAAATCCTAACTTAGTAGCTGGCTATGCTTTTATTAGTGTTACTGCCTGTGTATCATCCGAATTTCTAAAATATTTTTTTCCTGAAGAACGTCCCGATAAAAGTAAAAAAAATAGCTTTCCTTCTGGGCATGCTGTTTTAGCTTTTTTAGTGGCTCATTTTGTTTATTTCAGGCTTAATAAGTCCCTAGGAATATTTTTTTATATAGTAGGATTTGCTATATGTTGGACTCGAGTATATTACAAAAAGCATTTCTTGCACGATGTAATTGCTGGAGGATTATTGAGCGTAATTTTAGTACAATATTTACAAGCTAGTTGTTATTTGATTATAAAAAAATTATTTTTAAAAAACAAATGAAGAGTCTTTTTGTATCTATTTGTGGGGCACCTAATTCTGGTAAATCAACTCTAGTTAATTACTTAGTAGGGCAAAAAATTTCTATTGTTTCTCCAAAAGTTCAAACTACTAGAGACGTAATTAGAGGTATATTAACCGAAAATGATACTCAAATAGTTTTTTTAGATACGCCTGGTATTTTTAAACCTAAAAAAAATCTAGAAAAAATGATTGTTCGTAATGCTCACGAAGGTATTCGTAACGGTCAGCTAATTTGCATGGTAATTGATGGCATTGCAGGAATAGAGAAAAATGCTAGTTTTATAATTTATGAACTTATTCAGAAAAATAAACCTTTTATAGTGGCTTTAAATAAAATAGACACAATGAAGCCAAATAAAATCATTGAATCATTGGCTAAAAATTTTGATCCTAAATCAATGTTAGAAATTTTCCCCATCTCTGCTAATACGGGGCAAGGAATTGGCAAATTAAAACAATATTTTATTGATAATGCCTTAGAAGATGTTTGGTATTATGACCAAAATGACGTGACTGATAGAGATTTAAAATTTTCTATTTCTGAAATATTAAGAGAAAAATTGTTTATTGAATTACAAGAAGAACTACCATATAATTTGTATGTTACTACCGATAAAATTATTGACGAAGATTCATTTTATTCGGTATTCCAGACAATTTATATTACCAAACAAAGCCAAAAAAATATTATAATTGGCAAAAAAGGGTTAATGATATCAACCGTGGTTAATCAAGCAAGCTTTGAAATAGGCAAGTTGTTGGAAAAGCCTGCCAAATTATCGGTATTTGTTAAAGTTAAAGAAGACTGGCTATCTAGAATTTATTGAAAAAAATCTATTCTTTCTTTTATATACGATAAAAAATTATTTTTTACTCGGGCAAATTGTCCAATATTGGCGATTCTTTTGCGTATAAAATTGCGAGTTTGATGCAAATTCTTTTTTTTAAAAGCTGTAAAAAAAACCATTGAATAAACTCCACTCAAAGTAAGCCTTTTAGTGTAATAACTAAAATCTATTGATTTATCTTTAGCTGTTAATAAAATAAAATTTGTTTCTTCTGCTATTATTTCTAGTGCTAAAAGAGAATATTTTGGTTGAATTAAAGTACGAAATATATTACTAAATAATTTTTCATATTCTAAAGCAGCTTCTACTTTTAAACTTAATATTGTTTCAATTTTTTGTGAGAATTTCATATCCTCGCCATCATATTTTTCTAAGGCTTTCTCATTCCATAATTTTATTAAATGTTTTATAATATCATTTTGACCAGCTGGAAAAAATATCAATAATGATCCATATTCTATGTTATTTTTTTGTAAAAAATTTTTTAAAAAAGCATCATCTAGAAGAGTATCAAACAACAAAGCTTCTTTGATATATAAATCAATTATTGCTTGCTTATCCATAACTTACCAATTAATTACTCCTTTTTTCCATTCATAAATAAATCCTGCTATTAATAAGCCTAGAAAGGTCATGGCGACCGTAAAAATGACTAAACCCAGCGATTTAATATTTAATGCCCAAGGTATTAATAGCGCTATTTCAACATCAAAAATTACAAAAATCATCCCCACCAAATAAAACTGAATTTCAAATTGTATTCTTGGACTATCTAACGGCTCCACACCACATTCATATTGATCGAGTTTATCTTTTTCTGATTTTATTTTAGTGGTAATAAAAGGAATTATTAAAAGGACTATTCCAAGCAAAAAGCCCGTAGATATAAAAACCAGTATTTGAGAATAA
>JANYEN010000048.1 GCA_025363115.1 Alphaproteobacteria bacterium | reverse complement strand
TGGGGTCTATTCAAAAGAAGCATAGTTGGGAGTTACTATAAACTTAGCGTAAAACATCTTGATAGCTATATTCAGGAATGTTGCTTTAAGTATAATAATAGGGGGTTAGATATGTTTTCAATGATTATTAGAAACGGAGTTAGAGTTTAATTTTAATTCTATTGTATTGAGTAATTTTTCAGCCATATCTATTATAGAATTATCACAATTTGGTCTTGGCTTGATAAAATCTTGAATAGATTTGGGTTCGTATCCAAGTCTATGTGCTACTGGATTCCTTTCTTTAAGCCACTCTTTTACACATCCATATTCTTTGCATTTTAATATTTCTTTTGTATGATTGTAGCCACAAATTAGCACTATTGTATCTATTAAACTAACTTTGCCAATAACCTCTTTATCTTGAAAATATTTGTGAACATGTGATATATTTTTGAAATATTTTGGATACCATTGTTCGTTTATGATATTTGAAATTTCGGCAACAAATGTAATTATTAAATGAGTTTGCAACATTATTGCAACGGAATCCTTGCTTGAGCCGTCTAATTTAGATAACACTATATTTATGTCATTTAGATATTTACGACTATATGTTAGTTCGTTATTTGGTATGTTGGTCATTTTAGTATATCTAACGCCTTTTCTACCCTCGCTTTAATGTTCTCTCGTCCGGCGGTATTATATTTTATATCAATAGAGGCTACAAAATAGGTATTGTTCAAAAAGGAATCTTTATTAATTTCATTTTTAACAATATATTGATTATTATCATTATTTAGCTTCATTAATGCAACTGTTATCGCATCAAAAACTGTTAAGCTAAATTTTTTACCTTTGAAAAACAATAATTTATCGTCTATTTTTAAAATATCAGCAACAACTTTTTTAAATAATTGCCTTTTTTTATCAACCCAAGCATCTAATGTCGATTCCTCTTTATTAAGATATCTACAATAATCGTTTAAAAATTTCTTCATAGGTGATTTATATTCATTAAAATATTCTTCCAAAGCAAACATTCTTAAAATCAATTCTATGTCAAAATAATGTATATCTTCATTTGGTTGCCCTATAATTTTTCTCCATTCTGGTATTGTATTCAACTCTAATAATAAATCCATCATCTTTCCATGATAAACGCACATTCTAATCTGCATTTCATTTAAATTAACGCCTCCAGTATTTAACCTTTCAAAAATATGAAATATACTTTCATTATCATCTGGTTCAATTTGTTGAACGATTGTTGCTCTTAGAATTGAATTATCAAAATTTCTCTTATCTATATCTAACAATGCCCTATATGTCTTTCCATTCCAAATATCGTTGACTTCTTGTAATTTAAACTCAGTACCTTTATTTTCAAAACCTTTACCTTTAAAAAGACCATCTATAAACATAGCAATACTTAGTATTTTTTGTTGTCCGTCGATAATCATATATTTACTGTCTACGTTTAAATATAGAAAAATACCAGGAACTGGCAATCCAAGAAAAAAGACTCAATTAATGCACTTGCTCTTTTAATATCCCAAACGTATCTTCTTTGAAAATTTTTTGGAACTATTAAATCTCCGTTTTCATACATTCTATTTAGCTCAAATAAGCTTTTATCTGCTGGATATTGTGTTATTTTATATTTTTAGAAATTGTATTCGGTTAATCACTGTCTGCCTCTGTTTTTAACGCTTCCTCTATGTCGTTATTTTTTTCTTTTTTCATTGCTTTTTTTACTAAATTAGTAGTATCAAGTACGAACATATTGTTTAGTAAATTTAATTGTCAAGAACAAAATTGTCTAAAAGTTGGACATTGGGTTTATTTTTAATATCTAGGACTACTTTTATTTTGAGAATACATGGAGTTAATATTTATTAAACTTGGCAGGGATATTATTCCTATTTTTGGATAGATGTTAGTAAGCGGAAAACGTGTTGCTGAGCTTATTTTAAAAGATGAGTTTACAAAATAAATAAAAATTAATTTTAAATTTTAATTTCTATTTTTAATGCCAAGATTAAGTATAAAAATTAAATTAATATATGCAATTTTATGATAAATTTTTCACATGTTAATTACTTAGCTGTTGCAGTGGCGACCATGACAAGCTTTGTGTTTCTATCAATATGGTATTCCCGACATCATGCTATTGGTAAAAAATGGTTAGAATTAAGTGGAGCTAACCCTTTAAAGCATTTGATTTATATAGCTCCTATATCTTTTTTAGCTACATTTGCAATGTGTACTCTATTTGCTGGATTTGTAGACGGTTCTGCATCTTTTAAAGACTCGCCCTTAAAAGATGCGCTTTTGAAGTCCGTAATAATTAGCTGTGGCTTTATAATACCGCTTTTGACAATACAAAATTTATTCTATTTTTTTGGTGGACGCAAATGGCAACTAATTTTAATCGATAGTGTTTTTTACATAGTACAATTTGCTATCTTTGCGGTTATATTAACTTGGATGCGGCAGATAAAGTGATTTATTTTAATATTTGCAAATACTTTTGTTGCTATTTTGAGAATGTGTTGGGTTAATATTTATTAAATTAAGCATGAATCTTATTCCTATTTTTGAATTATTGACGATTTCTTCTGCCTGTTTTGATTTATCGGAATTTTTAAATTTTGAAACAGCAAACATTTTATTATTTGTGTAATACACTCCTAGTTCTTTTGGATTTTGATAAGTATCAGGTTTAGTAAAAAATATAGGAGAGCCATTAATTCCCAAATAATTAACGTAAGAAACTCGATATAAGTCATCGTCAATGCGATCAAATTTGTATCCTGTTCTACCAACGCTGATATTATCGTCAGTCTTAAAAAACAACAATATGGCGTTTGTTCTTTATTTGTTTCTATAAATATTTTATGATTTTTATCATCCATTATTTTTTTATGTATACATTAATATCTCCCCTATTTGTTAAATCTTCTATGTTTACAAATTATACAGCAACTGGGTTGCCAGCTTTAGATTTATAACAAGGCTATGCGTTGGGATTTAATTGATCAGTTTTATCTCTATTTTTCAACCTAAAATATAATTATAATTGTCTATAAGCAGGTCCCACTACAGTACTTATGCCTCCATCTGCGCGAGGTCTTCGCAATGTTGAGAATTGTTTATTTAATTTGCGACGCTTTGTTACTTTAGCATTAATTTCTAAAAAGTTGTTTTCTAGCTCTTTTTTTGCCGCCTGTTCTTGTGTTAATTCCCCAAATAAATTTGTCATTCTGCCTGGCAAAACAGTAGGTGAAGTATGATTGGCAGGAGGTGTTGGATCAGTTACGCGAATTTGATGTGTAGTAGGAAAAAAGCTTTTTAACATGCTACCCATCCAATAGCCAAATAAGGCATTGCTAGCTATTTGATTGGAACCATTATTTCTAAATTGGTTAGCATGCCCTAAAAGTTCAGTATTTGCTTGATTTTGTGTGCCGCTAAGATAGCTAGACCCTTTTAGATGTATGTTATTTAAAAAGTTATTATATTTACTTGTTAATTGTGTATTGCTCAAATGTGTGTGTTTTTTTAGTTCTACAATATGTTCTTTTGGTATTTCAAAACCTCTTTTCATTATTAGGTATAATTTAATAGACTCTAATACTAGCAAATACAAAATTACTTGCAAATAAAATAAATACCGATATTTTTAAAATTACGGGTGCTTAATTTTTGTAATTAGGCTGAGATTATACCGTTTGTACCTGAGTTAGTAATTTAACCGTAGGAAAATGAATAAACGCCAAACCATTAAAAATGGATTATACTTAGTAATAGGCACGCAAAATTGTTTGCATTATTCAATAGAAAAAATTGTAAAATATGTACTAAAAGCAGGAGTTATTGCAGTTCAGTTGCGAGAAAAAAACCTAGATACTAAAACTTTTATTAATCTTGCCCAAAAATTGCATGCAATAACTAGGGGCTGCAATGTTCCACTAATTATCAACGATAGAATTGATATTGCAATAGCTGTTAATGCCGAAGGGGTTCATATTGGTCAGCAAGATATGCCTTATAATTTAGCCAGGCAAATTTTAGGTAATGATAAAATTATCGGGATGTCGACCAATAATGAAGAACATATAAAAGCAACTAATATGCTAGATATAGACTATATTGGAATTGGTCCTGTTTTTAATACTAATACCAAAGATATTTCTAGTAAAAATATTTTAGGCATTGAAGAAGCTAGCAAATTATTTAAATTATCAAAACACAAAGCTTTTGCAATTGGAGGAATTAAATATTCTAATGCAAGCGATGTTTTAAAATCGGTACCCACAGGAATTGCCGTTGTTACCGAAATATCAGAATCTAAAAACCCCTATCAATCTGCACTTAATTTAATACAATTATTTAATCTTTAAATTTATGAAAACACGCACAACTTTTTTATTAAACTGGCATGCAAATCCGTATCATGTTCCAATTTTTGTTGCCAAGCATAATGGTTATTACGAAGAAGCTGGCATAAAATTAGCTATTTTAGAACCAAGTGACCCCAGTGATGTCACTGAAATTGCAGGGTTAGGCACGGTTGATTTTGCTTTAAAAGCAAGCATTCACACCATTGCCGCTCGCACTCGTGATTTGCCTTTAAAATCAATTGGCACTTTGCTAGACGAACCACCTACTGGGCTAATAGCTAAAAAATCATCTGGTATCAAGGAATTCAAAGATATTATTGGTAAAAAAGTTGGCTATATTGGTGAGTTTGGTAAAATTATAATTGACGATTTAGCTAAACAAGCAGACATTAACCCAGCATCTTATACCACCGTTAAAATTGGCATGAATGTAGCTGACGCAATTAGGCGTGGCATTGTTGACACTGGCATTGGATTTATTAATTTTCAAAAAATAGATTTAGAAAACGATGGAGAAGAAGTAACTTTGTTAAGAATTGATCATTTGGCCGATTTAGGTTGTTGTTGTTTTTGTTCTATCCAAATGATTACTACCGAAAATATGATTAATAATAATCCTGAGTTATGCAAAAAAATTATGTTTGCAACCATGCGAGGCATAACATACACAATTGAGAATCCTGACAAGGCATTAGAAATATTTTTTCAAGAAAAACCATACATGCGTAACAGCTTGAACGAAAAGATTTTTAATCACACACTGCCTTATTTTTCACGTAGGCTAGAAAATAACGAGAGAGATTGGAATAAAGTATTTAATTATACTAAACATTTAGGTGTTTTAAAAGAAAATTCGTTAGTAACCGATTACTATACCAATGATTTTATTAACCAAGAGCAGTTTGTTTGTAAAATTGATAGTGTTAATAAAATATGATTAACCAGCTAAAAGTCAAAACTTTTAGTGGTATATTCAACTTAGAGAGGTATAACGATATTATTGCAATTTTTAGAGTTTTTTAATATCTGGAATTACTTGCTGTGGCTCCTCTTTGAGCTGGTGAGGGAGGGCTAACACTATATAACTGTTTGCTTAATATGTTATCTCTTTCTTGAGTATAATATATTAAAGGCACATTATCTTGCTTATGCCCACATGCAAAATAAAAAAAATGTGAGTTATTTGTGTCTAATTCAATTTTGCCTCCAACATGATATTTACAAGTAACTTTGGCAGGAAAATTTCTGGTGTCTGTAAAAGCTGGTGCTTTAAAAATGCTATGGATGTTTCTACCTAAAAATACGAATAAATCTCCTTTTTGCAAATTGCCTAATTCTACTCTTCTTTTACACAAAGGTCCTAAAAAATATCTTAGTTTAGCTTCTGCCAGTTTAGCTTCTTTTTCGTACTCACCCTTAATTCCATATTCGGCACAAAAAGCAAGCATTGAGCCTTCTTTATCCCTAGTTAAAGTTATTCCTTTGTGCTGACCTTGCGGACTTTCATATATTGTTAAAGTTTTTTTATCATCGCTAAGCTTAGCATTTAATAATTTTAAGTCGTCATCAGAAAATTTAATTAAAGGTACGACTAATTTTTTATCATCAACATATTTTCGCAATTCTTCAATTTTTAATTCACCTTTATATTCTATTTTTTCTGCAAATAATGCTAATTCTTCGGCAGTAAAATCTTCATCATCTCCATTTAAAAAATTAATTTCTTTTATATTCGCATCATCACAACACCCATCTATTTGGCGAGGATAACTAAAGCTTATTCTTAAATCATCTCTACCATGAGAGTGGAATTCAATAGACTGAGCTGCAAATTTTGGCACGGGAATTGATAAAAATCCTTCAAGACTTTCGGTAATCATCCATCTTTTTAATAAATCATTTTGCTTGATTAATTCTTTAATATGTCGCTCAAGATTAATTACAAATCTTTCGGTCGTGCCATACACAGCAGAAAGTATATCTTGGCTAGCCAATTTTTTTAAAACTGAATTAGCGGCGACATTATCTTGCAATTCTCCCATCTCTGTTTTTATTATGCCTTGGTTATTTAAGCCTTTTTTTACTTCAATTTTACCTATAATTAAATCTTGATCTAAACCCTCTATTATTCCACGAGGAATGATTAAATCGTGTTTATCATAAAAGTCATTTCCTCCATAATTTGCTTCATTGGCATATTTATTTACAAAATTTTGTATTTGTTCAAGTAGAATATCTCTTAGAACTATAAGTTTTTCGGGATTAATTATAGCTGGTTTTTCGTGTTTAGGTTCTACCGTCGGTTCATTTTCTAACCACTTTTCAAATGACGTATCTCTAACCAGGTTATCTTTAATAAGCTTCATATATTGAGGAATATTTTTGTTTACTGCAGAAATTCCATGACTAATATTTATTTTTTCCTGCATCCTTCCAATATCCATCTCTGCTTCGGGATACGGCATCAAAGCACTTCTTATTAATGAAATATGTGCAATATAAATTTCACGGTCAAAACCAGGAATCGCCTTGGCAGGAATTGTTAATTTGGTATCCCAGCGAAAAGGTCTGCCTTCTTTTATTTTATCTGCACGTTGTGCATATATGCTTTTAAGTTGTTCTTCAAGAATTTTTTGCACTATTTTTAATCTTTCTTCTTTTACTGAAACAGAATCCATTGTTTTTTAATTTCATATCTTTTAACAAAAAATATTATATGTTTAATTAATTATTAAGCAATGAATTATTGATGAAAAAATCTGGAGTAATGGTAATTGGAGGTTCGGATTCTATTGCAGGTGCTGGCATTCAAGCAGATATAAAAACATTGCAAACAATTGGGGTCTTTGCTACAACGGTTATTACCGCAGTAACTGCTCAAAATACCTCTTCAATTATTGGCATACAACAAATTAGTACTGATATTGTCAAAAAACAAATCTTGCAAATCGATGACGAAATCGATGTGCAAATTGTCAAAACTGGCATGCTTTATAGCGAAAAAATTGTTGATATTGTAGAAAAATATATTAAAAATGATCAAAAATTGATTTTAGACCCAGTTATGGTAGCAACCAGTGGACGTAAATTAATGACCAATAGCTCTGTTTTTAATAAATTAATCTCTAAAGCTTATATTATTACACCAAATATACCCGAAGCGGAAGTTTTGTCTGGTATAAAAATAAAAAATGCTAATGATATTAAAAGTGCAGCAGAAAAAATTATACAATTAGGAGCAAAAAATGTACTAATTAAGGGGTCTCATATAAATGAATCTGAAGATTTTATAATAAATAGACTATTTTGTGATACTAAAATTTTTGAATTTAAAAATAAGCGTTTTAAAGGTGATTTTCATGGCACAGGATGTATGCTAAGTTCTGCTTTGTCTGGCTATTTATACAAAAAAAATGACCTATACAATGCAACAGAACTTGCATTAAATTTTGTGACAGATTTTTTAGATTTTAAGGGTAGCTAGTTTATTAATTTTATTGCAATTTAAATTATTTTTATTTAGATATTATGAATAATATTTATTTAATTTTTACTATATGGATTTTACTAAAAACCAAACCAATGGTATAAATAATTATCAATTTATTTTAAACGATAATAAACCAGTTTTAATATTATCCCATATATTCGCTACCGACATAACCTATTGGAATCAGAATATTGCACAATTACGCCAACATTATAGTTTGTTATTATATGATATTAAAGGTCATGGCAAATCTAAGGTAACCGAAGGAGCATATACTGGAGAAATTTTAGGAAATGATGTTATTAATTTATTGGATCATCTTAAAATTAAAGAGGCTTATTATTGCGGAGTATCGATATCGGGATATTTAGGAGAATGGCTAGCTATAAATAAACCAGATAGAATAAAAAAAGTTGTAATTGTTTGCGCGGGATCGTCTAATCAATCATCAGAAAATCAGGCAGCATTTAAAGGATTAATTGAGGGTATAGAAAAGGGAGGACCTTCTGCCGTAGCAGACCCTTTAACTGATGTTTATTTAACTAAAGATTTTCAACAATCTCAACCTTCTATATTTAATCAAATAAAAGCGTTAATAGAAAAATCTGATAAAAATGGTTTAATAAGTTCTTTACATTATTTACTGGAAGTTAATTATGATTTATCAAAATTAAACATACCAACATTAGTAATAGGGGCCACCAAAGACCCTTTAGTTACCACAGAAATAGCTACATTGGTACATAAAAATATAAAAAATTCCCAGCTGGTAATTTTAGAAGGAGCTCATGCCATAAATGTGGAAAAACCAGATGAGTTTAATAAAGCGGTTATTGATTTTTTAGGTTAAAAATAATATAAAGTTGTCATAAGGCAAGCGCTAATCATAAATTAAAAGCATACTACATTGCTTGACAATTTTAGTTTATATGTAAAAAATATCAAATTGCTACCCCAAAAGCTTTACAAAGAAATATAGTAATAAGATTTTTTCTTGCTTCTATAAATTCCAAAGGAGTCATGTCTAAGTAATTAGCAGGTATAAGCAATAGTTTTTTATCCAAAGATTGCCCATCTAACCATTTTTTAAGTTCTTTGTTCGTTTTCTGCAAATTAGCTCCTGCTGGCAATATTTGTATATTACCAATTGAATGAATATCTTTGGCTTTAAGCCCTAGATTCCAACATTCATCTTGCGAAATTATATGGTCTTGATGATATTGCATGCTAGCTTTAGTTGTTTTTAAATATCCGCTGGTACAAAAATTAATTATTATCGGCAAAAGAGGTTTGCCATAGCCATTTTTTTGTACAATTTTTTCTATATTTTCTTTGTCTATTTGTTTACCAACTGCTTTTATTTTGCTAAAATCAAAATTTTCTTTTTTTAGCTCATCTTTGATTTGTTTTAGCATACTATCCGAAGAACCAGAAAATAAACCACTGATTGAAGCTTTGCAAAACCAGTTAATAATTTCAAAATGCTTTACTATATCTTTTGTTGCTACTTCACCGCACGAATTTTTGCCTAACTTTTTTGCATAGCAAAAATATACAATTGGTATTAAAGCGTTACGAGAAGGTATATTTGTGTGATCAAAACCATACCTAGATAACATATTTTCAGTATATTTTATTGCATTTGAAATATTTTCAAAATTATCAAATATGTCTTTTACGGTCTTTTTTTTAAAATTAGCAATTACAAATTTTGGTTCTATATCGGTTAATATTGTTAAACTGGCTTTTAAGAAAAAGTCTTTATTTAAGATTGTACCAAATTTTAATTCTTCAGTTAGCTTCGTAATTTTATTTCTAAAATTATTGTCTATATTTGTTATAAAAGATAACATTAAATCGGATTTTTCCAAAGGTACTCCACCATCATTTAATCTTATAAAAACATCTACAGTTTTATCTAAACTCATATTATTTAACGTTTTAATATCAAAATCAGTATTAATAATTTTTGTATGCAATTCTGCAATTTTTTCTGATATTAAATCAGCTTTATCTTCGCTAATTTTTTTTGCTATTTCTTTAAATCCTATAAAATCTTTAAATTCTCTTGGTGTTTGAAAAATATCGGCTCCCGCACCATTAACCGAAAATAAATCAGATAATCTAACCCAATAATTATCTAGTTTTTGATTTTCATTTTTAACATCTATTTCTGTTTTAAACTTAAATTGATATTTTATTTTATACCCTTCATCTTGCTCTCCTTCAATTGTATTATTATATAAAGCGTTCATATAGAGATATTCTGTTTGGTCTTTTTTATTAATACGACAACCTTTAAGACCTATATATAAAGCAGTTAACCGTTGTTGCCCGTCTATCACGTAATTTATTTCTGTAGAACTTATAGATGGCTCCTGGTCTTGAATATTGCTTTGATTAATATAATATTTATTAGAAAATTTATAACCATTAAATTTAGATCCTTTTTTGCCTTTTGTTGTATTATATGACCACAAAATAACTTGCCCTATCGGATAATCTTGCATTATTGAATCAAAAAACTTTTCTATTTTTTCTTTTTTAGGGTTTTTAAGCCAGACAAAATCTCTTTGAATTGTTGGTAAAAATATTGCTCTGTTTATTTTATTAACTAATTGAGGTATTTTCATAAATACAAAAAATTATTTGTATAGTAATTTTATTGTATAGTAATTTTATTTTTTTCGATCACTTCTTTAGCCAAATTGATATAAGCTAGCGATCCCGAACAATTGAGATCATAAATTAGTGCTGGCTTGCCATAAGATGGAGCTTCGGCAATTCTAACATTACGGGGTACTATAGTTTGATATACCTTCTCGCCAAAATGATCTCGCAATTTTTTTACTACGTCCAAAGATAAATTATGCCTTTTATCGTGCATAGTCATTAAAATGCCTTCAATTTCTAGCTTATTATTAAAATTAGCTTTAATGAGTTTAAAAGTCTTCATAAATTGAGTTAAACCTTCTAAAGCAAAAAATTCACATTGTACTGGTATAATAACCGAGTTAGAAGCAGAAAGAGCATTAATTGTTAGCATTCCTAGTGATGGAGGGCAATCAATAATTATAAAATTATATTCAACTCCAATTTTTTGAATTATATTATTTAAAATATGTTGCGGGTTAATTTCGTTAATGAGCTCTACTTCAGCAGCAGCTAAATCGTTAGTAGCAGCTACAATCGATAAATTACCAATGCTGGTTTTAGTAGTTAATTCTTCTAAAGAATACTTTCCGCATAAAACTTCATAAATTGTTTTACCCGATATTTTTTGCAAGCCAAAACCTGTGGTTGAATTACCCTGTGGGTCTAAATCTATCACTAAAATTTTTTGCTCAATTGCCGCTAAAGCGGTAGCAAGGTTAATAACAGTAGTGGTTTTGCCTACTCCTCCTTTTTGATTAGCTACCGATATAATTTTCATTATTTAAAAAATTAGCTTGAGTTATTAAAAATAGCTATGCTGATATGATTTTTAATTATCAATTATAATCTAGTTAAAATAGAACTTGTAAATTAAAAACATCCTCTTGATTTATAAAGATTATAGATCAAGTTGTTTTTACATTTTATGTATCGTCTTTATCATTATCCTATTTGCCCTCTTTCACGAACCATAAGAGTGTTGTTAACCGAAAAAAAACTCTCTTTTTATCCTGTAATAGAGATTTTTTGGGAAAGGAGAGAAAAATATGTAAGGCTTAATCCCATGGCGAATGTGCCTTTATTGGTAGCCAAACCTAATTTAGTTATAGCCGATATATATGCTATTATCGAATTTTTAGAAGAAGAGCATCAAGATATTGTTTTAATTCATGGCTCACCACAAGAAAAAGCCGAAATAAGAAGAGTAATGGCATGGTTTAATAATAAATTTTATAACGAAGTAGTGGGGCTAATATTAAACGAAAAAATATATAATTTTTTTAAATCAGGCACTGACGCAGATCATAAATTATTAACGGTAGCTAGGCAAAATCTAGCATATCATATGAGATACCTACAATTTTTACTTTCTCGCAGAAACTGGATAGCAGGAAACGAAATGAGTTTAGCGGATATAGCGGTAGCCTGCCAATTATCATCATTGGATTATTTGGGAGAAATCAATTGGAATAATTATCCTGTAGCTAAAGATTGGTATGCTATAATAAAATCTCGCCCGTCATTTAGAGATATTTTACAAGATATGCTGTCGGGTTTCAGACCTGCGGCTCATTATCGAGAATTAGATTTTTAATCATATTCTAATATGATATTAGCAGGTTTAACTTTATTTATTACTACAATTGCAATTTCTTTGCTTTTTGCTAAAAAAACTATAACTTTAATTATAATATCCAGCTTAATTAGCGGTTTATTTACTTTGTTTTATGTACTAAGTATGGCTCCTGATGTAGCAATTACTGAAGCTGCGGTTGGATCGGCAATTTCTACTATATTTTTTATTTTAGCCGCCACATATTATACAAATAGCAAAATTTTTTATAATAATAAATCCAACATTTTATTTAATGTTGGCGCGGCTTTAATTTGTATAATAATATTTTTGATTTTATCATATTTGGCGTTAAAAATGCAACCTTATGGGGATCCTAAAAACTCAATTCATTATAATATAGCCGACTATTATATAAAAAATACTTTAAAGGACTTTTCAATACCAAATATTGTAACCGCTATTTTAGGGGGTTATCGAGGCTTTGATACCCTTTTTGAAACTACAGTAATTTTTGCAGCAGCTATGGGAGTAAAAGCAATATTATCCGATAAAAAATGACCAATATTACTGCAATATGCAAAATATTTAATCAACATAATCTAAATCCTAAAATAGAACTAAACTACACTAATAATTTTACTTTGTTAATAGCAGTAATTCTTTCTGCACAAACCACCGATAAAGCAGTAAATATAGTAACAAAAAATTTATTTGAAAAATACAATAATCCCGAAGCAATGCTTTTGCTAACAAATATAGAATTAGAAGAATATATTAAAACAATTGGTCTTTATCGAGTAAAAACTAAAAATATTCTTAACTTATGCCATATTTTAATAACAAAATATAATAGCAAAGTACCAAATAATTTGGCAGATTTAATTGCTTTACCTGGAGTAGGCAGAAAAACTGCAGATGTGGTATTGAGCGTAGCTTTTGCAGAGCCACGAATTGCAGTAGATTGCCATATCTATCGGGTAGTACATCGAGTTGGCATAACTTCGGGCAAAAACCCTACCGAAGTTTCAGATAAATTGCTTAAAATAATACCAAATAAATATTTACTTCGAGCTCACCATTGGCTAGTTTTACATGGTAGATATGTATGTAAAGCCAAAAAGCCTGACTGCCAAAATTGTTGTATAAGCAAATATTGTTTATATTATAAAAATAAATAATCTTTTATTTAAGCTAAATAATTTTTTTACTTTTGGTACAACTAAAATAATATGTATCCGTATAAAAAATTATAAACATTATGCTAATAAATTATTTGTTTAAATCTCTCTTTCTACAAACCGTAAAAAGTTAAAACACTCCTTTACCCTGGTCGAGCTATCAGTTGTAATAATTATAATATCAATAATGCTATCGGTGATATTAATTTCTAAAAGCCTAATTAACTTAAGCAAAATAAACAAGATATAT
>JANYEN010000036.1 GCA_025363115.1 Alphaproteobacteria bacterium | reverse complement strand
AAATAGATATTCATTATAGCTATTAAAAAATAAAAAGATTGATCCGATACAGCGCCAACGGATGATAAAACGCAAAGCTATACATATAAAAGATATAGAGGATACTGTTGATGGATCGGTTACAAGATTTTTTCGCTGGTGTGGACTACCAAATCCTGCACAATCAGCAGCTCAATATAGGAAGACATTACTTATTAATCAATTTGTCATTAAACTATTAGCTTTATACAAGAATTTTCAAAGGTTGCTATGTAAATAGATAGTAGTATAGACTGGGGTAATAATATATCTATTTAGTTTATAAAATAAAAAAAAGAAGTTTGGAATTGCAGATAATAAACGTTTAGCAATATTTGAATATTGCATACCTCTAATACTTACAACTTTTTTTACTAGCAAGTTATGGCAGCGATAAAAGAAGAGGCTAGTGTGGTTCTTGAGCCAAAGGACTTTAATCAAAGTTAGTCTCAAAAGCCGAGAATTAAGTTATAAACTTTGGAAGCAATACCTTTTTATAAGGTGGCACCAAAGCGGCACCGAAAAAAATTTCTCCTTGTAATAAAAATTTAACTGTATCTAAAAAGCCTTATATTTATTGGTTTAAAAATGGTGGGCGATAGAGGGTTCGAACCTCCGACCTCTACGATGTCAACGTAACGCTCTAACCAACTGAGCTAATCGCCCTTTTTATTGGGTTTTAAAAAACTTTAATTGTCAAGCTAAAGCAAAACCCAAGAAATTAACGAATTCTTTAATTCAGCAAAAAATAAATTTTTTTTACTTATAATAAGACATATTTCTCTATCCAAAAACGGCTCTATATGCCTAATTTCTATTTTTACAAAAAGTTTTATTTTATAACTATAGTCTTTTCCAAATTAATATCAAAAAATAAAGTCTATATTGACTCTAATTATGATTATATATAATAAAGTCATTATTTGAAATAATCAAAAAAAATGTATATAATTATATTAGCAATTTTATTAATCAGCAATTGTACTTTAAAAAATCCAAATTCTAGTACACCAGTTCAACGTCCTTCAAATTTACTTTACGTAATTAACGGATACGGATATAGTAATCGAGTTTATTCATTAGATAATATAGATTTATTAGTAAAATCCCACAATATTGTACAAGCAAATCATTTACTAACAAAACATGAAAATTATCAAGATATGGGAGATTTAATGGAAAAAAGCCTTAAATATGAATCCGATCATACCAAAAATAAAATTGATGATTATCTGGAAAGTTACAATGAAATGCTTTCAGAAAAAAGTGAAGATGAAAGCACGGAAAATAAAAATATCGACGCTCAATATTTTAATTTAAAAGAATATCCTAAAAAGCGTCCGCCTATGAACATAATTACCTTGCAATCTTTGGCACAAAATGGCATAATGCCTATGACCCAAGAATCCGCAGTTGCTTTTCATGATTACTATAATCGCAACATAAAATTTACTAAAAATCATTCTAATCAAAGTTTTAATGCTACAGCAGATTATAAAGCTAGTCGAGAAAATGTAGAAAATTCTAGCAATATTGAAAAGAAAGTTACTTTACCAATTGATAAAACCGAAAGCCAGTTAAAAAACCAACTTTTAAGCAACAATAAAAATAAGCTTTTAAAAAACAGCAATAATCACCTTGAAACTCTTTATTAATTTTTGAGTTTGATAAAAAACTTGTATTTAATAACCTTGTGTACGGTAATAATTTATTAAGCATTTAAAAATATGAAATATAAATGGCTTGTAATACCTTTTATCGGCAATATGTTCGAATGGTATGAATTTGCTATTTTTTCTAGCTTAGCTGTTATAATAGGAAAGTTATTTTTTAACAGTGCCGACCACTTTAGTGCTACCATGCTTGGCTTTTTAATATATGGAATAGCATATGTAGTAAGACCTTTAGGTACTTTTATATTTGGATACATAGGAGATAAAAAAGGACGCAAAGAAGCATTGTCGTCATCTTTAATTTTAATGTGTTTTGGAACACTTCTTATACCACTAATTCCATCATACGAAACTATTGGCAGACTTTCTTCGATTTTATTAATATTAGCTAGAATTTTACAAGGCATTTCATTTGGAGGAGAATTTTCATCCGTGGTTACTTATACTTGTGAAACCGCGCCTAATGGCAAAAAAGGGTTATTAGGATCGTTACAAATTGCCACAGTCTTGGTTGCAATAATATTAGGAATAGGCACCATTAATATATTACATTATTTTTATAGCGAAGAAGAAATTCTTTTATTCGCCTGGAAAATTCCATTTTTTTTAGCATTTTTTACTGGAGTTTTTGGAATTTATGTAAGATCTCATGCAGCTGAAACTACTGATTTTTTAAAAGCTAAAACCGAAGGCAAGCTAGTTAAAAATCCTTTTATATATTTTTTTAAAAATTATTTTACTATTTTTATAACTTGTGCCACCATATTTTTAAGCATATCGTTAGGTGCTCAAACTTTTACAATTGGCTCTAAATCGGTTTTAGAAACTATCTTTCATTTCAAACAAAAAACAGCAAGTCATTTAAGTATATTAATTTGCGTTATTACTATACCTTTTATGATATTGGCAGGATTTTATGTAGAACGAATTGCTTTAAAAAAATTTAGAATCGGATACACCGTGCTTTTATTGATTGTGTCGGTTATAAGCTGTTGCTTAATGACCAGTGAATCTACAAATTTGATAATTTTGGGCATAATATTAATATCGATAGTATTTGGTTGTGGCAATGGATCGTATCCTTATTATTTTTATAAAAAAATTCCTACCGAAGTTAGAGATACTGGAGTAGGATTTTCAATTGCTATACCAGGCATGATAGCAGGAGGATTTGGAATGGTCTTTTTTATGAAATTATTTCAAATATATAATTTAACGGGAATATATATTTTTGTTGCCATAATTAACATGATTTCTATCGTAGGATTGCTATTAGATATGAAATATTCCAAAGTTGAAAAAATGTATGGATAAAATTAAAGATTTAGTTGATTTTATAGCTACTTTGCCTGGATTGGGACCACGATCGGCTAAACGTATATTTTTTTGCATGATGCGAGATAAAAAACGTATGATGTATCATTTTGCCGATTTACTTAAAAATGCTGCCGACGGAATAATAGATTGTAGCGAATGTGGAAGTTTTGATATTTCTAATCCTTGTAAAATTTGCAATAACGATCATCGTGATAAAAAAAAACTATGTATTATTACAGAAGTTGTCGATTTATGGAATGTAGAAAGCAGTGGTCATTATGACGGATATTATTATGTTTTAGGTGGTACTTTATCAATTACTCATTCGTCTTATCAGCAAATAAATATTGAAAAGTTGCTAGCTAAAATAGATTCTTTAATTGATTTGCATGAAATTATTATTGCTACCAATGCTACCGTCGAAAATCAAACTACGGCTTTTTTTTTAATAGATAATATTAGGGAGTTTTTAACACAAATAAATCGATCAATTAAAATAACTACTTTAGGGCAGGGAATGCCTGTAGGCTCCGAACTAGATTATTTAGATGAAGGCACAATTGGAGCAGCTTTTAGGGGTCGTAAAGAAATTGAATAAATTTGTATGTATAAAACCTTATTTATTTGTTTTTTATTAATGGGCTTTAAACCTATTCCTTGGGTTAGCAATCTTTATAAACATTCTAGGCAACAAGAATTTATTTTAAATAACAAAAAAGTTATTAAAATAGAAAAAATGGAAGATTTTTTAAAAAATAATGATAAAAGAAGTGTTTTTGATGGCAAAGATATAGTTTTTTTAGTAACGTTAAGCAATCAAACTAAAGCAGTTTTTAAAAAAAGCGATACCCCAACCGATAAACATATATTTGCCGAAATTATAGCATATAATATAGCAAAAAAAACAGAATTAGCATATGTGCCACCAGTAGTTATTAAAAAAATAGAAGACCAATATGGAACTTTACAAATATTTGAAGAAAATGCCGATATTATTGATAATCCTTATCAACTTTATAAAGTAGATAACCTAGCTTTTGAGGAATTATTTTTGTTTGATTTTATAACAGGCAATTTTGATGGAGGTATTAGCAATATTTTATTAAAAAAAATTGGCAATCATATCTATCCTGTGTCTATAGATCACGAATTTATTACTCATAAGCAATATGCCGAATATGGCAAATTTTGGTTTGGTGAATGGTGTGCCTGCCCAGATTTTAATCACAAAGATAACGAAAAATTTCCATTTAATAAAATTAAAAAATTATTTAAAAAAGATATTCCAGAATTAGTTTTAAAATGCCCAAGATGTAAATTTTTTATCCAGCCTTGGTCTTTATATAAAAAATATGTTATTTATGATGATAGAGTTTTTATAAATCACGATTATGCTGATTCAATGTTTTTTATTAAATGCTCAAAACAAACGTTAAATAAAATAAAAATGATAGATATAAAATTTTTGAAAAATATAGTTAGCGACCAACTACCCAATAAAGATAAGATCATTGCTGATATTATCGCCCGCAAACAACAGGTTTTAGATAAATGTCAACATGAATCCGTTAAATTGCAACGCTAACATCTGGGTTAATGCTAACGCAGGAAGTGGCAAAACCACTATTTTAATCAAACGAATGCTTGCGTTAATTTTAAATGGAGCTAAACCTCAAAATATTGTTGCTATTACCTATACCAATGTAGGTACCGAAGAAATCAAAAAACGCTTTTTTAATACCATAGAACAATGGAAATACATGGAATATGAAAGTTTAGCAGAAAATTTGAGCAGTATTTTAGAAAAAGTTGAAAATCATCACCTAGAAATAGCTAAAAATTTATTTGATAACATAATTTTATCGGGTATAGCTTTATCGGTAGACACAATCCATGCTTTTTGCTATAAAATTTTAGAAAATATAGCCAATGATAGTGATAGCCACTTTAATGTTATGCTGATAGATAACAATATTGCAGAAAATGAAATTACAACTAAGTTAACCCAAAAAACTGTAATTTTTTTAAACGAATTAGCAAGCTTTGGTAACGATATAGAAAAAGAATCCGCAGAAATGTTTTTGTTGTCACTAACCGAGGATAATATAAAAAAATTTATTAAAGCATTATTACAAGAAGATTTTAGGAGTTTCAAAAATCAGGACATTAAAGATTTATTACAAATTAAACAACAAGAGTTAGCATTTGATTTAAACAAAAAAACTTACTTTTGTATAGCGCAATTTGATTTAGAAAGAATGGCTATTTCTTTAAAAAATTGTGGCGCCAATAGCGCCAAAAGGGGGACTAAACTTGAAAAATGGTTAAATCTTGAAGTAAACGATAGAATAAAATATTTAGATTTTTTATTTGAAGTTTTTCTAGTCATGCCTAATAAAAATATTGGTGTTAATCATGTTAAAAGTAGCGATAACTCTGAAGATAAAAAAGATTTTTCAGATATTGCTCAAATTTTATATAATTTTAATATACAAAAAAATAATCTTATTATGTATAATTTTTCTGTTATATTGCCAATTATTTCAGACTTTATTAATCAAACTTATAATGATTTAAAAAACGAATATAAAATTTGGGACTATAACGATGTATTAAATAAGACCTTAGATATTGTAAAAAAACATGAAAATTTATGGGTTCTTTATAAATTAAGCTATAAAATAGAACATTTTTTATTGGACGAAGCTCAAGATACCAACGAAAAATCGTGGCAAATAATAGAAAAAATAACTGAGGATTTTTTTGATGGTCAAAATATTAAAACAATTTTTATAGTGGGAGATGAAAAGCAATCTATTTTTAGTTTTCAGGGTGCAAAATTTGAATTATTTAATCATCAAAAGCACATATTTGAAACTAGAAGTAAAAATATAAAAATGCCATTTTTTGATATTGATTTAAATATTTCTTATAGGTCTTGCCCGATAATTGTTGATTTTATAAATAAATTATGCCAAAATAGCACCATAAAAAATCTTATTTCCTCTTCATCGATCAATCACATTACCTGCGATGCTAATAAAAATATATTTGGAGAAATAAAAACTATAGAAGTTGAACTAAAACCTGCGCAACCCATAAAAACCGAAAACTTATCCAATTTTATTGATACTAATGAATATTTGGAAGCCACATATCAAGAAATAATAAGTTTAAAAAATAAAGGCTTAAAAGATAGTGATATAATTATTTTATCGCGAAAAAAGGGCGGAGATAAAGATATAATATTTAATTTATTTAACTATTTAACCAATAAAAACATTGAAGTGGAAAATTTAGGCAAAATTAACATAACAAATCATATTATTTTTTATGATTTTTTATCGCTTTTAAATTTTTGGAATAATCCACGTGATGAATTAAACCTTGCCTGTTTATTAAATTCATGTTTTGGTAATTTAGGTATTGAGAATATTGATATTTTATGCAAAGAACGCATCAAAAAAAATAGAAATTTATGGGAATATTTTAGTTCATTGCCCCAGGGTAAATTTTTAAATGATATATATGACTTTTATTTAAAAAATGGAGTTCAAGATAGCATTTGGCATATTTTATATGATTTAGATTATATAAATATTATTAAAAAAACTTTTGGCAACATTGGAGAAAAAATATCTTTTATCATTCTGAATACAATAATGGATAACAATTATAGCATCTTATCTTTACCTCAAATAATAGATAAATTAAATCAATTATCTGAATTAGTTGAAACCAATACGGTAAATTCCAATGCAGTACGTCTTTCGACTATTCATAACGCCAAAGGACTAGAGAGTAAAGCTGTTATTATAATCGATATTGTCGATAATATATCTCAAAATATAAAATTTAATCAAGGAAGTCTTTTAAAGCTAACAAAAAATAATGTTTGTATTTTATTTGGAGAATACGAGAATTCTGCGGTAGCTGAATATATAAATAATCAAAAAAATATCATTAAAGCAGAAGAAATGCGTTTGTTATATGTAGCTATAACCCGTAGTAAACAATATATTAGCATTATAACCAAAAAAAAGAATACTATAAAAATAAATGAAAACGATTATAATAATTGGGGTAATATTATTAAAAATATAATTTAATTTTATGAAATTTGACTGTTTTATATCTAATGATTTGATAGATTATCAAGAAAGTATTAAAGCAATGGACAAACGTAGAGAAGATATTTTAACTCAAAAAGCTAATTCTTTATTTTGGCTACTTGAGCATAACGACGTTTACACTGCTGGACGCAGTAGCAAAAGCGATGATTTATTAGATAAAACTATCGCCATTACCCAAACCGATAGGGGTGGTAAATATACCTATCACGGACCAGGACAATGTATTGGGTATATTATTGCCGATTTAAAACAATTTAATAATGGAAAACTAGATATTCGCAAATTTATTAGCTATATTGAAAAAACAATTATTAATACCTTACTTTATTTTGGAATAAAATCGTTTGCCGATCGCGATAATATAGGAATTTGGGTTAACCACCAAAATCAAAAATTAAAAATTGCCTCTATAGGAATAAAAATCAGCAGAATGATTACCACCCATGGATTTTCGCTAAATGTTAATCCCAACTTAACAAAATTTAACGCTATAATTCCTTGTGGAATTAGTAATTATGGAATCTGTTCAATGGCTTCGCTAGGTTTAAAGGTTTCAGCGCAAGATGTAAAAAATGTCTTAAGACAATCTTTCTTAAATTCTATTAATTATTAGTTGTCAGCAAGAATTGAGTTTTTCTTGACTGTAACTTCTACTTTTTTGGATATATCTTTACCAGCTAATAAATCAGTAATTTCTTCTCCAGATAAGGTTTCGAGCTCAAGCAAAGATTGGGCAATTTTTTCTAATTGACTTCTGTTGTCAGTTAAGATTTTTTTAGCAACATTATAACTTGTATCAATTAAATTTTTAACTTCTTCATCAATAAGCTCTGCTGTTTTTTCAGAAGAATTATAAGCTTTAGTCATTATGTCGCTTTTTTCTCCACCATAATTTACCATACCAACTTTATCACTTAAGCCCCATTTAACAATCATAGCTCTGGCTAATTTTGTTGCTTGTTCAATATCAGAAGAAGCACCACTTGTGACCTGATCAAAACCAAATACTATTTCTTCGGCTACACGTCCAGCCATAGCAACGGCTAAATCGGCATACATTTTTTCACGAGTCATAGAAAATCTATCATTTTCTGGTAATCTAATAACCATTCCCAACGCTCTACCTCTTGGTATTATGGTCGCTTTGTGAATAGGATCAGAAGCTGGCATATAAATGCTAACTAATGCATGACCACCTTCGTGATAAGCGGTTAATTTACGTTCTTCATCTCGCATGGCAGTTTTGCGAGCTGTACCCATTAATATTTTATCTCTAGCTTCTTCAAATTCTATTTGAGTAACTATATTTTTGCTTGCACGTGCCGCCAATAACGCCGCTTCGTTTACTAAGTTTGCCAAATCAGCCCCCGAAAACCCTGGGGTTCCTCTAGCTATCGCTTGAACATCTACGGTAGGCATCATTTTTATTTTTTTAATATAAACTTCCAAAATAGCTTTTCTACCTTTAATATCTGGTAAATCTACGGTTACCTGCCTATCAAAACGACCTGGACGCAATAAAGCATTGTCCAATACATCGGGTCTATTCGTGGCTGCTATTACCACAATACCTGAGTTTTCTTCAAATCCATCCATTTCTACCAGCATTTGATTTAAAGTTTGCTCACGTTCGTCATTTCCTCCACCAGTACCAGCACCACGATGTCTTCCTACGGCATCAATTTCGTCAATAAAAACAATACAAGGAGAATGACGTTTAGCTTGAGCAAATAAATCTCTAACTCGACTAGCACCAACACCGACAAACATTTCAACAAAATCAGAGCCAGATATAAAGAAAAACGGCACCTGTGCTTCACAAGAGATTGCTTTAGCTAATAAAGTTTTACCTGTTCCTGGCGATCCAATTAAAAGGCATCCTTTGGGTATTTTGGCTCCAATAGCTTGATATTTTTGAGGATTTTTTAAGAAATCTACAATTTCTTGCAATTCAGCTTTTGCTTCATCAATACCAGCTATATCGTCAAAACCTGTTTTTATATCTTTTCCTCCGACTAGCATTCGTGCTTTACTCTTACCAAATCCAAAAGGTCCGCCGCCTCCAAACATTCCTCCACCGCCTCCAGGAGGGTTATTTTTTCCACCACCCATTCCTTTAAAGCTACTAAACCAAAGCCATCCAATAAATATAAGAGGAAGCCAACTTAACAAATTACCCAAAAAAAGCATTATTTTAGAACTCAAGCTGCGATCCTGGTGAAGGCTTACAAAATTAACTTTAGTACCTTTTTTGGTTAAATCATCAATAAGCTTTGAAGCATAAAAAATAGGATATGAAGTGGTAATTTTGGCATTATCTGATGTTAAAGCAAATAATTGTTCATTTGTCATTTCTACCTGAACAATTTTACCTTGTTCAGCCATAGAATTAAATTCAGAGATAGATATATTTTGGGCATTAATTTGATTGTTGTTCATTACATTATATCCAAGATATAATATAAAAACTAATAAAGCCAAAATAAGATAATTTCGCGGGCGATTTTCAAATAGTTTCATAGTAAATCTAATAAACTATTTTTAGAAAAAATGTATTTTTATAAATGTCAATGGTTAAGTTAATTATGACCATTAAAATTTATAGAACTTTGCTATTTTCATAACAAAGTTCTATAAATTTAGATATATAAGGTAAAAGCGGCTTTAGGAAACCCATAAGCATACAAAGAATTTAGGTATAGTTAAAGCTCCTAAAAATAAAAAGAAGCTTTAACTATATAGACTATGCTGTAGTAATAAGATAAGATACGATACATCCAAAGCTTAAGTTATTATTATTTTGATAAGTAGCTGCAATAGCAGATGCTGTATTGGCAGGAATGGTATTTTCTTTAATACCAGACATCAACGTCGTACAAGCATAACTTGCCGTAGAACCAGAAACTGCACCAGTTGCTATAGTTACGTTAGAATCTATAATATTTCTTGTTCCAATAATGTTACCAGTATAAGGAGAACCGTCATCAAATTTTAAGTCTAATCTAGACGCCAAAGATGATGGAACCGCGTAGGATGGACCCGTAACACTACTAAGAGCAGTATAAGTATTAACACCACTAGGACTAGTTGCGGTTACTTCTACTGCTGTATCAGCAGAGCTATGTAATACTAATTGTATACCACCAGACCAGCCAATTGGAGCTAAACTAGCAAATGCAGGCCAAATAACGGTACCACCAGCAGTTGCAGCTGGGGCAACTCCACCTGATCCAACTGATCTAAAATCCCACATAGCTTGCTTGCTAAACTTTGCAACTACTGAATTTGTGCCAAGTACTGTAGTAGCTAAATTACTAGCTGCAGCAATATTTGCAGTATTTATCCCAGTTACATAACCTGTAGCTTGCAATTCAAGCATTCCACAAGTTGCTTTAGCAGCACTTTCCACAAGACCAGTTCCAGTAACTAAATAAGCAGAAGTAGCTGTCGCAGTACCAGCTAAACATAACGTCATTGCTGAACTATAAGCTGACATAGTGGATATATCTCTGATACTAGTTAAAGGACAATCACCAGGTAAACAATCGTAAGTATTGGAGAATATATTTATGCCGGCATTAAATGACCTATATTCTTCTTGTATTTTATTTACTTTAGCCAAAGAAATTAAGCTTCTAGAAACTAAAACAGTAGAGAGCATTATAGATATAATTACAATTACAACCGAAAGCTCCACTAACGTAAAGGCTTGTCGTGTTTTTTTAAGAAAATACATATATTAAATATTAAATAAAATAAAATTACTTATGATAGTGTAATATGCTTAATACTATTGTCAACGTTTTTAATGAAAAGATATATAATAATCCAAAAGCTTTATTTGATAAAGTTTTTTGAAATATATTTCAAAAATCAGAAAAACCTCCATCTACCGTAATTGTTCGCCCATTAATCCAATAACTTTGAGGGGTTGCTAAAAAATATGCCACCTTGGCTATTTCTTGATTAGTCCCCAATCTATTTTCTAACGGAGTATTTTTAGAAAACAAACTTATAGTTGCTTTAGGTCTTTCACAATTATCTATTGGTCCTACACAAATTGCATTTACTCTAATTTTTTTTGATCCCAATTCCCTTGCGAAACTTAAAGTAATATTTTCTAAAGCAGATTTAGAAGCTGCGTACATTGCTATTAAAGAACGACAGGTATGCGCATTAACCGACGAAATATTAATTATAGAAGCTCCATCTAACGAAAAAAACTGAATAGAATTTTTTATAAGTAAGGTAGGAGCTAAAACATTGGTATAAAACATTGCGTTAAAATATTCCAAAGTTATTTCGTTTATAGGCTTAACTAAGTCACCATGCGAAGCATTATTGATTATCGCATCAATTTTGCCCATTTTATTAGCAATTTTAGAGGGTAAAAGCTCCACTGATTTGGAGTCAGTTAAATCACATTTAAAAATTTCGGATTTTTCGAGTTCGGCAGATAAATTTTTTACAATTTGTTCATTAAAATTATAATGTAAGGCTATCTTTGCTCCTTTTGAGGCAAATTCTTTTGCAATTGCTCCACCAATTTGTCCGCTTGCTCCAGTGACTAAAACTACTTTATCTTTCATAAAAATATATTTAAATTTTATATAAATGGGTAATTTTTGCTGTTCATTGATTTATAAAAATCCCGATAGCAAAACCCAAATCCATGGATTGCGATAATTAGCAACGTCTAAAATTAAAATAGAATCCCTTTTTCGTCATAAGCGACAATTGGAGAAAAATGTTCGCCCATTTCCCTGCCTTGATAAGTTTTACTAAAATTAGCAATAATAAATTTTTTTTATCCATAACTATTTCTTTTATTAATATTTCCAAATTTTTCAATTTTAGTGCCATCAACATTATCGACATTAGTTATAATAATTTTAGCTACTTGTTCCATGTCTATTCCACCAATAAATATAATAAGCTTTTCTATTTACAACTTATCGGTTTTATCATTAAAAAAGCTTTCTTCGACATTATATATTCCAAAACAACTGTACCTCTGTAAAGCTATTGGTCAAGCCATAACTAAAGCTATTTTTGCTAATTTCTGCTTTTGAAGAGCGAAAAGGTAAAGAAAAATAAAATTTTGCAAGATAACATTTATTTAAGACTAAAAATAATATACTTATTAACAACAATTAATTGCAATAGTTTTTTATTTATAAAGCTTGAAAGTTTATAAAAAAATCCATAATATTCTGCATGTTATGTAACTTTTTATCATATCCATTAATCATAAAAATAACTGCAATTTTTTTTGAAGGCATAAAACCTATAAAAGCAAACATACCATCCACTTTACCCGAATGAAAAAATAAGCTATCATGGGCATTAAATTTCAATATTCTCCACCCTAAACCATAGTATGACTTGGTGCTTTTTGGTAAATTAAGCTTCCACCTGAATATATCATTTGCCACGGCACGAGAACTAAAAAATTGATTCAAAATTTGTTGATCGATACCCTCTTTATAACCCCAAGCTAAACGTAATAATTCAGTAGCTCCATTTAACGAGGCATATATTCCAGCTGAAGCTGGAACAGTAATAGCATATTTAGAATACAAATAAGGGTCTCTATTGGATGGATGTATATAAGCTACTATTTCTTTTTGCTCAAAAGGTGCCACGTCAATTCCTTCAATATTTAAATTTTCAATAGCATCTTTAAGTAAAAAATTATGCTGTTTTAATATTTGCAAACTTAAATTAAAAATTACATTACTATAATAATAACAATTTTTACAGGTCTTTTTTTGTTGTTTTAAAATATTTAATATTTGCAAATAGGTTAATCCTTTTTCAATTTCATAGTCTCCCCTAATTTGATAACCCGTGGTATGGCTAAGTATTTGTATTAAGTTGGTTTTTTCTTTTAATCCCGATAAACTAAAATTTTCATCTAACAATAATTTTTTCTCTTCTATTAATTTAGCTATTGCAATGGCTGTTATCGCTTTAGAAACCGAAGCCAAAGGGAATAATGTTTTTTCGGTAACTGCATTTTTGTTCAATCTGGCTTTACCAAAAACTTTTTTATGCACAACCTCGCCTTTATAAAAAACAGCAAAAGCACCGCCTTGCACTTTATCTGCTTTAACTTGCATTTTTTCAATAAAATGTTCAAATTGCGCCGAAGTATTATCGGCATAAGAAACCACCGAATAAGTTAGTAAAAAAATAAAAATTAATGGAATAAATTTTATTATAGGTGTAAATATTTATTTTTCAATTTGCTGATAAATTTGTTCTGTAGCTTGTTTTATAGTCAAGTTTGTTGTATCAATTTTTATATCGCAATAATCCTGCAAAGTCATTGCGGTCAGCCATGTTTTAGCCGAGCCTTTAAATCTATTTTTTCTTTTTGTTTCTCGGGTCTGTTTTTTCGTACTATTTACCTAATAACATATTTATTTTTTTCTTCAAAGCGGGAATATCAGATTCAATGGGATGCTTGTTGCTTATAAAATATAAATTGTGATAATGGTTAATATTTATTTCTTTTATAATTTTTTCCTTTGCTAACTGTAAATCATTTTTGTTCAATTTATCGATTTTAGTAAAAACTAAAGATATAGGGCGACCAGATTTTAGCATTAAATTTATAGCATCAAAATCGAGGGGCGAAAAGCCTATACGCACATCAATAAGCACAAATATCATTTTTAAATTTAGTCTATTTATTAAATATTCAGGTATTAGTTTAGTCCATTTTTGTTGCAATTCTATCGGAGTTTTGGCAAAACCATAACCTGGCAAATCAATAAATCCATATTTGCGATAATCATCACAAAAAATATTTATACATACTGTTTTGCCAGGTTTTTTAGAGGTAAAACAAATTTTTTTACCTAGTATTACATTAATTAGACTAGATTTACCAACATTAGATCTGCCAATAAACGCCACTTCGGCATTTATAGCTGGCAAAGAGGCGTGATCTACATGACTAGAAAGATATTTAATATCCATTGTTAACTATTTTTTGGCATACATGACATAACAATTTGAGCAATTCGTTTGCCAAACATCTCGGCAGTTTTATGATCTCCAGCAGGAGGGGTAGTTTCGGGGTCAGCATTATCTGCCTGAGCCATTAATCCAATATAAGATCCCAAACGATTTATATCTTGTTCTGTCTTACCACTAGGCATAATTCCCTGGCTTATCCAAATCATAGAATGTTGCGAAGCCAATGTCATCATTTGAATTAAAGTGCTATATTTATCTCCGCTATAGCCACCAGAAACCGTAAAACCAGCTGCAAATTTATTTTTCCACTTTTGAGCAAACCATTCCCCAGAACTTAAGTCAGCAAAAGTTTTAAAAGGTGCCGAAGCAGAGCCCATATAAGTTGGTGAACCAAAAACTATTCCGTCGCATTCGGCTAATTCTTGCCATAGAACAGATTTAGCATCAGTAAATTGTTCCACATTATATTCTACACACTTTGCACCTCCGTTTTCTATGCCAGTTTTTATGCTATCGGCAATTACTTTAGTATGACCATATCCACTATGATAAACAATTGCTATTTTTTTCATAATTTTGCTATATTAAAATTTATATAACTAAATAATTAAATTTTAATATCTATAGTCAAGTTTTTCTTTACATTTAAATAAATATTTAACTTTCAAATTATTATTAAGTGGCTGTGGCGGAATGGTATACGCGCAACGTTGAGGTCGTTGTTCTTAATCGAGTGGAGGTTCAAGTCCTCTCAGCCACACCAATTTATTTTAACTAAAATATGAATAGGAAACCAATTTCTAAAGAAATCCCAGCAAATTTATTTTTTTCTTTATGTGGTGCAAATGAGAATATATTGCGTTTATATTTTAATAATATAATTATAAAAGCAAAATATGAAAATGAAAAAGAGACAAATAAAGAAGAAAAATATCTTTTTGTTAAAGTTTTTGTGGCAGTAGCCGATGATTCATTTGCGTGGTTACATAATATTGAAAACAAAAAAGTATTGGAAGAATTAACAAAAGAAGGTGTAATAATATTAAAACAATCCAAAGTAATGGATATAATAGCAGAAAAATGGAGAGAAAAAATAAACGCAGAAATAGCAGGCATAGAACAAAATTTAGCTAACGATGATTTATTAAGATATCCTACACTTGTAGCATCGTTTATTGAACAAAAAAAGCAAAAAATTGAAGAGCTAGAAAAAATAGGAATAAGAAAATATTGTGTTCAAAAATTTGCAAATTGCGGCTTTTTTGCAAGCAATGCCGATCTTATAAAGACGTATATTCTTAATGGATTTAGTAACCCATCTTCATTAACTATATTTTGCGATCCCACTGTATCATTTGATGCGCCTTGTTCGGAGTCTTTATGCGATTTACCCATTAATGTTATAGGAGATATATTATTACTAACTAAAAAAGATAATTCTTTTATTTATGCCCCCGTTAAAATAAGCGACACAATCACTTCTTCTTCTGTTATAACTTGTAATCAAGCTTTATCTTCTATGGCTAACAATGAAGTAATACCAAATTATAATTTAAGTGTAGACATTTTTGCTGAAGCTGCATACGGAGAATCGTGGCAATCTCAAGCAAGAATTGACTCGCTGGATAATTTATTATCTTTTTTGGTAAAAACTGAAG
Organism: Alphaproteobacteria bacterium; assembly: GCA_025363115.1. Taxonomy (GTDB): domain Bacteria; phylum Pseudomonadota; class Alphaproteobacteria; order Rickettsiales; family Deianiraeaceae; genus CAMCQG01. The sequence continues at coordinate 7,731 of JANYEN010000036.1, read as the reverse complement.
TGAAGGTTAAAAAAGACAATAATTACGAATCAATGCCTTTAATTGATGCTTTTGGCGATAAAAGTATAACTGAAATATTTTTACCAGCCGAAACACTTACCGATATTCAAGTAAAAATGCTTGTGGATTTGGGTTTATCTTGTGAAAAAATGCATAGCTTACTTATTAATATAGACGTACAATTTGGATTTAAAGAAAAAATGATTCCATTTTCATTACCTATTAATAGAGCCAGTTTAATGAAAAATAATACTGGAAATATTCATTTAAATAAAGCAAAAGCATATGCGATTCCTGCTAATTTTTTTGGCATCTCAGGTAAAGGAGTATCTAGCTCTGCCAATTTATTTGATAAAAGATTCAAAACTTACACTACCGTTGAATTACCTCTAAAATCAGAATTAGATAGCAATAATAAATTACAAATAACTATTGATGATTCTAGAATGTGGAGAACTAACTCTAGCCTAGAAAAACTTGAAAGATCTTTTATAACGAGAAAATCATCACCTAATTTATAAAATTTTAGTTTTTAATATGCCAATAGATTATACAAAAGAAAAATTAGATTTAAATAAGGGGCTTCATGTTTTAACTGGCATAAATGGTAGCGGAAAAACAAGATTATTAGAATTATTATATGAGGAAAACAAAGAAAAAAATATTATTTTTTTCAATGCCAATAAATCATATTCGCTTTATGTAAGGCACGACCATTCAAAAGATAATTTTAAAAAAAGTAATTTGAGTGATTTATATAATGAGGATCTCTTAGCTACAAAAATACCAAATTCCACTAAAACTCTTAAAGACTTATTTGATATAATGTCGGATATTATCCTAGCAAAATTAAGTGAAAGTACAGAAAAAGTTTTTAATAGCTGTAAAGATTATTTTTTATGGTATTTATTAATAGATCTGGAAAATAATGATGATACTGATTTTAATGAAATAAATAAAGAACTTATAGATGGAGAATTTACAGACAAATATAATATAGCGGACAGCTGGAATGATAGAATTTTAAAAAAGATTTTTTCTGAAATTAGCAAGCAAAAAGATTGGGATTTTATATATTGGGATTATTTATTAGAAATTAAAATAAATTCCGAACTTACTATGTTTGATTTGATATTTAACACCGTAGATACAATAAATTTATATAAATATTTTTTTTTAAATGAAAATAAAAAGGCGGTTAATATGCTGCAAATTAATCCCCATTGGCATTTTAATTTTAATAAAAAAACAATAAATAATACTTTAAAGCATAATAAACAAAAAATAGAAGCTTTGTTTAATAAAGCTAAATTATATTCAGAAAAACATAGTTTTTTTAGAATATTAAATGATGCTATACTTAGACACAATAACCCCCTGGACGCAGAAACTTTAGAGGAACATTTTTATAGAATAATGATGGTTGGGGACTTTGGTGCATTAAGACGTGCGGATAAAGAAATGAGTAGCTTGACAAATAGAGGCAAGCTATCAGATGGAGAAAAATTATTTGTAGAAATGCTTATTTTATCTTATTATATAGAAAATGATAATTATAAATTTTTATGTAATAATAAGTTAATAAATAAACCACAAGTTTTACTGTTAGACGAACCCGATGCTTTTTTAAATCCACAGCTGGCAAAAACAATGATAACTATTATTAAAAAAGAATTTGTAGAAAAAGGCATAACGGTGATAATGACAACCCATAGCCCGTCAACTGTGGCATATTGCAAAAAAAGTGAATTATTTTGGATAGAAAACGGAGAAGGGATTAAATGCAAAAATGAACAAGATAAACAGGATATTTTAACCGAGCTAACCCCAGGTTTAGTTTTATTAGAAGATAATGCTGATTTGATTTACAGGCTAGTTCAAAAAATAAATGAAAAAAGCATTATAATTTTATGTGAAGGAAGCGATGATGAAAGATATTTAGAAAAAGCAAAAACATCTTTAAATCATAAATATGATTTTTTAGAAGAAGCAATATTCATTGGCTGTGGTGGCTCAAAATTACCAAATTTTGCACAATTTGTATCAAGTATAATAGAAAGCAAGAAAGGAAAAGTAGAAAAAATTGTTTGTGTAGTAGACAATGATAATGCTGGTAGAGCTTATGAAAAAAAACTACTAGATAACAACAGAAAATGTGCGAGAATAAACATTGATGCTGGCAATGAAGATGAATTAGATTTTCAAATTGAGTATTTGTTCTGGCAAGAATTAACCGATAATACTGGTATATTAAAATCGGAATATAATAAATTCTTTTTTCCAAGAAACCCTGCACACAAAATGATAATACAAAATCCAACCAGTAAACTACATAAGTTTTACAACAAATATCAATTAATTAATAAAGACGACCCTTCGGTTAAAAACCTCGCCGATTCTAAAAGGGCTGTTTTGGAGTTAAAAGACGAATTATGCAATATAATTTGTAATAAAGAAAATATTGATTTTTCTGGTTTTATGTCAACCCTTGATAAAATAAGAGATATAATAAAATGATAGACTTAAATCTTAATAAACCTAAAAACGAAACAACAGTGCTGGTAGCAATGTCGGGCGGAGTTGATAGTTCGGTTGTAGCAGTAATGTTAAAAAAAGCAGGTTATAATGTTGTTGGGGCAACTTTACAGCTTTATAATGCTACTACGGTGCCCGAAAAATCAAAGACTTGTTGCGGAATTAAAGACATTCATGATGCCAGAACGGTAGCGGCAATGTTTGATATAAAACACTATGTTTTAGATTATGAATCAATTTTTAAGCAAGAAGTTATGGAGCAATTTGCTGATGATTATTTGGCAGGTTCAACCCCAGTGCCTTGTATAAGATGCAACCAGTCGGTAAAATTTAGAGATTTGATGAAAATTGCCAAAGATATAAAAGCAGACGCAATGGTAACCGGGCATTATGTACAAAGAAAAACAGTAAACGGAATTGCAGAGCTACATAGAGCGATAGATTTAACAAAAGACCAAAGCTATTTTTTATTCAGCACAACTCAAGAACAATTAGATTTTTTGCATTTCCCTCTTGGTGGTTATAATAAAACCCAAGTTAGACAAATTGCCAGAGATTTAGGCGTGATAATAAGTGAAAAAAAAGATAGTCAAGATATTTGCTTTGTACCCGATGGAGATTATGTTAAAGTTGTACAACGCTTAAGACCTGGAACGCTTGAAGGAGGAGATATTATTAATATTAAAACAGGTGAAAAACTTGGCAGCCATTTAGGGCTAATAAACTATACAATCGGGCAACGTAAAGGCATTGGAATTGCAGGTGAAAAGCCATTTTATGTGGTAAAAATGGATTTTACTAATCACACTCTTTTTATTGGAGAAGAATCCGATCTTTACAATACTGAATTTATAATAGGTGAACTAAATTTATTACCAAGCGATTTGGTTGATAACGGCGAAATTGAAGCTGAAGTATGTTTGCGAGCGTTGCAACCACTAATTTTAGCAAAAATTTTTTTAGATTCAAATGAAAAAACCGCTACCATTAAATTAAAAAATTCAGGCAGAGCTATAACTCGTGGTCAAGCTTGCGTTATATATCAAAACAATAGAATGATTGGTGGGGGATTTATAAGGCAAATTATAGATACTAAAAATTAAACGTTATTATTTAAATTAATCACAGTATAAAATATAGTCTAAATATTTATCAAAATTCTTAAATTGATCTCTCATACCACGGACAATTTTTTTCACAACACCCAATTTTTGTTAAATCGGATTAAAATCTACAAAATATGGAGGTAAATAAAGCAATTTACAACCAACCGATTCAATTAAAAACCTTATTTTTATAGAACAATAAAAGCTTGCATTATCCATAATCATAAATTTTACAAGTGTTAATTCTTTAATTAAAAAATGCTCAACCCAAGTGTTAAAAACTTCCGTGTTTGTATTTCCCTCAAAATACATCGGAGCCAAAAGTTGATTGTTTACCCTTAATAATGCGGAGATAACAGTAATTCTACCGTTTTTCCTATTGCCACGTTTTATCAACAATTGGCACACCTTTTTTTGACCAACCAAATTCTTTTTTCATATTTATATCAAAGCTATATTCATCCAAATAAATAATATTTTCTCTAAGTATTTTCTGAATTATTTGACAAAATTCGCTTCGTAATTCTTTTAACGTTTGATCAGATTTTTCCTTAACAAAATCAATTAAAACGTTACCATCAACCTTCTTTTTTCTTTCAAAACTAGAAATCTTTGGGTTAACAACATGTTCACTCTTATATAATTTTCACTACTTATAAAGTGTTTGTATAGTAATATCAAGCGTTTTTGCAACTTTAGTTTTAGTAAAACCTTGCTCAATTAAATTAATTGCCCTAATTCTTAAATCGTCACTATAAGCCTTTGCCATAAAAAGCATCTTAATAAATAACAATGGTTAATTTAGTATAGTTTTTTAATTTAAACCCCAGTAAGTTATATTACGAATTCTCCAACTACACTTTTGTTGATCTAAGCTTGTTTTATAGTAACTACTTAAGTATTTAGCTTTTAAAATATGCTTTATCTGACAGGAGAACTTTTTGGTCTGCTATTCCATTGAGTAAGTAGTTTATCAAATTTTTTTACTTCCTTTGGACTTTTATTTGACTGCGTAATACTTTTTATTATTTTATATGCATGATCTTCTATCATTTGCGTTGATTTTGCTACACCATAGTCTTTTTTGAGATGATTGCTATAGTTTTCAGTAACTCTTTTTCTAGTAAATTCTTTCGAAGTTGTTCCAAAAATTCCTTTAAATACATCTTCTTGTTGTGTTTTTTTTAAAGTAGGAAGTGATTTTTTTAAATGTACGGCTTTTACATATTGAGTTTTTTGAAATGTTATTTCTTTTTTTTCCGCATTCGTAATTGGATTATTTTTTTTATTACTCATATAGCAAGTTTAAAAAATTTATACCAGCATTATACATACAACTAAAAATTAGTCAATATATTTTTTAACTATCTAAGATATAGTCAAAACGCTATAGATTATATCATTAAGCTCCCCATCTAAAACTTTATTGGTTTGCGAGGTTTCGTAGCCACTTCTTAAATCTTTAACCATTTGATAAGGATGTAAAACATAATTGCGAATTTGGCTTCCAAAATTTATGTCCGATTTATTAGATTCAATAATATTTTTATTTTGATTTTTTTTATTTAATTCCATTTCATAAAGCTTGGATTTTAGCATTTTTAAAGCTTCTCCTTTGTTTTGCATTTGAGAACGTTGACCTTGAGAATTAACAACAATTCCACTAGGTATATGAGTTATTCGGACTGCGGAGTCGGTGGTATTTACATGTTGTCCGCCAGCACCAGAGCTTTTATATGTATCAACTTTTATATCTTTTTCGTTAATTTCAATTTTTATTTCGTCGTTTATTGCTGGATAGCAAAAAATACTGGCAAAACTGGTTTGTCTTTTATTTTGTGCATTAAAAGGAGATAATCTTACTAAACGATGTACTCCATTTTCGTTTTTTAAATAACCATACGCTAAATAACCTTTGATGGCAACAACAACTTGCTTAAAACCCGCACTTTCGCCATTTACTTTATCTACCAATTCAGCTGTAAATCCTCTTTGATCTGCCCACATATTGTACATTCTTAAAAGCATTGCCACCCAATCTTGACTTTCTGTACCCCCTGCCCCCGAGTTAATTTCAATGAAACAATCCATTTTGTCGTTCTGATTTGAAAAAAGAGCCAATATTTCAAACTCATCAATTCTTTTTTTCCATATTTGCATATCGTTATAAATTTGATTAATCATTTGATTATCTTGACTAATTTCGGCCATATTAAGCAATTCTTCTGAATCCTTTAAAAAAGATATGATTGCATCGGTATTTTCTACAATTTTTTCTAATTGAGATTTTTCTTGGCTTAATTTATTCATTTTTGCATTGTCATTCCACAAATTTTCATCTTGAATTTGCTCGTTTATTTTAACTATTTGTAATTTTTTTTGATCAATATTAATACATAAAATTGCTTTATTAACTTTATTTTTATAATTAAATATTAGATTTTTTAAATCAAAAACACTATTCATTTTCTAATAACGTTAAATTAGGGGCGAATAAACACTCTATATTGCATTTTTTTAATGTTTTCAAAAAAATACTTTTTAGGCTAACCACAGAAACTAAATTTTTATTATATCAAAATAATTTAATTTTTTACTATTCAAATACTTTAAATTTATAAATAAATGATTTATTAATTTAAATGGTCGGGGCGGAGGGATTCGAACCCCCGACCTTCTGGACCCAAACCAGACGCGCTAGCCAGGCTACGCTACGCCCCGAAGATAATTAAATTATTAAGCAATAATCAGTTTTTAAAAAGCAATGAAAAAGATTTTTCTAATAAATTTATATGTATATTAAAGTATTGACAATAATTAATTTTGTCAGATTAAATCAAATTATTAATTATTTAACTTGTTTAAAATATGATAAAAAATAAAATTAAATTACTTTCAATTTTCTGCTTATTGTTGTCTGCAAATAATGCAATAGCTGAATCTTATGAACATACTTTATATTACGCCCCTGGTGCAGCTTCTATTGCTCCTGAAATTCTTTTAAAAGAAATGAATAAGCCAATAAAATTAGAAGAAATTGATCTTGCTTCTCATACTGTAAAAAAAGACGGTTCTGATTATTATAAAATTAATCCTACTGGTATGGTACCTGCTATTACTCTAGAAGATGATAAAATTTTAACGGAAACTTCTGTAATATTACAATATTTTGCAGATCAAGATAAATCTCATAAATTCTTACCAGAAATAGGAACTAATGAAAGATACTATGTATTAGAAAAGCTAAATTTTGTAGCCACCGAAATACATAAATCTATTGGAGGTTGGTTTATGTCTGATAAAAAGTTTTTTAGTAAAAAATTAAAAACTCATCTTAAACAATTAGACAACGTTCTTGCTGATAATGATTTCTTAGCAAATAACAAGCTTTCAATTGCCGACTTTTACTTTACTACTTCTCTATTCGAATTAAAAAATCTTCTCAAAATGGACCTTAAAGAGTTTAAAAATGTTGATAAGTATTTTAATAGAATGAAAGAACAACAAAGTGTAATGACGGTTCTTAAAAAAGAAGGTCTTGGTAAATGGTTAAGATAATTATTATTTGAAAAGTAGACAACTTATTTTTAATGCAAATTAGTTGTCTACAATTAAATATAAATTTAAATAGTTGACTAAAATAATTTTGTTATCACGAAGTAATTCGTTATCGTTATAACATATAAATCTAAAGCTTTTATTATTAACAAAATTAAATAAATAACATACATGTCTTTTACAATAGAACAACACCAAAACATGGATAGTATATATCCAGCAGAAAAAATTACCAGTTTTATAGAAAACTCTAATTTATTTAATTCTTCTAAAATTATTAAGGGAGTAATAGTAAATATAGATAAAGAATTAGTATTTGTTGATGTTGGCTTAAAATCAGAATGCCCTATTCCTATAAAAGAATTTTTTACAGCAGGCGAAAAAGATCAAATAAAAATAGGTGGCACTGTGGAAGTTTATTTAACTAAAGTAGATACAAAAAATATAGGAACTTCTTTGAGTAGAGCAAAAGCCATCAGAGAAATATCATGGCAAAAAGTAGTAGAGGCTTTAAAAAATTCTACAACGATAG
>JANYEN010000028.1 GCA_025363115.1 Alphaproteobacteria bacterium | reverse complement strand
AGAGCAACCAGTGCCAGTATCATCAAGTCTTTCTGTGCCATAATTTGGGCTTGACAAAGGCAAAGTAGGGTCAGCAGGGCAGGGTAAATATCCGTTTGTAGCAAAATATGATTCAATGGCTGTTTTTAGTGTGTCTAATTTTGCCTGACTTTCTAAACGAGATGAATATTGTTTATAACTTAAATAACCAGTAGTTGATGTACTAAGTATTATAGCCGATACTGCTACAACTATTGATAATTCAATTAAACTAAAAGATTTTTTTATATTCATAAAATAACTTAATAATCTCTTTGAATAATAAAATCTATAGTTTTAATTAATAATTGAGATATTTCGTTGTCCTTAAATTCCATGATTTTATTTTTAGAAACTAAAATATAATTTTGATTAATGTAATCATGGCATTTATCTATAATATTATATTGTAAAATTAAATTATTAACATATTGTAAGTTATCTAACTTATTATTTTTTTCAAAAAAAATTTGTTTTAACCTTTGATTTTGTTGTTCATTAATATGTTGTTTTAGCAAAATAATTGGTAACGTTACTTTTGACTCCAAAAAATCATTATATTTATTTTTTCCACTCCTGTCTAAATGACTGCTATAATCTAATACATCATCACTTAATTGGAATATAACCCCTATTAAACGTGCTAAATTTTCTATTTTAGCGGTATCTTGATTAAAAAAAATAAAAGGAATTTTCATTGAAGTTACAAAAAGAGAGGCAGTTTTTTTATCTATAATTTTTATATAATCATTTAATGTTAAATCAATATTTCCAGTGGCATTATCTTGAATTATTTCTCCTTCGCTTAAAGAACTTGCACAAATTGCAACTTCATTGGCAATATCAATGTTTCCCAAAGAACACAAAAGTTTAAAACTTTCAGATATAATAATATCTCCTATAATCACGGCATATTTATTTCCTTTAAGATGGCTAATTGTAGCATGACCTCGACGCATATTTGCTTGGTCTATTACATCATCATGAACTAAAGAAGCAATATGCAAAAGCTCGATAACCGCAGCCATTTTTTGTATATTTTTATCGTAAAATTTGTTACACAGCATCCCCGCTACCACTACCAACGATGGTCGAATCATTTTACCAGTATGTTCTGCCAGATAACCATAGCTATCTTTAACCAAAATATCTTTATCTTTTAATAAAGACTTAATTAAATTTTTTATAGCTTCTAAATCTAGAGCTATATCATCAAAAATTTTAATCATAACTAATCGATCTTTTCTTTAGCTCTTCTATAAAATCTTTAAATATTGGAAAATCGTCAATGCTGTTTTGTTTATAATAAACAAATAATAAACGTGATAATATATATTCTTTTATATTTTGGTCATTAGGAGTAATATCGTTTATTGAAATAATTGAGAATCTTGTATAATGTTTTTCTAAAAATAAATAGCTAATCATTGCTACTGCACCTGGTCTAGAAGACATTTTTTGAATATTTAAAGTATATCCTCCTGGCACAGGAACATATTGCCCATCTTGCCGAGCCACTCCGCAAAATTTTTTCAATTTATCGTCACTTTTAGTTTTAGAACATTGAGGAGCGAATATTTTTTCTTTTAAAAAATCATAAGTCCCCGAGGTAATAGTAGTGCCATAAATAATTATTTTATCATTTGGCAAATGCTTATATATATCTTGCCAGGTATGATATTTATTTTTTATTAAATAGCCATTTTCGTCAAAAACATATTCGCTAATAGCTTTAAAAAGTTGCTCATCTGTTAAATTTTTAATACCAGAATTTTTATTCGTTACCATAACCACGGCATCGTAAGCTAAATCAATCTTTTTAAAATTGATATTATTAGCTTTGCATAAATCTATTTCTTTTGGGCTAATTAGCCTAGACGAATTGACTAAATCGGGATAATTATCTCCTGTTCCTGAACAAAAAATTTGAAAGGCAAAGCCAGTTGCACTAATTTCTATAAAAGGAGATGGTATATTTTTAGAATAACTAATTTCATCTGCTATTGTAGCAAAAATAGGAAATAATAAAGGAGTGCCCATTCCCCTAATTCTTTCTCGCGCATTGACGTTAAATGATATTATCAAAAATAATAATATATTTTTTATAAGCATTTATTTATAAAATTTACAATATCAATGTTATCAAATTAACGTGTATTATAAAAAGCTATTTTTTTATTATTACTATTCATTTAACTCGCCTTAATCAAAATACTTAGTCAGTGCCTTATAATTATTTAACCAAAAAAGCATTACGATTCAAGTTTTTTCCAAACTTAAAATAAAAACATTGATTCGTGTGCGAAGGCAAAAATAATGCCCTAACATGCATTGAAACTTTCAACAAAGCAAGTTTCTTTTTGCGAATTATTCCACATAGAATGCAAGTAAAAACAATGAGTTTCGGTCAATAATATTCTATGTTTTAATGTGATTTTATTCTTTTTGAAAAACCTTATAAGTTTACCACTTCGATCATCTCACTATTTCTTTTTTATCGTTTTTGCTGTATTTTTGAGCATTTTCAAGACTTATTTTAAATTCATTTCACGACAACTTAATTTTTTGCGTTTATGTTTTGTTAAATTGATTTTTTACAAAGACTGACAAAACGCAAAATTATATATATTAAGCCAAATGTTACATATCCTGGCATTATTGCTATTT
>JANYEN010000005.1 GCA_025363115.1 Alphaproteobacteria bacterium | reverse complement strand
AGGGTAATGTTTTCAGAAATAACCCGAATTTTAAACCATATAATGGCAATAACAACTCAAGCTCTTGATGTAGGGGCAATGACTCCTTTTTGTTGGTTGTTTGAAGAACGAGAAAAAATGATGGAATTTTATGAAAGAGCTTCAGGGGCTAGGCTTCATGCTGCTTATATCAGACCAGGTGGGGTACATGCAGATATTGATGATAATTTACTAAAAGATATAGATAACTTTTGTAAACAATTTTATCAAAAAATTAGTGATACCGATAGTATATTATCGGATAATAGAATTTTTAAACAAAGATTAGTTGGTATTGGAGTAGTTACCAAAGAGGAGGCATTGAATCGTGGGTTTACTGGAGTAATGTTGCGGGGTTCGGGTATTGCATGGGATCTAAGAAAGTCTCAGCCTTATGAGGTTTATAATAATATGGATTTTGCAATTCCTGTAGGTAAAAATGGTGATTGTTATGATAGATTTTTGCTTAGAATGGCAGAAATGGTCGAATCTACTAAAATAATTCAGCAATGCATAAAACAGATGCCTAAAGGCGCCATAATGACCGATAATAAAAAAATAACACCTCCATCACGGGAAGATATCAAGAATTCAATGGAAGCATTAATTAATCATTTTAAATTGTATACCGAAGGTTATAGTGTGCCAAAAGGCGAAATATATACTGCTATTGAAGCTCCCAAGGGTGAATTTGGAGTTTACATAGTATCGGATGGCGGTAATAAACCATATAGATGCCATATAAGAGCCCCTGGCTTTGCTCATTTGCAAGCAATCGATGCTATGGCTTCTGGTCATTTACTTTCTGATGTGGTGGCTATTATTTCTACTCAAGATGTAGTTTTTGGAGAAATTGATAGATAATTAATGAAAGTAACTATAAAGTTTATTACAAATTGTGATATAAAAAAATCTAAAAGAATTGTATAAATTTTTAATATCACCCTGATTTAATTGAAATAAAAATAGCTATTACTTATGCTTCTTATCTGCCTAATAAAATAAATATATTTCATTCTTATGATTTTTACAAAAATTGCAAATATTGGATAATAAATGATATATTTGACTTGGCAGATAATTATGTAAATATGATTTTTATTTTTTATTTTTTGAACGATTATTTCTATGATCTTCAAAATTTTTGCTAAATTTATGGCAATTATTTCCATCACTAATAAAAAATAAATAGTCAGTTTTAGCAGGATGCAGCACGGCATTAATTGCTTTAGCTCCAGGATTACAAATTGGTGTAGGTGGCAATTTTTTTATACAATAAGTATTATAAGGATGACAATTTTTTAATTCGGCAAAAGTTGGATTTCTTCGAAGTGTATTTACGTCTCCATTTATAATATTTGACATGGGCAATCCATAAAATACAGTTGGACAAGATTGTAAGCGCATTCCTTTTTTTAATCTATTGATAAATATACTAGCTACATTTTTATATTCATCTGTAATGCAATAAGAAGCCCCCACTTCTTTTTCTATAATAGAAGCTAAAATTAAAGCCTCATAGGGGTTATTAAAAGGTAAATCAGGGTCTCGATTTTTCCATTCTTTTTCTAAAAAATTACTCATTTTTTTCTTCATTCTTCTTATCAAAAGATTCTTTTTCTCCAGTTTATTTATTCGATAAGTATCGGGGAATAATTCCCCTTCACTTGCAATAACAGAAATTTCTCCCATTAAAATATTATTATTTTTTATCTCATGCAAAATGTGTTCGGTTGTTAAACCTTCAGGAAATACTGCATTATAATACTTTATTTCTCCTGAAACAATTTTGTTAATAACAGAATATATGGTATCAGTTTTTTTTATTTCATATTCTCCTATTTTTACCATTTTTTTATTATAGTGTATCCATATTTTACCAAATGCCAACATACTGGCTTTTAAGATATTATCTTTTATAGATTTTTGAGAATATATTTTATCGGCAACAAAAGAAAGACCTTGGGTTTTTTTAATTGTTAAAACAATATTATTACCAACTGGAATTTTATAAATAGTTATCAAGGCTAGACATCCTATGAATACAATTAATATAAAAAGTTTTTTCACGCCTTTTTTTCTTCTAAATCAAAAACGTTGGTAATTGATTTTTTATAAATTAAAACTTCTACATTGTCGCTAATAACAACTGTAAACAAATCTTTTTCTTTATCAATATCTTTTATTACACCAATAATTCCTCCTGCAGTTACTACTTTGGTTCCAATTTTTAAATTATCTAACATTACAGTAAATTCTTTGGCTTTTTTTTGCTGAGGACGCATTATTAAAAGATAAAAAACTGCAAATATAACAAGTAATGGTACAAAAGACATAAAGGCACTTTTGGCATTAGGTGCTTCATCTGCAGCAAATGCTATTTGTGGTATTAAAAATAAACTTAAAGATAATAATCTTAACATCATATGTAAAAAAACTAATAAATATTAATGTATTTGTACAATTACATAATCTTTATATGCAATAAAAAATTGTGATCAATAAGTTTGATAATATCAATCAAAGCTTTGAACTAAAAAAACGGGTAAACAACCTTTGCTGATATCATTTGAAGGTAAATAAGATATTACAGAGGGATCAAAAGCTCCTTGCCACTGCGCAGTTGCGCCAACCATAGCAAATGTACCTTCCTTAAGAGTGTTGCAGTTTCCAGAAATATTAATATTATTCCCAAAATTCCAGTCCTGCTTTGTTAATGTCCCTAAAATTGCACCACTATAAGGCATGCCATCATCAAATTTAGTATCTAGTTTTTGAGTAAATGAGGCAGAAACAGCACATTTTACACAAGAATCAACTCCACTACCAGAAATATTATAAGTAAGATAAGAACAGATGCCTGGTGTTACGTTTGCATCTCGTAACATAAAATATGAATTTCCAATCCAGGACTGAAAATAATCTAATTGTTGCCTAAAGCATCCTATTTCTGCAGGAACTTGAAAAGAAGATGTAGCTGGTTGAAAATAACATCCAGAAGATAATGAAGTTGTAACGGTGTTAACATAGTCCCAAGCTATTTTTTTATTAATTCTTGCAAGGGAATAGTTGACCCAGCTATAGAATCAGTGAGAGGATTGGTGCTAGATGTATTACTTGAATTATACTGGATATTAATAGGTGAGCTAGGTAAATATCCCGCAGCTTGCAATTCTTGAAACATACATGTTCTTTTAGTGGCACTTTCTATCCCTCGTGTACTAAATTCATTATAAACGTGAGAATTATCCATGGTGGTATTTAATGTTGTACAAACCGAAGATATTTTTCCTGTTAAATCAGGAATTTGAATAGGTGGACAGTCCCCAGGTAAACAACCATAACTATCTTTAAAAATGCTTATACTATAAGTAAAATTTCTATATTCTTCGTATATTTTGTTAACTTTTGCTAATTCTATTAATTTTTTTGAAAGAAGTATTAGTGAAAAAATTATCGACATAATAACTATTACTATTGATAACTCCATTAAAGTAAAAGACATGTTGTTATGTTTGCTTTGCATCAGAAAAATATTTATTCAAAAGTGATTACTATAAATAGTTTATTATAGTCAATAATAAATATATGATTGTATTTGCAAAAGATAATAAGTTAACTAATCTTAACTTAAAATAATACAATTTTTATATTTTTTTGGAATAAAATGCCAAAGTTTCTCCTGCCAAAAACAATGATCCAAATATTATTGTAGTTTGCTTATTATCTAAATTAGCTAAAAGATCGTTTAAATTTTTTACTTCTTTAGCATTAATTTTGTTTTGATTAAGTTTATTTGCTAACTGTTCGGGTGGCAATGCTCTTTGACGCATACAACCTAACAAAGGAACGCAATAAATAGTTTCAAAAACTCCCTTTATAACGTTACATACTTCATCAATATTTTTATCTTTCATAATAGCCATAATTGCTATTTTTTTATCTTGTATATTTTTTAAATAACCTACTAATTCCTTAATACCTTCTATATTGTGAGCACCATCAATTATTATATTATTAATTTTTTGCATTCTAGCTGGCCATATTGTTTTAGCCAAACCATTAACAATAGCTTGTTTTGGTATATCAAATTCTGTTTTTAACAAATCACATACTGCAATTGCATTGCTAGCATTATAATATTGATGTTCTCCTTGCAATGAAATTTTTAATGTTTTATCCACAAACCAATCTTTGTTGCCAATATAAAAAGTATTATTTCGGTTTTTTGTTATAACTTCAATCACGCTTTCTTGATTATATCCTATAACAACTTTAGCATTTGGTTTAATAATATCTCCTTTGCTAACAGCAATTTTTTCGATTGTATCTCCTAGTATTGCACAGTGATCAAGACCCATTGCTGTAATAACACAAATTTTAGGATTTTCAATAATGTTGGTTGCATCTAAAGTTCCACCCAAGCCAACTTCTATAATATTAAAATCAGCATCGCTTGCGCTAAAAGCTAAAAATGCTATCAAAATTGATTTTTCAAAAAAACTTAAATCGTATTTGTTAAAAATATATTCATATTTTTGATAAACTTCGTTAATTTGTTCATCCGAAATATCGCTTCCATTAAGGTTTATTCTTTCGTTAAACTTTATTAAATGAGGAGAAGTTGTTGCATTTACTTTAAAACCTGCTTCTTTTAAAATAGCTTGCAAAAAAGCTATTGTTGAACCTTTTCCGTTAGTGCCCGCCACATGTATAATGTTTTTCATTTTTAAATGAGGGCTACCAGCTTCTATGCAGGCATTTTTAAAACGATCCAAATTGTTATCAATTTTCATTGATATTTGCAAGTCCGAATTGCTATCAAACCAATTCATAAAGGTCGACTATAATTATTTCTTTTTGCAGATGTGGAGTTGCCTTGCGATAAAAAAAGATTCATATTATTTGGCATTTCATCAAATTTTTGCGTCAATTTTTTGTAACGAGATTCTGTATAATCATCTGCGATTTTATCACGTTCTGTTTTCATATCATGCACTGTCTCGCGTGCTTTTTGATAATTATTTGGCAGAATATCAATAATTCGTTTTACTCGTGGCGGCAAAGTGTTTTGAGTACCTGGATGGGTTATTGCGGTTGCAATGCCGACTGTAATAGATGGCAATACAGAGGTTATTGAGTTACTTAAATATTTAATTATCTTGGGATTAAAAGTAGCTAATGAGGTTCTAAGCTTCTGAGTTTTATTAAAACCAAAAATACGTGTTAAATCTTGTGCATAATTATCCAAAAATGTTTCTTGGACGGAACGTACATATTTTATATAGACCTCATTACGTTCTTCTTTGCTAGGTAAATAACAATTAAATATTTCGCGACTTAATTGAATATTTTTTTGTATATCTTGGGTAATATCTTTTATTTCCTCCTGAATAGTTATTTTTATATTTTCATCAATACCTCTGTTCATTCGCCAAAACTCTTTTTTTAATGTTTCATCATTTAAAGCAAATTCTAGGGGTGTACCTGCATCTACTGCTTGTTGTAGCAATTTTAAATAAATCAGAGTTCTACGATTTACATCAGCGCCTTGATCATCAATCTCTTGTAGCCAGCGCTCAACATCCGTCCAATTATCAGCAGTTGGTAATTTTTTTTGTAATGCTTTTCTTTCAAACTCTTTTTTTTGCCTTATAAAAACCTCTAGTCTATTTTGTCCGAAAGTACCTTCTTTTAAATCATCGGATTGCACATTAACTTTTTTTTGTATATTCTTCCAGCTCAATTCTTTTTTATATTGACCCATAATATCTAGAAATTCTCCTCTTTTTTGGGCACTATCCAACGTTGGCAAAGTTTCTAGGATAATTTTATCGGTTTCTTCTTTTAAAAAAGCATCCCAGTCAGTAATAATATTGGCAACTTCAATATCATTGTTATTCATAAAATATGTATTAAAATTAATAATAATAATTATGAAAATTTTCAACTAAATGTCAAAGTATTTTAAGCGCCAGTTTTAAAATTAATTATATCGCCATCTTTTACAATATAATCTTTGCCTTCAATACGTAATTTACCAGCTTCACGAGCTCCACTTAGTCCATTACAAGCTATAAAATCTTCATAACTTATCACTTCAGCTTTAATAAAATGTTTTTCAAAATCGCTATGTATTACACCTGCAGCAACGGGGGCGGCGCTGTTTTTAGCTACCGACCAAGCACGAGCCTCTTGTTCTCCCACGGTAAAAAAAGTTATTAATCCCAGTAAAGCATAGCCATTTATAATTATTTGCCCTAACCCCGTTCCCCCAAAACCCGATTCAACTAAAAACTGATTTTTTTCATTTTCATCAAATTCCATCATTTCGGATTCTAATTTTGCCGATATAGGAACTACCTTAGATTCTTTACTTTGGGCATAATTTTTTATTTTGTTAAATAATTCTTTATCGCTATTGTTTTCATTTACATTGGCAATATATAAAACTGGCTTAACTGTTAATAAATGAAACGAAGATAATATATTTTTTTGCTCGGACGTAAAATCAATAAATTTTACCATTTTACCTATATTTAGTGCTTCAAGAATTTTTTGCAATGTTTCTTCTTCTAAAATAGCTTGTTTATCGTTAGTTTTGGTTTTTTTAGCTACCGATAAAAGTCTTTTTTCTACGGTTGCTAAATCGGCAAGCAATAATTCTGTTTCTATAATTTCAATATCTCTAATTGGGTCAACGCTGTTTTCCACATGAGTAACGTCTTCGTCATTAAAAGCTCTTACAACATGTAAAATGCTATCCACTTCTCGGATATTTGCTAAAAACTGGTTGCCTAATCCCTCTCCTTTGCTTGCTCCTCGCACCAAACCCGCAATGTCTACAATATCTATAAAGCAAGGTATAATTCTTTGCGAAGAAGCTATATTTTTTAATTTTATAAGCCTTTCATCTGCTACGGCAACTCTGCCAGTATTAGGTTCGATTGTACAAAATGGGTAATTTGCAGCTTGAGCTTGCGAAGTATTAGTTATTGCATTAAAAATAGTCGATTTACCAACGTTAGGCATACCTATTATGCCACATTTAAAGCTCATTTTATTTTAAAATAATGTTTATATTTGCTCAAAAGTTCTTTAAATCAATTAATGTCAATAATTTGTTGCAAATTAAGTTTATTATATGGTATAATTATATACATTAAATGTGTTTATGTATAATTGTTAGATAAAACAATTTTTTTAGTGTAGTAATTTGTTGTTTTTATGTGTAAAAGCATTATAATTTTGATGGTAGGATGCTTTACTGTTTTTGGATGTTCAGTAAGCCCAACTTTTTATAAAAGAAATAAACCCACTTTTAATATATTGCAATATTTTTGTGGTAAAACCGAAGGCTATGGTATATTTTTTGACGCTAGCGATAAAGCTACGGTAAGATTTAAAGTAAGTGCCATAGGTAATTGTGAAAGCCCAGGAGTATTGAAATTGCAAGAAGATATAGCTTTTGAAGATGGAGCAGCTGAACATAGGATGATAGAAGTATATAGAATATATAACAATAAAATGACAATTGTAGGCAATGATTTAGAGCATGGAGGCAAAGGAGAGCAAAGTGGAAACGTTGCTAATTTTAAATATACTCGTGTCATTAAAAAAGGTCTTAGTTCCAGTGGATTTGAGGTAAATGACTGGATGTATATGATTGATAAAAATCAAATGTTTAACCGGATGGAATTAAAAAAATTTTATTGGTTTGATGCGGGTGAAATAACAATCATTTGGCGTAAAGCATGATTATAAAAAATATAAAAGCACGTCAAATCTTTGATTCTCGTGGTAACCCAACTGTTGAGGCAACTATATTATTAGAAAATGGAATTACATCTAATGCTTCGGTACCATCTGGAGCATCGACTGGTAGCAAAGAAGCATTTGAATTGCGAGACGGGGATAAAAATGCTTTTATGGGCAAGGGGGTTTTAAAAGCCATAAGCAACATTGAATTTAAATTAAAACCTCATTTAATAGGAAAAAACGTAGCTAATCAATCCGAAATAGACCAATTAATGGTAGATTTAGATGGTACTCATAATAAAAAAGCTATAGGCGCAAATGCTATTTTGGCTGTATCGTTAGCTGTGGCTAAAGCTGCTAGCCAAAGTAATAATGTAAGTTTATATCGTTATTTAGGTGGCATGACTGCCAATCTTTTGCCAGTTCCCTTAATTAACATAATAAATGGAGGAAAACATGCAGATAATGCTTTGGACATACAAGAATTTATGATTATACCTATAAAAAGCAGTAAAAGTATTAACGTTAATAATGACAACGAATCAACGACTTTTTCTCAATGCTTGCAAATAGCGGCAGAAATTTTTCATACTTTAAAAGAAATTTTACAAAGCAAGAATTTAAATATTAACGTTGGCGATGAAGGGGGTTTTGCTCCTAATTTAGAATCAACGAATCAAGCTTTAGACTTAATTATGGTAGCGATTGATAAAGCTGGCTATAAAGCTGGCGAAGATGTTTTGATAGCACTTGATGTAGCTGCCAGTGAATTTTATGATAAACAAGCTGGAAAATATATTTTGCGCGGAGAATGCAAGACTTTATCTAGCGATGAAATGGTTGATATGTATTATGATTTGATTAAAACATATCCAATCTTTTCAATTGAAGATCCGTTTTCAGAACATGATCATGAAGGTTTTGAATTACTTAATAGGTCGATAGGTAATTATGTTCAGATTGTAGGAGATGATTTATTTGTTAGTAATCCATATCTGTTCCAAGATTTATTGCATAAAAAAATGGCTAATGCAATACTTATAAAACCTAACCAAATTGGCACAATTAGCGAGGCATTAATGACTATTGATATTGCTAAAAATAATGGATATAGCACGATTCTTTCTCATCGTTCAGGAGAAACCGAAGATGTTAGTTTGGCTCATTTGGCCGTGGGAGCTAAAGCAGGGCAAATAAAAGCTGGCTCGATGTCTCGTACCGATAGAGTCGCCAAATATAATGAATTAATTAGAATTGAAGAAGAATTAGGTAGCGAAGCAATATTTGCAGGACCTAATATTCTTCAAAAATATTCTCAATATCGTCGCAATTTGCTTCAGAGTTAATAAGGTTGAAGTTGACAATAATTATTATTTAAGGTACTCGATTAATAGTTAATTGAGATGCATTTTATGAATAATATTGTAGATTCACCCAAAGATTCATCTAATTCTAATAACAAAAATTTATTAACTAAACTAATGGATCAATATCCAAGCTTACCAGATAAAGAAAAACTTTCGCTTACTAAAGATATAGAAAGCGCAATTTATAGTGTTTCAACTGCAAAAGCAATAAAAGGGGGAGAAGCGAATGAAAAAATGGATAAATTAATTGTGTTTCCTCATATTGACCTTCAACAAAGACAACAAGATTCACCCTCATTAGAATTATCAAATGCTACTGAGAGGTTAAAAATTATACAAAAAGGATTCTCGCAATTAGCTAAGGAACATCCTGAGTCTGCTCGCGATGTAGAAAATCAGATAAAGCGTAGAATAGATATATGGAGTAAAAAGACACCATATTACCAGACTGCAAAAGATCATTCAGTAGAAAATCCTCATGTCGAAGCTCCCAAAAAAACAATATCTACCTTACAGCAAACATCGAGAATAAATAATAACGAGAAGTCAGCTAGTCCTAAGCAACACTCAGAGTCTGCTTCGTCTTTATGGCCTACATCATTTTCTCAACCTCCTAAACTAAATAAAAAACCAGTAGAATTCTTAAAAGATAAAACTTCTGATACTTTAATAAAACCTAATTCCAATATTAAACAACCAAAGAAATCGTCAAAACTCAGCAATAAAGGGCAAAATAATTTTATTCCATCGCTTAATCCCATGGAGGTAGTATCAAAAATTCCAATTTCCCCTACTTCGCAAAAATCTTCAAATAATATTATTCGCAGAATAAAAAGAAAACTTACTAATCTCATTAGATAGTTACCTGCAATAGTTATGATGGAATCGTTAATTTTGGCTATAAAAAACACTATCGAGTCAATTAAATAAAAAGGCTTTATAACGTATTACATTTATACTATTTGGCAAATAGCAATTTCTTAACAATATCATCAAAAAACAACCGCCGCAAGCACAAACCCAGCATTAAACCTATAGTAAAACTCATTAATATATTTCTGTAGAAAATTTAGATATATGATAAAACTTACCCTTTAAACCTCTTTTAAATAATGCCCAAAATCCTTCTATGCTATTACAATGTACTTTATCTTTGCTAACATACTCAACACTATGATTAACTGTTTTATGATTAAAAAACTTCTTAAATAAATTTATAACTAGCATATTCGTCAATATGAAACTCACTGCCAAGTTTAGATGTTTCCATTGCTATCTTGCCTAATGTACGATATTTTGTATTAGTGGCTGCAAAAAGCTTTTATGTCTCATTCTTTTTGTTTAATGCTAACAATGACCATACTATTACCAATAAATTGGTTATTATCACCGTCTTTATCTCGCTCTTTTTTGCTTTTATCTGCTTTAATATAAGTCTCGTCCATTTCAAATATACCAGTAAGTAACTCTTTTTGTTCAGTTGCACAAATGCCTTGCGTATCTTGTGCATAACCTCCCAAACATTAGTTCTGCGCATATCTAGGTCTCTTGCAACTCGACAAGCAGACAAGACTTTTTTAGCGTTAAGCATTAAAGATAATATATAGAATCATTGCGTAAGTCTAGGTATGTGATGAAAAATAGTACCAAATGTAACAGAAAATGATTTATGGCAAGATTGACATTGCCAGTTTTGTCTACCATTGTTATTATGCTAGCTTATTTTTTGACTTTGGCAATAAAGACAAAGTGGTTTTTTATCAATCTATCGAATATTCTCTAAATGCTTTATGCATTCTTCTTGAGTTAGCAATTTTTTCACAATTGTACTAAATTCATATTTTCCTAGTTAATTTCTGTTATATTAATAAGAATGTAGCACAAGATTTTAGTTTTCAAGTCTTGAAGCCTACAATAGCTAATATCAATATAATAAAAAATTGCATAATAATTTAAATTGGCATAGTATAGAATTGTGCTTGTTATTTTATTATAAGTTTTATGCCTACGCCATATAATGAATTCTATAAAACATTTAACTCAAAATATCGAAAATATCAAATTATTAGCTTTAAAATAAGCAAGATTTATATAAAAAAGCATTCTGCAAAATCATCAATTATATTTTAACTTTTATTTTATGAATAATGCCAATAAAGCAATAGGGTTATATAATGCTAAATATCAAGATAATGACCATAAAAAACAAGATAATGAAAAAGCAAAACAAAAAGCTCAAAACGAAGTTCTTAATCTTTGGTCTGCATTGAAATATATGTTTGTAGGTAACCAAGATAAAGACACCGTAGTTTCTGAGACATCAGATAATAATAAGGCCAATCAAGAAGATATTGTAGAGGCTTTTAATAAAGTTTGGGATGGAGTTTTTTTAAAAAAATCTACTTTTGCAATGAAAATTGTAGGAATGGTATGGGCAATAAGCAAAATGCAAGGGTTAGCTGCAATGCCAGTAGAAACTATTTTAACAAAAGACCAAAAAAAATATAAGCAAAACGATTTATTTTCTATAGAAGGAGAGCGCAATTTATCTAGGTTAGCACAAGAAATTCCACAACAAGAAATTGATTATTTTGTAGATCGAATCGATAACCAAAAAGCTTCTAGAGAACGTCGAAATGCAAAACAAGGGCATTATAGACATGTTCATATTCCTAGGGATCAAATTGCAACAGTAATTAAACAAACTAAAGATCACATAACTACACTCTATAATTATCCAGCAAGTAAATATGGTAGCATTCAAGGAAATGACGATATAAAAAGCATGGCTGAAAAAACCAGCATAGAATTAAAACAAGCGGCTTGGACTTTTAAGCCATCTAGTAAAGAAGATGCAAAATTAATGGACAAAGTAATGGAAGAATATATAGAGGCTAATGCCGAAATTATTGTATATGGTGGTAATCCAATAATACCATCAAAAGAATCAATCCAAAAGAAAGTAGAGCAAATTAAACAACAATCTGATGACCCTGAAAGAGAAAAGGTTATGAAAAAAGCATATTCTGCTGGCATTGTAGCAGAAAACGATGACGCTCACACTATTAATAATCAGGAACGAACTTACCCATCTGCTCATAAAGAATTTGCTCCATGTGATAAAGAAGTTACATTAAATGTTTTTGACGATAACAAAATTAGAAGCAATTGTCGTCCACTTTTCGATAGTTGTCATCAAGAAAAAGTTGTTACTCCTTGCAGTCAAGACCCTAACGAAAAAAAGATGCATGAACAAAGTGTAAGGTCTTATATTGAAGGAAGAAATAGCTATGTGGATAAAAGTAGTATGTCGGATGTTCCTGTACAAACTCCAGCCAGAAATAATTGGTGGGGGAAAATGCTAGTAAGATGCCCAGATGGAAAAATTATTGAAAAGCCTGCCTATAGGTTTCCATGGACAAAAATAGAATCTTGTTCTCCATATTTGCCTGAAGAAAAAAGATTGAGGCAGTCTCTCGTAAGTGAAGCAAAAGAAAAATTTCAAAACGAAAATAAAAGTAGGTCTTTTAATCGGGTATAAAAACTTGATGACATGCCATTGTATCGATAATAAAGTTTGTAAAAATGATAGGTAAAATAAAGGGTTTTGTAGAAGGTTATTTTGAAGACAGTTTATTAATTGACGTAAATGGAATTTGTTATAATATTTTTGTGGATAGAAAAACATTATTTAAAGTTTGTCAAAGCTCTGATTTGGTCGAACTATTTATCGAAACTTTAGTTAGGGAAACCGGAACCACTTTATTTGGCTTTTTAAGTTTTAAAGAACAAGTTTGGTTTAGACATTTATTAAAATTAAATGGGGTGAGTGGCAAAATTGCTATTGCTATTATGTCAAATTTTGACCCCGAAAGTTTAGCGTTAACAATTGCGACTAAGGACGAAAAAATGATATCTACAGTGCCAGGTATTGGTAAAAAATTAGCAGCCCGAATTATAACAGAATTAGAAGGAATAGAGCAAAAAATTGCTAATGAAAGTTTAGCTTATCAGCCTGTCAAGTTTTTGAAAAAATCTTATGAAGCTGATTTTAATCAAAATGATCAAACAATAATAGAACCATTAGTTAATAATAAAAACGAGGTTTCTTATTCTATAATGCAAGATGCCATTAATGCACTTTGTTCATTGGGTTTTATGAGGCAAAATGCTTATATTGTAGTACAAAAAATTACTAAAAATAATTCAAATATCGAATTAGCCGACCTTGTAAAGCAGGCGATAAAACAAATGGGCATTAAAGATTAGTGAAAAATCTTGCAATTAATTTTATTGAATAGCAAAATAATTTTGTGTTATTATATGATGTGCCAAAAACATGAAAAAAAATATAAAATTTATTTTATTAGGAATTTTACTTTTTATAGCTTTTACAACTGGAATTTGGTTGCTTACAGCAAAAAATAATCATCAACATCCTACTTTTTCGGTTAACCAAAAATATGTTGGTCAAGAATTAAATTCTGATGAACAAAAACTTTTCGACACAATTTCCGAAAATAATGCTAAATTTATATCTAGTTTGACTGAAAATGAAAAATCTTTATGGGATTCACTAAGCATAAAGGTAAAAGAAGCTGTTAATAAAAATTCTAAAATAAAAATAAAATATAAAAAATTATTATCAAAAGATGAAAGTGAAGTTTTGCGTAAGGTAAGAAAGTATCGCAAAGAAATGCGTGAAAATCACCCTGTAGATAAAAAAATCTATAGTCATATGATGAAAAAATTAACACAAGAACAAGCAATGAAACTTTTGCTTTATATTAAATAGCAAATTTTGTATATTCAGTTAAATATATGATATACAACAACCAAAGCTATTATTTTAAAAACAATATTATCTTTTTTGCCCATAAACTATTCTTTATAAGCTTAGCATCGTTAATTATTTTATTAATCAGTGGATGTGGTACGGGCACTAATTTATCTAAATCTTTAAGCAATGATAACCTTATTTATACTACCAATAGTATTAATTTTTTTTCAAAACCTAAAGATAAAACATCTGTTTATATTAAAGTAATAAATTTTTCAAATTCCCCTTATTTAGTAGCACAAGATTATCTTATTAATCACATTAATATGGATAAAAAATATGTTATTGTAAATTCCCCACAAGAGGCAGAATTGATTTTAGAAATAAGAGTAATGACGATTATTCCCGTTGCTGAAGAAAGCATAGAAAGAATTACCAAATATTGGGCTTATAAAAGCATTACCGATCATGATATAATAGACGAATCAAATAAGCTTGAAAATAACAATGCTAATTTTTTAATTGAAGAGCCAGATATTACTTTAATAACAGGCAATGGCAAGCATTCCATTAGACATTCTTCTAATAAAAATCCTAATCCAATTTTAGTAAAAAATCAAACAGATATAGCGCCAGGAGCTGTGATAGGAGGATCGATAGGAGCTTTACTTGGTTTTAACCCAGCTTTAATTTCACTTGGAGTAGTCACGGGAGCTGGTATAGGTAGCGCCTTACAACATTTTACATTAATTAGTTATAAAATGGCTATTATTGACATAGTTATTAAAGAAAAAATTTATAACCAACCCGAAAACTTGACTAAAACCAAATATAAAAATATTTCTAGCCTTTCTAAAAATACTACTAAAGAAATGTATATTGAAAATAATGCAGGAAAAAACGATTTTTTTGAGCATAATACCCGTGTTTCGGTGATTGCAGGTTCAATGATAATTATGCCTCCTAAAATTTATGCTCTTATAAATTTTGCCATTACTCAAACAATTTCAGAGATACTCCGTTAGAACTTTTTAATGTCTTATTAATTAATAGCGGTCTTGGCGCGGAGGAGAAGCATCCCTGCGATAAGGTGGCGGGGTGGCGGGGTGAACATGGACATGTTGTCCTCCTGCTGCTTGAGGAACCAATATATCTCGCGCAGGAATTTGCACAGCACCATCTAGCTGATTCTGTCTGCCAGCTTCTCTGCGTTGGCGTTCACGATTTCTTTGTTCTGCCAAACCTCTTGCCTGTCTTAATGGACCATCTATAATTCTTTCTAAAGAACTAATATTTGTACGACAACCTTGTCTAAAAGTATTAGAACGGGCCTGTTGGGCATCAAAATACCTCATGTTGCCTGGTCTAAACGCAGTAATTATATCAGTAGCAGTAGCGGGATTTTGTTTTAATTGATAATATTGATTTAAAAAAGTATCAATATTATTACAACCAGTAAGATACATTAAATGAGTATTAATATTAGCCATAATATCATCTTTACCTGACCCACAATTATCTGTAATTTCTGGTTTTATTTTGTAAGTTTGAAGTCCATTAGCAGGATCAGTGACCAATTCGCAAAGTGAGCTACACTGGTTAAAAAAATTATCGAATAAAGTTATTTGGGTAGTTATATAGTTTGCTCTAGCATTAGCAATTTGTGTAGCATAATTATCAATCATCCTTTCATAGTTTTGTATTGCATGTCTAATGCCATTATTAATACTTTGCACATCAGTGGGCGAAAGATCGGTATTTGCAAGTGAAATTATTGTTGTTTCTAAAGCATAGATTTTTTGCCTTTGATGATTATTATATTGCCCATCAGCATCATAAGATGCAGGAATATCATTATCAATAGGCACATGTAATCCTTTTTCTTCAAGTTGGGTATAAATATCCTGTGCTGTCTCTTTTATTCTATTTAACTTACTTTTATTTTCATTTTCTGATTTCTCTCGTCGGGCATCGCATAACGCCTGTGCTATTGATACTCCCCACGGTTGTAAAAAGATTTCACCTGGTTGTAGAGGATTAGGAACATCTGCAAAAGATGCATATCTAATTAAAGTTACAGTTTTAGTATAACAGGCTTTTATTCTCTTGGGATCATATGCTACACTTTCGTTAGGATCATAACGAAGAACATAGCATCCAGTTGCCCCAAATTGCGCTTTAAGATCAGTAGTAAACTTATAAGTAGGATAAATTGTCAAAAAATCATGAATATTTTTTAAGGCAAAAGCTTTTTCTTCGATATTTTTTTGTATTTCAGCAGGGCTACGCAAATTTTCTTTCATAGAATCTAGAATTTGGCGTACATTTTTGAAGTTAAGAGGATGTTTTCTATATATATGATCGATACTATATGATTCTGCTAAATAGCGTACTACTTTTTTTAAAGCTTTTTCTTTTTCTTCAGGTGTTGAAGCTTCTTTTAATTCTGCCAATATTTTAACAAAAAATTTTTTATTTCCATGACGCCAGGCAAATGAAGTAAGCCACTTAGGATTTAAGAAAAAAGTAATAACAGGCATGATCCAATAGTATCCTAAAAATTTAGACTCTACACTTGTTTTTACATCGTCTACATTAGTAATAATTTTTTCACAATAATCTGTAAGTTTTGTATGATAATCATTTAAATCTTTATGCGGATCTCCTATGCTTGCTTTGAAACGTTCATATAATTCATCAACTTTTTGTTTAAGAAATTTACGCTGGCCTTCATCTTTTTCTGCTTTTACAAGTTCTAGTGCATCGGTATGCCATAGCTCTAATGATAATGCAAAACCCTCTATATATTCCGAATTCCTATGTAACTGATTTATTAGCTCATCGGCATACAATGAAGGTTTTTTTTTGTATTGAGCATTTCCTTTAAGATAAAAATCTTTAATAGGTTTTTCATCTGGGGCATCAGTAGAATATAAATATTTTAATAACGATTCATAAAGAGCAGGAATTTTTTCTTCTTTTGCCTTAGGATTATCTTTAATAACAGGTTTTAGAGATTGGTAACGACCCAATATATCTATCTCTTTTTGATTAGGAAGAGGACTGCTTGTTAAATTTTGCAAAATATTATTAACTTCTGCAACACTAGCCATTCCTGCAGGTATAGGGTTTTGATAAGCCTGATTTAACAAATAACTTTGCAAACCAGCATTCTGTTGTTGTGGAGGATAAGGATATTGCTGTTGATATTGAGGCTGATAGGAATTATAAGGAGGATAAGTAGCTGGAGGATATTGCGAAAATTGTTGAGGTGGTTGTGGCTGAGGTATGCCTGAACTGGCTACCTGTGATGCGACATGTGATGAACCATTTTCTTCATTAAGGGGCATTGGAGGATTTGCGCTATACATATAAATATCTCTACCAGAGTTAATAAATTATATCATTAATTTATTAAAAGGCAATAGAGTATTTAACCATAAAGTATAATAAATATTGGATATAAATATAACTTACTCACTAAAATATATAGATACCTTATTTACATAAAAAACTTGACATAATATATTCTTATTCTGTATAAAAAACAAATTATATTTATTTGATCTATGGTCTATTTTTTAAATCTTATCAACATTACCGCCATTTTTTTAATGTTAGGAGTCTATTTCTTGTACAATATAATTAACCCCCAAGCTAAAAAATATAATCCTAAAATAGTATATTATGAAATTGCTTGTTATATTTATTTATCAGTTTTGGCAGGTTTAATCAATATTATGAATTCAATAAACATAAGTGATGCCGTTTTTTGGTATGGTGCAAGTCTTAGTTTTGGAGTTAAAAGCGCTATATTTATAGTTATAATCGCAGGATTATTAATGGGCATTTCTATATATTTTTCTCCCACTCCTCGTCAAGAACTAAATAATATGGAAGTTTTGTTAAAATCGTTGCAAGATTCAGTAATGAATATTAGCTCTAAACAATCAGAGTTCAGTGAAGCTTCCAAAGATTTTAAAAATCGCTTTTCTCAAATTGCTACCCCAGAAGAAGTAAATAGTAAAATTAGAGAAATGGTAGATGAAAACATCGATCAAATTACCTCTGATATACAACACTTATCAGACAAAACAGCTGTTATAGCTGAACAACTAACAAATTTAAAAAATGGCGGAGAAAGCAATTTACCATCGGTATCAGTTATTAGTAAAAATTATAAAACAGAAAATGATTCATCACAAATAATAATAGACGAAAAACCTAATTCATTACTTAGTAATTATTAAATATTTTTTATTGGGTAAATCTTCTATTTTATAACCTAATAAATCTATTTGTTGTCTAATTTTATCAGCTTCTGGATAATTACCCTGGTTTTTAGCTAACAATCTTTCATCTGCTAATTTTATTATTTCAAAATTTATAGTTTGATTTGTTTGTGCTGGCTCTGAATTAAAAACACCAATTATTTTGCCCATTGCAAAAAGTTGACCAGCCAATTTTTCTTTACTTTTTACATCATGAGTATCTCTAATATCTTTAAAATAGCTAAACATTAATGCAATAAAACGGGCGATATTAAAATCGTCATTTAAACAATCTACTGCATTTTGGGGCAAATTTTCGTTAGAAGCGTAGTTTATATCTTTTAAAACCTCATAAAATTTTTCAATGCTAATACGAGAATTTGTTATCAAATCATCGTTAAAATCCATAGGCTTGCGATAATGAGTAGAAAGCAAAGCCAAACGAGCCACATTACCTAGAATATTTTTTTTTCTCAAATCTTCACAGGTTATAACATTCCCTAAAGATTTACTCATTTTTTGACCATCTACCGTTAAAAACCCATTATGTAACCAATATGAGGCAAAGCTTGAATCTTCAAAAGCACATTTGCTTTGAGCAATTTCATTTTCATGATGAGGAAACTGCAAATCAATCCCTCCTCCATGAATATCAAAATTTTCACCTAAATATTTAACCGACATAGCCGAACATTCAATATGCCAACCAGGTCTGCCATAACCATATTTTGTCTCCCAGCCAATTTCATTTTTAGGAGCTGGTTTCCATAAAATAAAATCTTCGGGATTTTTCTTATAACTTTCAATGGCAACTCGGCTCCCTGCAATCATTTCGTTTAAATTACGATTTGACAAAAGCCCATATTCTTTATATTTTTCAACCAAAAATAAAACATGACCTTGTGAAATATAAGCATATCCTTTTTCAATTAACTTATCCATTAATTCTATCATTTTATCAATTTCTTGAGTTGCCTTAGGCTCAATATCTGGCTCCAAACATCCTAAATAAATTGAATCTTGATGAAATTGTTTAGTAATATTATTAGTAAAATCTACGAGCCTTATATCAAGATTAGTAATTGCATCTAAAATTTTATCATCTATATCTGTAATGTTGCGAACATAAGTAACTTTTGGATATTGAGATTTTAAAAATCTGAAAATTACATCATAAATAACTATACTTCGCATATTGCCAATATGAGGTCTAGCATAAACCGTGGGACCGCAAACATACATTTTTATATGCTGCAAATCAAGAGGCTTAAATTCTTCTTTTTTTTTACTTAATGTGTTAAAAACTTTAAGCATATAAAATATAAATTACTTTTACGAATTTTCAATAAAAATAAATACTATTTTTTAGCTCTTTCGACATATTCTAAAGTTTCAGATTTAACTATAATAATTTCTCCTGCTTCAATAAATTGTGGCACTTGCACCACTAATCCATTAACTAAAGTTGCAGGCTTAAAAGAGGCAGTTATTGTTTGTCCTCTCATATAAGGCTGGGTTTCTAAAATTTCTATAACAACGTTTTCAGGCAAAATAACATCTATAATTTTATCTTCTGCTTTAGCAATTTTAACTACCATTTCTTCTTTTAAAAATGCTATTTTATCCCCAATTATGTTTTTATTAACGCTAATTTGTTCAAATGTTTCCATATCCATAAATTCAGCAGTATCTATATCGAAATATAAAAAAGTTACACTATTTTCAGAAAAATCCATTCTTTCAATTGTCTCGTCAGACCTAAACCGAGTATTTAATTTATTACCTATATTCAAATTTTTAAGTTCGCACTGCATAAATGCCCCTCCTTTGCCTGGCTTAACATGCTCCGTTTTTATAACTTTCCAAATATTATTTTGATGATTTATAACATTACCAATACGCAATTCATTTGCGATAATCATCGAGCTCATTTTTATATTCTAATTTAAATGTTATTTAACCAAATAATAAACCATTTTAATAATCAATAACAAATACTAAAACTGTTATTGTTATAATTTATTTACCCTTAACAATTAGTATTCAAAAGTAAGCAAACTATTTTATTTGTAAATTAATATAGAAACGATAAATATTAGCGTTAGTCTACACTTATTATAACACTTGGTTTATTTTACTAATCTTATTAAATAGTAATATAAAACAGGATTAAAATTTTAAATTAGACAAATATCTTTTTTGTAATTATATAAGTTATTTTTTTACTATTAAAGCCAATTTTGTTATTTTTTTGGCAACTACATATTTAGCAAATCAAATGAGTTCTTAGCGAATAAAAATTCAGGGTATTTAATGAACCTATAAAGATTTGTTAAGTTATATGAACCTATTAGAGTTTTAGAAGAAATTTCCAAATGAGCAGTGTTCCAAGATTAGCTTGCAAATGCCAAATTGGGAGAAGGTAAAACTGTTTGCCCTCATTGTAAGAGTAGTAGACAAGCATATAAATATCAAGATGGACATCTTTTTAAATATGTTGATTGTCCAAAATCAGTTCACAGTAAGAATCGGCCCTATTTTTGAAGATAATAGAGTACTATTGGTTAAATAGCTTATTACAATTTATCTATTTACGTCGCTAAGAAAGTTATTTTAGGAATTCAATTAAATAAATACATTACCATAACTTAAAAAACGGCATGGTTTATGCTAAATCGTATCTGTACTGTGGATGTAACAGTGGAAATCCTTTGAGTGGTGTTATTGAAGTGGATTAAGCCTTATTTTGGGGGTAAGGCTAAAAATAGCACATACATCAAAGAATTAAAGCAAAAGGAGTTTATGAAAAGGCTATTGATATAATAAGTAGAACAGATAATAAAGTTAAGATTAAACAAGTTACCGATACTACCAGCACCAACATTACAAACGGAAATACATAAAAATATAAATGATCATTCTATTTCCAATACTGACAATCATAATAGCGTCAATCAATGGTGCTGGTCAATATGTCGGTGGAGAGATAGTATTTGAAAAAAGACACACTGGCAGAGTGGCAGTCAAGGTACATACAAATTCAATAGAAAGTGTATGGTCGCACATTAAGAGAGGAATTAATAGAAATCTATCATCGGCATCTAAAAAGCATTTCAGAAGTGTTTTGATGAATAATGTCTATAGGTTAATGTTAACGAGCTATGAAAAATAGCGGAAAATTATTTGCTGATTGGTATCTTTTAAAACAAAGTGAAGCATATTTATCTGAACTTTCTTCCGTTATGGGAATCCCAATAGCTGGATTGATACAGTCTATTGCAGGAAGTAATCCATATTTATAAGGAACTTGGGTTCACCAACAAGTAAGCTTAATCTAGGTCAATGGGCATCACCAAAATTTGCTGTAGCAGTATCAAAATGGGCGATGGAGTGGATGACGGGTAACATACCATAAAAACGGCCACATTATCATTTAGGAATAATCCTTATAATATGCACAATACTACAAGGTTATTTTTCTATATTGAGTGAAATGATAACAAATCTTATTGCACCATTGGAAAAATATGAATATAATATGCAAATAGAATTAAAATTGATATAATTAGAAGGCAAAATGTTTTGTGTATGGCTAAGAAAAGAGTATAGCATAGAATCAAAAGATTTCCCAAAATATAAACATGAATATCCCGATGGATTAACTATTGATGCTAATTTATATCCCAATAACATATTACAAGATTTTAGAGATCATTTTTATAGCGTTTAGATTAAAACAAGAGCAACTGATTATTTTATAGAAAAAAATCCAATTGCAATTCCATACCTAAAGAAGGTCATTATTTTATTTGAAAATACGTTTATCAAGCCCTATACTATAGAAAGAAAAGCAAAAGCTATTGAATCGATAGAAAATATAAAATCTGCAGAATTTATCAATAACATTAAACAAGATAAACCTGAGCTTAAAAAAGGTATAAATGTTTAAAGTGCTTTAAATAAGATTGCTAATGCGGCAAAAGAAGAACAATAAAACTAAGTAATATGGTTATGACAATAAAGATTTTGAAAAATAGACCCCCTATATAGTCCAGATATATCGTATTTTATAGTATGATGTGTGAGATTTCCACAAATCCTATTATAAGCCATATCTCTATGTAAATATCATAGCGTATAGCAGAATAGTATAGATATAAATAAATGCTGTATCGGAGGTCACTTCCATTGATTTTAACATTTTGACAATTAAATTATCTACCACCTTAATTGGTAAAAATATTAACCAAAAGGATATTCTTAATCCCAAGTTACTGCGCCAATATTTTATAATAAAATCATTATTATTCATGTTAATATATTGGTGATCTTCTTCATACACTCACTCAATTCCATATCTCGTCTTTTATCATCTTCATATCTTTCTCCACGTATTCTATCCATAGCTATAATCAGCACGGGGTTGCCAATCGTATTGAATAATAGTCTCTGTTGAAAATACTAAAGAACAATAGTAAAAACGGAATTATATGGTAAATACATATACCAATAGATCAATCGTTATTAAAACTGGGAGTTCGAAAATCTTAATTTCAAGATCACGGTAATCTTTAGCTTACGCCTGGACATACATTACTGTCTCTCAGTCATAAATACGACGGAGAGTATGGGTATCGACCTTACAAAGTGAATATCTTGCTTACTTTGGTTAGCAATAATAAATAAAAGCTTTTTTAAAGCAACTAAAAATTAATTTATTAAAAAGTTAAGTTTTTGAGTCAGTTTTTTTGTGAGTGACAATTTTATATATTAATTATAAGTAATTTTTAATCTTGATGTGCTAAATATATAGTTGTTATTTTTTCCCCATAAAGTAAATTGCCATCAGTATAGATAAAAATCAATTTATGATGTTAGATTTTTTTCTAAATTTTACGTGTGGTTTAGTAAATTATAAATCACATTTAAGTCACAACAGAACGTAAGTTGTTCTCATCAATAGCAGTCCGGACTTTGGATTTAATTTGATTTTTTTGTAAAGCTATAAATTCATTCATCTCCAAAACTGGAACTCTATATAGCTGTTTTCTGCTTTTTTGGCTTTTTCTAAACAATTATTACGCAATTTGCACAACATTTTGCAATTGTTTAAAAGTTAAATTTCTGTCAATAAAATCATTCCATAGCTCTTACAATTTTTCAAAATCCGCAGCCTTTAAGAAATTTTAAGCTATACCAAAAGCCGAGAGGCTTTTAAACAAGGCAATAAAATTTTTGTGTTTACGAAAGTTGTTGCTAATTTTTTGCTGGTATATTAATTTTTTTTTATCTTTTTTGTTTTAGCATTTCCAACATTTTTTGGGCAGCAACCAACTCAGCTTCTTTTTTATTTTTACCATTTCCTTTAGCTGTCATGCCCACAGCATCAACTTCTATAATAAAATTAGGATTATGATCAGGTCCGCTAGCATCAATTACCTTATAAAATGGCAATATTTTATATTTACTCTGCACAATTTGTTGCAATATTGTTTTATAATCAAAATCTTGAGATAGAGTATTTTTTAAAAATTCGCTCCAGTTATCAATAATAAAATTTTGAGTATTTTTAATTCCTCCATCTAAATAAATTGCACATATAATAGATTCCATGGTATTAGCTATATTAGCCATTTCTGTTCGCTCATTATTTTGCTCTGCACCACCAGAAAGAATTAAAAAATCTTGAATTTGTAATTTTAAACCAACTTTAGCGCATACTTTACGAGACACCACAAAAGAATGCATTTTCGATAATTCGCCTTCACTTTTTTTAACATACGTATTATATAAAAATTCACGTATTATAAAACTTAATATCGCATCACCAAAAAATTCCATTCTTTCATATGATGTTTTTTTATTTAAATGAGCTGCACTAGGATGCATTAAAGCCGTTTGCAAAAGAGAAATATCTTTAAAAAAATATTTCAAATTAGCACATAATTTTGTTAAATCGGTATTATGCATATTTTAAATGAGCTTTTTTATAAATAACATATCTGCCCACATCGCTTTTTTAGCTATTGGATTTCGTAATAAGAAAGCTGGGTGATATATGGCTATGCAGGTTGTAGTAAAGCCGTTTGAGGTAATATATTCTTTAGTTTTTTGACGTAAATTTGACATAGAATCTTTACTTTTTAAAATTGTTTGGCAAGCTACTGCCCCACATAAAATAATAATTTTTGGCTTTATAATTTCAATTTGTTTTTCTACAAATGGGCGACAAACTGCTATTTCTTCATCAGTTGGCTTGCGGTTAGCAGGAGGACGCCAAAATACAGAATTAGTTATATATAAATTGGTTTTTCGATCAATTTCGATAGTATTCAAAACAGTATCTAATAATTTTCCACTTGCTCCACAAAATGGAATGCCTTGCTTTGATTCTTCTTCTCCTGGCGCTTCACCAATTAACATAATAGTGGCATTTTGCACTCCATCGCAATAAACTGGCTTATTGCCAGGAGTTTTTAAATTAGGGCATTCAGCGATTTTATCAATTTCTTTATAAACTTCATCTAAAGTTAATATAGAATTCATAATTTCTTTATCAGGCTTAATATTTATAAAATTTTTTTTGGGATTTACTATATTTTTTTTAGCAAAAAGATTGTTTAAATTAAAATTCTGCTTTTTATCTCCTACAATAAAATCAAGACCAAAATATTTATCCCAAATTACAGCATTTGCTAATTGATTTTTATTATCGTTCACTTATAATTAAATTATATAATATTATTTATTTTTATAAACCAGTAAAAGTCAATAAGTAATTGAAATTTAAGAAATAATATAGACTTTTAATATAGTAAAATACATAAAAATATGCTAAAATTATTATTAATAATAACTTGTTTGTTGTCAGGCTGCTCTTTGCCAGACGCAAGTTATTCTGACAAAACCAACTCACAATCTTCTGCTCCTACTATCCAAAACCCTTCACAAAATAAACAATTAAATCCATACGCAATTCCCAAAGATTGTCAATTAAGAAAAATGTTCGCTTTTAAAGTTGTGTGCGATAGCGGTGCTAATATTTTTGGTGTAGATCACAGTTTTGTAGAATCTTTATGTCAATCAGAAATTGATATATTAGAAGGAATGCCTAGTCAAAAAGCTTTTCATTTTTTAAAAGAAAGAGCGGAATTTTTTTCTAAAAATATAGATTTATTTCATAAATATTCTGAGCGACCAATTTATAGAAATATGAATGGAGTAAGTATTACTCCTTTAATACGATCTAATTATTCAGATCAAGTTAGGTGTTTTTTAAATAATGGTCGAGATGAAGTAATTGTAAATGCTCATATTGCCCCCTATTGTAACGATAATAGCGGAGTTTATCATTATGAAAGATGCGGAGTTCAAATTCGTCAGATTACTATAAGAAATAACGATAGAGTAATTCAAAGCATAGAAATGCCCGACGATAGCATTAGCCCTGCTGTTGGCTATGAACTCAATTCGGGATTTATCTATAAAAATTTTTCTCCTTTAAAAAGGAGTGGCTCGGTATTTGGCAATGCAGGCAATTACAACCCTGAAGGTCAAAATATTTATATGAAACAAGATATCGGTCAATTTTTAGATAAGTATAGATAATAATGTTTATTTTATTAAAACAATACATAGTTGACATAAAAATTTTGTTTATGTTCAGTATAAAAGCCCAATACGGAAGATCGATGCTAGGATCGCTTTGGGTTATAGTGAAGCCTTTTATTAATACCCTTACTTTTGCAGTAATAATGTCTAAAATTGCCAACCTTTCACCAAGAGAATTTTTTGGTTTTATTGCTATTAATTTAGCTACTTGGGGTTTTATTTCCAATGTTTTATCAACAGCGCCATATAATTTTATTTATAAAAAAAACTTATTGATGAACAAGCAATTTAGCTTAAATAAATTAACCTTAGTATATATAACTAAAGCAACTTATATATATTTGATTTCTCTTATTCTGCCTCTAACTACAGGTTTTCTTATTGGCTCTTTAAAATTAGGATTGGAACTTATAATAGTATTATTATATATTGTTATATTAATATATATTCTTTTTTGCATATCTTTTATTATTTCTGTTATTTTTTCTTATTTTGAAGATATTGGTTATTTAATAGAAATTGGCTTACCAATCGGCATGTGGCTTACTCCCGTAGTTTATCCTATTGAAAAAATTCCTGGCATATTGGGGCAATTACAACATATTAATCCTTTTTACATTCTAATTTCTCCTTTTACTACTATTTTTTATAAACACACTTTGCCTTCTATAACAGAAAATCTTTCGTTACTTATACTTGCTATTATATGTTCTTTAGTCTATTATATAAGCTGTAATAGGTTTTCTAAAAATATAATATATAGATTGGGATAAATATAATTAAAATTCTGGATTAACCTCTAAAGCATTGCTAACATCATTGATGCTTTTATAAGCTTGATTTACCTTTTCTTGAATTTTTTCAGAGTGATTTTGAATAGAATAATAATAACTTTGAGCTGATTCTGCCAAAGATTGTACAGAAGAAGCTAAATTATCTGCCTGTGAAGAAAAAGCAAAAATATTTTGAGCAGAAAGATGTTGATTATTTTCAATTATATCTAAAATTCTTTGCCTTATAACAAAAGTAGCATTGGCAAAGTTTTGGATTGCCTGAGCCTGAATTTGAGCTGTATTTGCTAAAGAAAAAGCAACATTAGTATTTTCTTGAGAAAACTGCCCCTGAGATACCATATTCTGAAGCTCCTCAAAACATTCAGTGCCAACATTAAGAGCATTATTTTTAGCGTAAAATATTTTTTCTAACGATAAACAAACTTGTTCGTTAATATTTTCAACCATATTGACAGAATTAAATAACGAATTAATAATTTGAGTAGAAAAATCGTAGCTTTTTTGCATTTGCGCTATTAAGTAGGTTATTTTTTGAGCTAAATTTGTATTTGTGGCTTTTTTATATTTTTTATTTTCAACGGAATTATAACCAATATTATTTGCTAACGTGATAGGCATTTTTAAAAAGCTAAATTAGGCTATAAAGTTGCAAATTGATTACTTATTAATGTCAAACTTTTTATAAAAAATATTGCCTTTAAGGGATTTCCAAATTATTGTTGTTTAGTCTTACTAGCTTAATAATTATAAGTAATTGCATGAAAAAATATATAGTATTTATAATAGTTTTTATTCTTTCAAGTTGCAACTTTATTATACCTGAAAGCTTATTAGTAAAAATTATTAATAAACACACAAACATACCTTTAGATGGTAAAACATTTTGCCAAACAGAAAACGAAGCTAAAACAGAGGGTGGGAGGCTATGTTATCATGTTTATCCTTATCCTCAAATTACCGCTAGCACAATAATAGTTGCATATGCAGTAAAATTAAATAAAAATGGAAAAATTAAAGAAATTTATATTGCTTTAACTAAAAATAGTGATAACGAAAATTTATATTTAGGAGGCGCTTTTAATCCTATTGATTCTTCTAAAATACAATTAGATAATAATAAAAAATATAAACTAGAATTACAGTATTTGGAGGACCAGAAAAATAAAAAGGACAGCAAAGTAATCAATTATTTTACTCCGCAAATATATAATAATGCCAAAATCATAGAAAATAAATATTTTACTCATGATTACGATTTAATAGATAATGCAATCAGAAAAGCCAAAGAACAAACTGATTGGAATTTAAAAAGAGATAATTTTTTAAGTTCAAAATTATCTACCATTGTAAATCATGAAACAAATACAGTTTTTAACCAAAGCAAAAGTCATATTATGGCAATTGCTATACTGCCACTTGGCAAGATTGATAATTTTGGAAATTTACTCGATCCTGATAAAAATATCAATTTTAAAAACTTTAAATCGCCAGGTTATAATGATATTGATGTAGTGTATTTATTTCCATTATCAAAAATGAATTTAGAATATTCAGAAGACCAGCCTATTGAAATTTATACTTTACCACAATCATATCAATCTATAATAAAGGCGGTAGTTTTTGACATATTAGATATTACATTAAAAAACTATAACGGCAATTCATTGCAAAAAATTATAGTAAAATTAAACAAAAAAAACATTAAAATTGATCAAAATAATTTAGTTGATCCTGAAAATATTCAGAAAATCTTTAATGAGTCTTCAAAAAATGATAAGTCTCATAAAAAATAACAATTATAGCATATAGTTAGAATGGATTTAATAAATAAAAAAATTGAGCAAATTTTGACTCCCGAAGTTTTAAAAATAATCAATTTAATTGAATCACAAAACGAGCAAATCAGAATTGTAGGAGGGGCAGTAAGAGATTTGTTAGCTTTTGGGTATGTTAGTAAAGATATAGATTTTGCAACTACCGCAAAACCTGAAAAAATAAAAAATATTTTTAAAAATACCAATTTTACGGTTATTAGTATAGGTGAAAAATTTGGCTCAATAGCTGTATTATCTAATATTACTAAATTAAATTACGAAATTACTACTTTACGAAGTGATTTAAACCAAAATGGTCGCCATGCAGACGTTATTTTTGAAGCAAATTTTGAAACCGATAGCCACCGAAGAGATTTTACAATGAATGCTTTATACCTTGATAATAAAGGCAATATATATGATTATCATGAAGGTTTACAAGATTTAAAAAATAATACTGTTAAATTTATTGGCGATCCCGAAATTAGAATTAAAGAAGATTACTTAAGAATAATGAGATTTTTTAGATTTTCAGGCAAATTTGGGGGGAATTTAGAGCCAAACGGCTTATTAGCTTGCAAAAAATTGGCAAAAAATATAACTAAAATTTCAAAAGAACGTTTTACTTTAGAATTAATTGCCATTGCCAAGCAATCTAAAAAAATATTAATAAAAATGCAAGAAATTGATTTGTTTGAGTATTGGTTTGAAAAAAAAACTAATATTTTCAATAATTATAATTTTGAAAAACTTAATAAAGCTCAGATTATTACAGTTATATTTGGAAAAAATATAAATTTAAATAAACTTGATATAACCAGAAAAGAGAGAAAATTTATTGAATTTTGTTGGCAAAATTGGTTCGCAATAGAAGCTAAGAATATAACTAACGAATTAAAAATATTGGCTTTAGATTATGATCTTTCTAAGGTTTTACAAATTAATAATTATATTTCTCCTTTTAAAGCTCCCATTTTGCCAATTAATGGCACAGATATAAAAGCTGAAAGCAAAAAAATAGGTATAATTTTAAAAAAAGCTAAACAATTATGGGTTGAAAGCAACTATTTACTCACTAAACAAAGTTTATTAAAATTGCTAAATAATTATTAGATGACCGATATTCCTTACAAATAACTTTTTACATCCAAGTAAGTATTAAAGTAAATTAATATATTTTACTTGACGTGCTATATAAAAACTTGCTTATTATTATTTTCAAAATATGATGTTAGCATTTATTATAAGTTTAGTTATTGACCATCTAAAAATATGTTTTTGAAATTTTTTTGCTTTTTTATATTGGTTTTTAGCTACAATGCCCATGCTAATGGGGGATATACAGATATAATTTGCCCTAAGGGTACATCTCCAAAAGTAACTAAAAAACACAATGAAGTCAAAGTAATTTGCGTGGATAGCCACGGTAAAACACATAAAGCAAAGCATAAAGTCAAAAAATCCCATAAATTAATTTCTGCGGAACCAGTCGCCAATCTTTCTCCTTTGCCAAAAGCTTCTGCTACAGATAACTCTCCAGCCGATCAAACTATTGTTAGACATTATTACGTTCCTTTACAAAAAAAAGTTGCAGAAGCTCCTCCTGAAATAGAAAAAAGAGAAGCGACCATAGTTGAAGTTCCTATAAAAACATCTCTTGCAGACGGATTTGAGGGATTTTTTGTGGGACTGATGTATAATGCTACAGTATTAAATGCTACCCACACATATACTACTTTTGGACCCAATATAAGCTATGCAACTGGAACTCAAAGTGGTGGTCTCGTAGAGCATGGACCTCTTATAACACTAGGGTATTCATCTTTATTTTTTGATAAAAAAATGGTTGTAGGAGCAGAAATTAGAATGGGATATACTATACCTGACTCGGATAGATTTAATGCATCTTCTCAAACTATATTAACTTATTACCAAATTAATAATCCTGTAACCAGCATTTTTAACTGGCCTAGTGTTCATATAAAAATTGGTCCATTATTATTTGAAAGATTTTTACCTTATTTTATTGCAGGAATAGGAGTTTATCAGGCTAATTATAATAATGCAGGTCAACTTCAAGGCAATGGAGCTCCAGTAATTTCAAGTGGCGGTAACCAATTATCTGCTAATTTTCCAGTTGGAGTAGGTTTGG
The DNA here is from genome assembly GCA_025363115.1 of Alphaproteobacteria bacterium. Taxonomy (GTDB): domain Bacteria; phylum Pseudomonadota; class Alphaproteobacteria; order Rickettsiales; family Deianiraeaceae; genus CAMCQG01. The sequence goes on along the minus strand of JANYEN010000005.1, from coordinate 2,238 downwards.
AATTAGCAGTTCATAGAAATATTCATCTTAGAGTTGAATATCTGTATACATCTTTTATTGGTGTGCATAATAATTTCGCTACCGCACAAAATCTTACAAGTAATACGGGAATAAATTACAATTCGTCCTTTAGTAGCCATAGCATTTTAGCAGGTATAATGTTTTGTTTTTAATGAATAGAATTCTTGTTGCCAATTGGAAAATGAACGGTTCATTTAAGATATTCGAAAATTATATAAATGGCCTACAAGATAATTACAACTTTGAAAAAACAGATTTAATAATAGCACCTCCCTACCCTTATATTAATTTTGTAAAAAATCTTATTACTCATGCAAACATTTTTATAGCAGGGCAAAATATGACATATTTGCCAGACGGCGCTAGAACAGGAGAAATAAATGGTAGAATTTTAAAAGATAGTGGCGCAAATTATGTTATATTGGGACATAGCGAATGTCGCAACAATGGTAGTTTTGACAATATTTATGCAGCCAAAACTTTAATTAATGCTATAGAAAATGATTTAAAAGTTATTTTTTGTGTAGGAGAAGACAAAATTAGCAATGCCTCGGATGAAATAGTTATAGAGCAAATAATTAGCGGCTTAGAAGGCGTCGATAAAAAATTTAGTAACAAAATTATATTAGCATATGAGCCAGTTTGGGCAATTGGAACGGGCGTAACTCCTGACCCAGAGCAAATTTTACATAAAAGAAATATCATTAAAGCACTTTTACAAAATTTAGATTTTTTAGAAACCCCGATAATATATGGAGGATCAGTTACCAATCAAAATGCGAATCATTTTATTGACTCCGCTAAACTTGATGGATTTATAGTAGGAAAAGCCTCGATGGACACCCATAATTTAAAAGAAATGTTAAAAATTTTATAAATTATTTAAGTATTTTAATATAATATCAAATTTTACATTTGGGTTTAAATGAGCCACTCCTATATCAGTTAAACAAACTATCGGCAAAGTTTCTTTGCAATAAAATTCATTAAGTTTAATTATGCTATCTGATTCAGCTTTTTTATCATTAGACATCAAACTAATTAAATATTCTGGATTAACCTTTAAAAATTCTAAATTCCAAAGATTAGTTTTTTGCAAATGATTTTTAATTCTATTGGTAATTTCAAAAGGCAATAATCCTAAATCTTGGGCAATTTTAGCTTCCACATACATGCCCATAGCTACAGCTTCACCATGAGAATAATTTAAGCCTTCTGCTTTTTCTATCGCATGCCCAACTGTATGACCAAAATTAAGAATAGCCCTTAAGCCTAATAAATCATATTCATCGTCCTTGATAAAATGATATTTAATTTGGATATTTTTTGCAATTATTTCATGCAACCAGTCTAATTTATTACTTAAATCATTTTGCCAAATATCAATATTTTTTTCTAACGTTTCAAATAAATTTTTGTCAAAAATGAGCGCATGCTTTAAAACTTCGGCATACCCAGACATTAACTCTTTTTTAGTAAGAGTTAATAAAAAATTAGCATCACAAAATACTGCTTTTGGTTGAGCAAAAGACCCTATCATATTTTTTAACTTACGACTATTTATTCCAACTTTTCCTCCTACACTACTATCTACCATCGATAGCAAAGTAGTAGGTATTCTTATAACATCCAAACCTCGCAATAACGAAGCACCTACAAAATGAACACTATCTCCTAAAGCACCGCCACCTATTATAATTACTATGGTGTTTTTTCGATTTAAATGAAATTTAAGCATTTCTTCGCAAAAGTATTCAAAAGCTTCATATGTTTTATTATGTTCCCCATCAAAAGGGCTAATAATTTTATGAGATTCGATGGCTAATTTGCTAATTTTTTCAATATATTGGTCAGATATTGACGATAAAACATTTTTATCAATAATAAAAATTACTTTTTTTAAAGCAAAAAGCTTTATAATATTATCATCAAATTCGCCATCTCCTACGAAAACATTATATTTATCTTTAGCAAGATTGATATTTAGAATTATATTTTTTATAAACTATTCTTCTTTATTATCAAAAAAAACATCTTCATCTGTTTTATTAAAAAATTCTCCAGAATTAATTTTTTCAATTCTCATTTTGGTGTCGCTTATTTTAGCTTCGCAAAATTGTAATAGCACTACTCCCTTTTCATATAAATTTGCCATTTCTTCTAGCTCGCATTCATCTCCTTCTAGTTTAGCAACAATAGTAGCAATTTGGTTTAAAG
>JANYEN010000078.1 GCA_025363115.1 Alphaproteobacteria bacterium | reverse complement strand
AAGGAAGGAAATTATAAAGATAAAAGCAAGTCAATTGGATTATGTGGACGCTATGTTGGAAATGCAATTCAGGAGTCGTTTCCGGATTATGAAATTGGCGATGGAAAGAATTCCGGAAAGTCTCTTGAGTATGTTGGATTTTTACAAACAGCATCTGGCGGAGACAGTAAAAATCCAAAGAATTATAAACCACAAAAGGGTGATGTAGTCGTATTGCAACCCTCTGAGGGAACTTCAAAGCATGGTCATATAGCAATGTTTAATGGCGATCACTGGGTTTCGGATTATCATCAAAATACACCAGGTGGCATCCAAAGAAGTAAAGATACAAATCTTGGAGATGGATTTTGGCCAAGTAATGCATATTCGAAATCAGATTACTCTATTTATCGCAATTCAAAATGGAATGAATGGTAATTTTATTTAATGATATTAAAGTTTATCGAAAGACTTCCACAGCTAATTCCGTCAATCTTCCATTCTTCATATTCTTTTTTCATTATGTATCGCCTAAAACTTTTACTTGTAAAGTCTTTCCATTCAAACTCGCTCTTTCCATCATAATAATACTTTGGCTGATTATTATAGCCAAGTGGCAACAATAATATATAATTTGTACCTTGATCTTCTGCTATAGTATAATATAAGAAACCTATATTTGTTAAAGATCCATTAGTGCACAATATATGATCTGCCCCATAAAAATCACATAAATCATCATCAATGCAATTATTATGGGATTTTCTATATTCATCCTGCTGCCTGTCTTCATCCATTCTAAATGCCCTGGTTGTTATGTCTTCATTTTGCGTTTTGCCTTTTTCCAATCCATCCTTTACCCTTAATATCTCATCCAACGCCTTCTCTGTCTCTGTTTTTGGTTCGTGAAATTTTATTTCTTTAGCAAAAGAGTTAGCGGTATAAATACTAATAAATAATGCGAACCATAAACGCATATTATAAAAAATTATCTTGTTTTTTCATATAGGCGTCAAAAAATTCAGGACATTCAACATGCTTAACAACTAAAACATCTATTTGAGCTTTATTGATATCTGCAAATCTTTTTTGATTTATAATTCTATAATAACAACCATCCAAAATACCAATATTTCCAGTTATTTTATCTTTATCTTCTTTGATAATTGCAATTTTGTATCCTTTTCTTCCACTATAAATATCATAATTATCAACGCTATATTCATAAATATAATTTGTTCCTCTTATATGTAAGTTATCAAAAATTGAGCTTAAAATAATATTCTTTTTTTTATCATAAACATGTTGTCCATCTAAAGCATTTCTGAATAAAATGGTTTTTATTTTTTTCATACTTTCTATTGAAGAAATATCGCTCATTGGCATTATTTCTTTAAAGCCATATTTTTTAGCCAACATCTTTTCATTTTTCTGAAACTCTCTTTCCTGTTCTCTTATAAACTGACTGCCATCTTCCCATTTTCTATAGCTTATTTCTTGATCCAATACGGATTGCCTGGAGTACCAGCAATCTTGACTTTCAATTATTTTTCTCACATAATCACGACCAACGCTATTTATACTTTTAAGCTCAATTAAACTCTCGGCTAGCATTTCGTTTGATATATCTCGTATATCTTTTTTACAATCAAACTTATTATCCAATGAGCTAAGCAATGTGGTTACTTTTTCTTTTACTATTTTTTCCGATAGAAATATATCATCGCAATATTTAATTCTGTCTTCAATTTTTATTCCTTTGATGTTTTTAATCCTAGAATTGTAAATTTGCTGATATATATCTAAAAATTCTGGAATTTTACTTCTTTTTGCCTTATATTCATTTCGTAATTCTGGTATACAATTAAATACTGGCAAATCTTTCTTATTGTTGGCATTTACTAAATCTTCTTTCCAATCGCAGTATTCAAGTAATTCTTTTATGCCGTGTTCAAGATTTGCACTATTACTAATCACTGTTTTTTCTTGTTTTATACAGGAATTTAAAATGCCAATAATAACAAATATAGCAACAAATTTCATTTCTCAAAAATAATTAACTATTAGCGTAATTCAAATAGTATATTCTACGTATGTCAAGATGTTTTATATTGCCAAATAAACCCTAAGAATAAAAGAAATAAATCATGTAATTAAAGCAATATGCAAAACAAAATTAGACGATAATGAAGAAGATTCTGATGATAGTGATGAAAGCAGTGGTTCATATCTTTGGGTTGCTGAATCAGGAAGTTGTTTTGCTTGTAGCGAACTTGATGTTTTTGATGAAGAACCAGATGTTGAGGAAGTAGCTCATCCCAACTGTAAGTGTGAGGTTATAGAAATAAGTGACGAAGAAGCGGAAGAGTTGGTAAAAGAGCATGAGCAGGATTTAAACAAGAGAGACAGATCAGCAGATAACTTAGATAAAAACGCCAAACCTCAATATGATGGAAAAGGAGAATGTGCAGCTTATGTTACTAATGCCTTAAAAGCTTCAGATATTGATTTAAGAGACATTAGAGATAAAAAATACAACACTCTTGAAGACAAAACATATGCATATAAGTATGGCAATTATTTAACAGATGAGGATGTCGGGTTTTTGCAGACAGCATCTGGCGGAGGTGGTAAAAATCCAAAGAATTATGAACCACAAAAAGGAGATATTGCTATTTTTCAGCCATCAGAGACTACATCAAAATATGGTCATATGCAAATGTACAATGGAAACAACTGGGTCAGTGATTTTAACCAAATAAATACAGAAAAAGCTGAAAATATGGGTGCAGGTATAATAATAAAGAGCAAAATTTATATAAATTTTTGCCAAAGAATTTCATACAAATGCTTTCAATCTTTTCTTGAATTTTAATTTATATAGTTGCCACAACTCCTAAATTGAATAAGTCTTTGGCACTTGATTCAGGATTGCAAATTTGCACTGATTTTTCCATTCCAAGTAAAATCGAGCCAATAACAGTAGCGGTTTTGTCGATAGACTTAATTAAATCAACTGATAAAATAGCAAATTCCGAGGTAGGCATTATCAAAATATTTGGTTCGGAGGTAAGTTTAGTAAAAGGATATTTTTCTTTTAATATAGCATAATCTAATGCCATGCTAGGCATCATATCTCCATCATATTCAAAAGAAAATTTTTCATTTTCAAGTTGCATCATAGCTTTTTTTATGCTTTGAGTGATTTGGCTATTTGGAGAACTAAAATTAGAAGGAGAAATAAAAGCTATTTTAGGAGAAATGCCTACTTTTTTAACAAAGTTTGCTATCAAATTAGTAGATTTTACAAGCTTTTCATAACCATAACAATTATTAACAGCATGAGCTGAAGTATCTCCAATAAATAATAATTTGTTTTTGCTAAGCACGACAGATACTCCTATTGAATCTTCGCCTCCAGAAATAATTTTTTCAATGCTTTTTACGGTATGATTAGCATTTTTTTTAAGACCTGTAATTAAACCATTGATTTCATTAAACTCTAGCAATAATGCTCCAAAAATGTTAGCATCAGTTTTAACTAAACTTTCGCATTCACGATGGGTCAAGCTATTACGTTGTTCTTTTTTATAAAAATATTCTATATATTTTTCAAGCTCATCTTTTTTGGTGCTTGCATTAACAATATTTATATTATGTAGCTTAATTTTGTATTCGTTGCAGTAGTTATTTATTTTTTCTTCTCTACCAATTAATACTGCCGTACCACGTCCGCTATCTCGCCAAAGCACGGCTGCATTTATTGCTCGAGGTTCTTCACCGTCGGCAAACCCAATTATTTTTTGTGATATATCGATGCTTTCAAATAAAAGATTAGTTAAATGGCTATTTGGATTAATCCTCGCCATTAAAGAGCTCTCATATTCGTTCCAATCGCTAATACTTTTGCGTGCTACGCCTTCATCAATAGCGGCTTTAGCTACTGCGGATGATACTTTTGCTATCAAGCGATGATCAAAAGGTGTTGGTACTATATATTGCCTGCCAAAATTTAAATCTATTCCAGGATATAAAGCTTTTATTTCATCGGGTACTGGTTGTTTTGTTAGATCGGCTATGGCTTTAGAAGCCGCTAATTTCATGTTATCGGTTATTTTACAAGCTCCAACGTCGATCGCTCCTCTAAAAATATACGGGAAACAAATAACATTATTTATTTGATTAGGATAATCGCTTCTTCCTGTGGCTATAATGCAGTCTGGTCGTGCTTCGATAGCATCTTCTTGAGTAATTTCAGGGTCTGGGTTAGCCAAAGCAAAGATAATTGGATCTTTGGCCATATCTTTAATCATATCTTTTGTTAAGGCGCCTTTAACTGATAAGCCAAAAAATACATCGGCTCCTTGCAAAGCTTCTTTCATAGTTCGTTTATCGGTTTTAACAGCAAATGGCATTTTCCATTCATTCATATCTTGCGTTCTTCCTTCATACACAACTCCATTTCTATCGCAAACCAATATATTATCGTGTTTAATACCATAAAGATGCATTAACGAAATGCACGAAAGACCAGCAGCCCCAGCCCCACTTACTACTACTTTTATATCGCCAACTTTTTTACCCACAATTTCAAGTGCGTTCATTAAACCCGCCATCGAAATTATGGCAGTACCATGTTGATCGTCATGAAAAACAGGAATATTTAACTGCTTTTTTAGCTCTCGCTCAATAACAAAACATTCAGGGGCGGCAATATCTTCAAGGTTAATACCTCCCCAAGTTTCTCCAATATTACGGATAGTTCTTATGATATCTTCGGTATTTGTAGAATCAATTTCTATATCTACTGAATCGATATCAGCGAATTTTTTAAATAAAGCACTTTTACCTTCCATTACTGGTTTAGAAGCCATTGCCCCTAAATTGCCAAGACCTAAAACCGCAGTTCCGTTTGAAATAACGGCAACAAAATTACCTTTGGCGGTGTATTCATAAGCTAGATCGGGATTTTTTTGAATTGCTAAACATGGATATCCCACTCCTGGAGAATATGCGATAGATAAATCTCTTTTATTCTGCAATTGCTTATTTAAACCCATATGGATTTTACCTTTTTGTCCAGCTGAATGAAATTCGTAAACTTCTTGCTCGGTAATAATTATATGATTTTTAGATTCGTTATTTTTTATTTTACTTTCTGGCATATAATTTTTAAATATCAAAAATTTTTTACTTAAATTTTTATACATGTTATTTTGTAATAAGCAATTTTTTTGTTATAACTTAATAACTTTATATTAAGAAAAACATTTTAATAATTGATTTTAAAATTATTATTATAAATTAATAATCATATTATAGTACAAACTTTATGCATGAAGCCTCAAAAGAATGGAAAAACCAAAGAATTACGGCCATAATAGGATTGTTTTCAACATTATTAATTTTAGCTTTAATAGCGTTAGCCAAAAGCCAAAAGCATAACGTTTGTAATGCATTATTAACATTAGTAATTTCTCCTTTTGGGGCAGTATTTTTAATTATTATGGTTATATCTTTGATGTATCACGGTGCCATAGGCATGAAAATTATTATTGAAGATTATGTAACCAAACCCAGAACTCGCCGAATGTTTACAAATTTAATTTTTTTATTTAGCTATTTTATAATAGGAATATTAAGTTTAACAATTGTTACTGTTCATATTAAACACGCTATTGCAAGCTAAGTAATAATTTTTATTAATTTATAAAAATTCTATAGCAAGGCAAGTTATTATAGCTACTAACGCTATCTAATTCTGCTGGCATATTTTGTATTTATTAACTTATCTTGAAAATTTTCTAAAGTTTCAAGAGTCTTGCCTTTTTGTTGCTTAGCGATGTGAGTTTCTTGATTTGGAAAATAATCAGGAGTAGTAATTTCGTATATATTGCGCTCTGTATCCATTCTTTGTCCCTTAACATATCCCATAGAAAGCAGTTTTTCACCACTTAAAATGTAAACATCGTCTGCAATTTTTTTGTTTCCTTCATTTAATGTTTTATTGATTTTACTAATTTTATGATAATCTTGACCATCGGTTAAATCTTGAGCTACTCTACGTGCATGAATACCCCTGCTATTATATAACAAAGAGTTTGTTCTGCCTGACCTAATATTATGTTCATTAATTTTTATATTTGCTATATCTGCGTTTGTGAGCTCTGAAATATGCTTTGGGTTATTTGCATTATCGCATACTTGTTTTGAATAGTCAGCAATTTCTTCTATTTGCTTTCCTTCTTGGTTCAAGCCCACCCCAATTACATCTTGACTATACCAAGAATAAGGAGAAGAAGATAATCCTCGATAATATTTAACATTTTTATCTCCAATAAAGTTAGGATATAAAAATGTATTCCCTGTATGCTTACCATCATAAGTTTTAACTTCTACTTCTGATTTTGCATCTCCATAGCAATATAATTCTCCTTGAGATGTGCATGCAATTTTTAAACGTCTGTTATTTTGTAATGCTTGGTGTACATTTATATTTTCTAAAGGAATATCAATACTTTTTAAAATATCTGGCAAGCATTGATAGACTTTTTTGGCATCTGCTAAATAATCATTAGCAATAATTTGCACTTTATTGCATGTTATTTTTTGGTTAGGATATACTAATTTTAGTTGTTCATGAACTTGATTAAATAATCTTTTCAGGTGTTTTTCGCAATTATCTCCTCTCCAGCCTAAAGATAAATCTGTAATATGGGTTGCTAGCGCTATTTTTTCTCCATTTATTTCAAATTCACAAAATAGTCCTGTACATGTTCCTATACCATCCATTATTGCAACTGTTCTATCGAGACCAAGTTGTATATTTTGTGATTGATCATTACCGGTATTTTCCACATTGCAGTAGCTCCCATGGGAATATAAAGAGCAATAAAATGATCTTTTTGCTGCATTTCTTTTAAAGAATTTTTATCGTTGTAAAGAAATTTAAGAGGGGTAAAAAAGAAATCGGAATCCATATACGTACTTTACTCAGTAAATATTATATAATTTTAGATTAAATTTCAATTATAAATTATGTGCAAATATTAATTGTTAATTTCACTAATATGGTTACAACTTTTCACAACGACATCTTTAATTTTTGAAATTTTAGCGGCAATGGCGCTTTTAGGAATTATAAAATTAGTATAACCAAGTTTAATAGCTTCTAAACAACGTGATTCCAACCAAGGCACTGTTCTAACTTCGCCAGATAAAGCTACTTCTCCTAGCACCACTATATCATTATTTATAAGATGATTTTTTTTAGCATTTATCAAACTTAAACTAACTGCTAAATCAGCTGCTGGGTCTAAAGTTTTAAATCCTCCTGCCATGCTTAAATAAATATCTCTGTCGTGCAAATTTATTTTACTTCTGTTTTGTAAAATTGCAATAATCATAGCTAATCGGCCAGAATCCCAGCCAACCACATTACGCCTAGGAGATGGCAAATAAGATAAAACGGCAAGCGATTCAATTTCGGTAATAACTGGGCGAGTGCCTTCCATAGCCACAAATATTATTCCTCCTTTACCAGGTTGCCTTTGTCGCATAAAAAACGATGACGGGTTTGCAACTTCTTCTAATCCTCTTGAACCCATAATAAAAATTCCTGTTTCGGCAATTGATCCAAATCTATTTTTTACCGATCTAAGCATTCTAAATTCTTTATCGCTTTCTCCTTCAAAATAAATTACGGTATCTACCATATGTTCTAATAATTTAGGTCCTGCAAGTTGACCATCTTTAGTTACATGACCCACTAAAATTAAAACTATGCCTCGATTTTTACAATAGTTTATTAACTCAAAAGTTGAGCCTTTAATTTGGTTTATGGTGCCTGGATTATTTTCGATAGTTGATAAATAAGCAGTTTGGATTGAATCCACTACCATAACATCAGGGATGTTTTTTTCTATTTTATGAAGCACATCTAATATTGAACCTGTGGCAGCTACTTTAATATTTTGATTTTCAATACCCAGCCTTTCTGCTCGCATAAATATTTGAGATGCCGATTCTTCTCCGCTAATATATAAAACCTTTTTGCCTTTTTTTGAAAGCTTGCCAACTAATTGCAATAAAAGAGTAGATTTTCCAATTCCAGGTTCTCCGCCAATTAAAGTAGCGCTACCCGAGGCAAATCCGCCACCCATTACTCTATCTAATTCGCTAATTCCACTCGTAATAATTTCTATTTTTTCCGATTTTTGTTCCGCTAAATTAACTAATTCTATTTCACGCATTTCAAATTTTTTTTTGCCTAAATCAAGCCCAGTTAAACTACCAGATTTTGAAGCAATTTCTTCTTCGGCAATTGTATTCCATTCGCCACATTCGTTGCATTTGCCAGCCCATCTGCGATGATTGGTGCCACAGTTTTGACATCTAAATTGGGTAGCCATATATAAATAATTACTATTTATTGTTTTTGGTAAAAATATTTATAAGGTTCAACAAAAATAAAATTGAACTTATTTAAAACTTCTTGTTGCATTACATGGATAAAAGTATTAAATATGCTTTTTAAATTTCTATTTTATTTATGAATAATATTAATACAGATCTTAGAAAAAGATTATTAACATTGGGAAATAGCGTGTTTGATCTTTATTTTTATTAATTTGCTAAAATATCCTAAATTATGGGTTTTGAAGTTAATCAGAAAAATTTTGTTGAAGTAATTAATAATAATTTTTTGATGCTATATTGCAAGATAATGATATTAATTTGTCTGGAAAGCAAGGTTTAAATTTCTCCTTTTTTGCTCTGCATGCAGCTTTAGTATTACGTGCTAATGAGTTATCAAAAAATGTTAATATTTACTCTGAAGCATGCAATGCTCAATCTAATCCAGATAAAAAGCCACGAATTGAAATTACCCAACCCAGTGCCCATACTATAGATACTTTTAATAGAATAAAATCAAACTTAAATTATTTTAAAAACTTTTTTGATCTTCATGTCCAATCGGAAGATTTAATAAAAAGTGGTGCAAAAATGCCAGAATATACTGACGTAGGTTTAAGTATTGGCGGTCAAGAACCAAGTGCAGCCGTATATGCTGGTAATCAACCAAAAGTTGCATTAACATTAGAAAAAACACATTATAAGCCTCAAACTGATAAACCTGTTCCACCTGAGACAAATTTGACAAGGCAAATGGAGGATTTATATCAGAAGTTAATGCCTAAGCTCGCCATATCCTCTCAAAATACTATTTCTATAGCAGATATTAATAAATGTATGAGATTGCTAAAATCTATAACTCAAAGTTATGATATAAAAGATATTAGAACCGATTTTAGTTCATCAGCTCATAGTTTTTATCAATTATTTAATACTTATGATTTAAGAAAAATTACTCAAACCAGCTTTAATGAATGTATACAACGAATTGGCAAATTACCTGGCAACGAGGAATTAATTCGTCAGTTTGTTGGTGCTTTTGAGATATGTAAATCTCGAAATTCATGCTTATTTAATATAAGCACGGATGTTACTATTATGTCTACTCAACCAAGCAATATTACAAAAACTTCATATACACCCGAACAACTTGAACCCAAAATTAATAACGCTATAAGCTTATTAAAATTTTTAGACGGTTATGATCCTTGTGAATATTCTACGCAAAAATTACAAGATTTTAATCAAATGCTTGGTTTCCATCAAGACCAAAAAACAACAAAAAGAGATATTGAGATGGATAACATTCAAACTTTAAAAGCGTATATTAACCAAATGCCAAATAGAGATGATTTAAATGCTAACTTGCGTGATGCTATTAATTCTATCGTATTTAACAAGAATAGAAGAACCTCATTTATATTCTTATCCCTCTCATTAGAAATTAATTTTATTATATGAATGATTATATAACTAAAATATAAACATTTGGATAATTTTTTCTTGTATTTGTGCAAATGAAATGTTTAAAATCTCTTTGCTAGGATATATTTTACACAAATTATATATATTATTGGTCTTAATTCTGTGAGCCATAAAAATGTTATTGGCTAAAAAAATGTTTATAATACGACGTTTTATTAAATTACGATCAACTGCTTTTTTAAACATTTTTTTAGCACAACTAATTTGAACGGCGTATTGGTTGCCATTTGTTGTTATAACCCAGGTTTTGCAATTTAATTTAACATTTGCTATTATATTAGCTTTAAAATAGTTACAAACGTAAGGTTTTAACATTTTAATAAATATCAACTATATTCATTTTTTCAAGAATTTCTATTTCTAAAGCTTCCATTTCGTTGCGTTCTTCTTTTTTAATATGATCAAAGCCTAATAAATGTAAGATAGAGTGGATATAAAGATGGGTAATATGAGCTTCAATTGCTTTATTTTGTTCGTTGGCTTCTTTTTGAATTGTTTGATAAGCCAAGACAATATCGCCTATATAAACTTGTTTTTTAGTAACATTAGGAGATAAATTTTGTAGATTTTTTTTAATATCAAATGACGGAAAAGAAAGCACATTGGTGGGTTTATCTTGCTGGCGGTATTTGCCATTAAATTTTTTCATTTCGTAATCTGCCACAAATTTAACGCTGGCTTCGATAGTATAATCATTGATTTTTCTTAAATCAAATTGTTGTTTTTGAGCTATAAAAAAGATACATTCTGATAATAAATTTTGTAATTTTTCTACTTTAAAAACTACGTCTCTAGACCAATTAGAAACTGAGCGATAAATCTTGACTTTCATATACCAAATGTAATAATTAAAATGTAACTTTTATAAAAAATAAAATACAAGGTATAAAGTTTGCTATTTTTATTATATATTAATTTTTATATGAATAATAATTTTGAAAAATCAGGTTTTTGGGTAAATAATAGCACTCCAGCATTAGCTTTAATGATTATAAAAAATAGTAAAATTGCATTTAAAGATGTAAAAGGTTGTGCCAGATTTGATGATAACAAAAAATGTATTTTAGAAGCCAGGCTTAATACTAGATTCTTAATAAATTCAATGACAAAGCATTTTATTGCCGCAATAATTTTAATGCTAGAAGAAGAAAATAAGCTTAGCCTTGAAGACGATATTACCAAATATGTTGAATTACCCGAAAAATTTAAAGGAATTAAAATAAAACATCTAATTTTTCATATTTCTGGAATTCCTAAATTTAATGTTAATGATTCTGAGCTTATTAAAGAGTGGGACACGGCCTATGAAGCTAAAAAAACTATGGGTAATAAAGATTATATTAAATATTTTAAAAAGTTTAAGCTAAACAAGGTTGATAGTCATTTTAAATATTCCGACCCTGGTTATATTTTGCTTGCTGAAATTATTGAAAAAGTTACCAATCAAACTTATAGCCAATTTTTTCATCAAAGAATATTTGATAGATTTGCAATGGTAAATTCTTTTATTAATCCTGATAAAGAAAGCCAAGAAAATTATGTTTTTGGCTATGATAGGTGGCCTATATTTAAACAAATGAGAGATGAAAATATAGAAAGAAATATAGGGGCAGGTGGTATTTGGTCAACATTAGATGATTACGCAAAATGGATTAATGCCTTTGATAATAATAAAATTTTTAAAAATAAAGAAACCATGGAAAAGTTTTTATCTTATGGAAAATTTGATAATGGCAAGAATGTTTTAACTACAGGATTATATAATACAGGAGTTTATGGATTTGGAATGGTTCATTCTCAAGAAAATTATAAAGGAAAAAAATATAAATTAATATGGCATAATGGTTTATATTCAGGCACTTCTTCTAGTTTCATTAAGTTTTTAGATCACAATCTTTGGATTGTAACTTTTAATAATTGCAGGGCTACTCATCCAACGTGTTTTGAATTATTGGAGCAGGCAGGTATTGATATTGATTAAAATTTAATTCCTTCCATACCAAAGATACCTCTTCATTATTAATAAGCGAGTTTGGAAATATGCCAAAATAAATAATCATTATACACAATGTTAACATTGACACAACCCCATACGAATTAATATCGTGTAATTTTTTTTCACTTCTATATTCCGAAAAAATCATTTTTTTGATCAATTTTAGCATATAAAGGGCACTTAAAAATGTGCCAATGCACATGCCAGCTGCAACTATATAGCTAACTTGGGAAGCGGCAATAATCGAAAGAAATTCTCCGATAAATCCGCTAGTGGCAGGTAACCCTATATTGGCTAAACTTAAGACAAAAAATAAAGTAGAAAATTTTGGCATAATTGTTGCCATATCTCCGTAATGCCCAATTTCTCGGCTATGAGTTTGATGATATACTAGCCCAATTCCAATAAATAATCCAGCTGAAATAAGACCATGACTAACCATTTGTACTATTGAAGCATAGACTCCATTTTGACTTAAACAAAATAAAGCAATTACCATATAACCCATATGAGCTATAGACGAATAAGCTATAATTTTTTTAATGTCGGTTTGTTTTAAAACTAATAAAGAGGCATAAATAATACATATTAACCCAACTATAAACATATAATTTTGATATAGAGGATTTACCATATAAAAACCTGGTAAAACAATTTTTAAAACTCCATAACCACCCATTTTTATTACAATACCTGCTAAAAAAACCGATCCTCCCATAGGTGCCTGAACATGCGCCGCTGGTAACCAACTATGCAATGGAATTACTGGAATTTTAATAAGAAAAGCAATCATTATAGCCAGCCAAAGGTATTGTTGTGTTGGTAGGGGCAGGGTAGGTATATAAGCCACAATATCAGAAATTTGCGAGCTACCTGTTTGCAGAATTATATAAATCATTCCTGCTAAAAAAAACAATGAGCCAAAAATAGTATAAATTAATAATTTAAAAGCGGCAAGAATCCGTTTTTCTCCTCCAAAAGAAGCTATTAAAAAAAACATAGGAATTAATGAAATTTCAAAACATACATAAAAAGTAATAATATCGGCAGCTAAAAAAAATCCAAAAGTTATAGCGGTTAATAAAAATAAATTGGAGTAATATCTAGCAATATTTTCTTCAATAATTTTGTAACTCGCAATTGAGGTAATAAATAATAAAAATGCTGTTAATAATATCAAAATAGACGATAATTTATCTGATTTAAATGTTAAAAACATACTAGAACTACATAAATTTAGCTCATTTATTGCTATGCTTGAATAATGATAATTAATATATGAAATAAATGCTATAACAAAACTTGTTGTGATAGCTAAAAAATGCTTATTTTTTATAGGAAAATAAAAAATTCCTGCAAATAAGATAGGAGCAACAAGTAAAATGCTTATAATCATATTGATACACATAATATGTAATTAATTTGCCTATGGCGTTTTAAAAATCAAGATATAACATATCTAATTAATATATTACTTACAAAATAATGATGACCTATATTTATAAAATAGGTATAATATACATTTTAATTTTATTTTTAGATAGAATTGATTTAACGGTGCTTAATGTGGCTATACCTACTTTAACCCAGGTGTTTGGTATTAATATTAGTCTTGCTGAGTGGTTTAGCGTTAGTTTTTTAATAGGTTTGACCATAGCTATGAGCGTTTCTGCTTGGCTAGGAGAAAAATTTGGTTATAAAAAAGTATTTATATCCTCGGTAACTTTATTTTGCTTTTTTGCCCTTTGTTGTAGTTGGGTGGGTAGTTTTGAACTATTTATTTTATCTAGGTTTTTTCAAGGCTTTTTTGGTGGTGTAATTATAGCTTGTGGAAATTCTATTTTATATTTTTCGTGCAATAAAGACGAATACGGCAAAATTACTAATTTTGTTTTTACGGCTACTTTGCTAGCTCCAGCATTAGCCCCCATTATAGGAGGTACTCTCTTACAATATTTTTCTTATAAATGGATATTTTATATAAACTTCCCCATTTGTTTAATTGTTGTAATTTTGTCTATTTTTGTTATTAAAGATAAAAATA
>JANYEN010000052.1 GCA_025363115.1 Alphaproteobacteria bacterium | reverse complement strand
CAATAACAAATACTAAAACATTTAAGTTCCAATAATGTTTTAAAAGGTTGTTTGCTTGCATTTCTGTTGGATAGTATTGGTTAAAAAATAAAATTAAATTTTTTTATTGAACGCTTGCTAATTTTTGCAATTTTGCGTTTATCTAATTTCTATTATATAATTTTGGCTTTATTTGTTTTTTTTGACTTTTATTATAATACAACTAAAATATTATATTAATGATTCAAAAATAAAACTATAAATACATGACATTAAATTCATTATTTGCTCTTTTTGAAAATTTAATTTTATTATCTAAAAAATATAATATTTTAATAACAAGCTTTTTCAAACATAAATTTTTGTCTTTAAAAAAATCTTTTACTTTGGTTGAGTTGTCGATTGTAATAATTATAATATCGGTTATACTTTCAATTGTTTTGGCTTCCAAGACTTTTATTAATATAAATAGAATAAATAAAATATATGAAGAATTCAGGATGTATAATAATAGTATCCAGTTGTTTTATGATCAATATGGCTGTTTACCAGGAGATTGTTCTGCCATGCAAATTCCAGATTTAACAGCAAATATTTCGGCAAGTTGCACAATCGTAAACACAACAACTGGAGTTAGCTCGGTATATAATCTATTAAATAGTGGGATGATAGAAAGTTCAGCTAAAAGAACATGTATGTTTCAAGAACTGCAAGCAGCTGGATATTTATCAAGCGGATCAGTAAGTAATTTAAATACTGGATTGACATTGACCGATTCTGTGGCGGGAGTGAATATACCATATGCAAAATTTAATAAAAAATCTGCCTGGGACTATAGATCTATACAAACGGGTGTTAATAGTTTCTGTGTTTTATCGCCACCTTCAATATCTTCTGCATATAATTCAACTACTACTCCTGGTATAAATTGTGCAAATGGTAATGGATATGGAACCTTTTCTTTCATCGTAACATATAATCCTGCAGTTAATTCACTGATAATACCAATGGAGCTGGCTTCACCAGACTTGCAATTTATAGGAAACAATTCTCTTATTCTCAGGGATGCCAATACTACTGCTGGCTTAACTACAGATATCACTATTTCCGAGGTTAATGGTATCAATGGATTATCGCCATCTGTATCAAGCAGTATGGCACAAAAACTGGATTTAAAATTTGACGATGGAATGCCTTATAGTGGCTATATAGCTGGTGGATTACCCGCAAGTGGCACCTGGGGTTTATTTAATTCGTGTAATACTTTTTCTTTATCTGGTACCATCATCACAACTGGAGCTGTTTATTATTCTACTAATAATATTAAAACTGGATGCATACTTGCTTTTTTAATTAAGAATATTAGTTAAAAAATCTTTTTGTATTAATCTTTTTACTCCATCATCAAATAATACATCAATATAGCTAGCAATAAAACCTACTACCGTGCCAGTGCCAAATTTAAAATGGCTTACTAGGTCGTCTTTTTTAAAAGTATGATGAGCTCTAGTTGGTTCGTTAGCCGATTGTGGTATTGAATAAGGTGCGGCAATTTCTAACTTTTTAGATTTATAAGTGTTATAGCTGGAAGGAGAAAAATTTGATAATCCAGAAATATTCAAAGCATCGGTTTGTGACATTTTTTTAATTATTTCTTCAATAAAACGAGATTTTATACAACTATTATATTTGCCAAATATAAACCGACTATCGGCATAAAGCAAAATCAATTGTTTGCGAGCCCTGGTAATTGCAACATAAGCCAAGCGACGTTCTTCTTCTAACCCGCTATCGCCATTTTCTTCAATAGATTTGCGACTAGGAAAAGTATCTTCTTCCCATCCTGGTAAAAATACAACATTATATTCTAAGCCTTTAGAACCATGAATTGTTAAAATATTTATGGCATTTTGATCGGCTCCCTGATCTTTTGACCCGAACAAAGCAACGTGTTCTAAAAAATCTTCAATTGTATTAAATCCGCCAAGAGCGTTGATTAATTCTTTAATATTATCAATTCTAGTAGAGTCGTCTGGTTCTTCGGCTTTTAACATAAGAATATATCCCGATTGATTAGCGACCATATCGGCAAGTTCCGAAAGGCTACAACGGTCTTCGGTAGCGCATTTTCGCCAATAAATTAAATTTTGCAAAAATTGCTCAATTTCATTTTTTATTTTGGGGCTAAACTCTTGTTGCTGGCACATTTTTAGCATAGATTCAGTTAATCCTAAATAACCACTATTAGCATTTAAAAAAATATTAGCCAAAGTTTTGTCACCTATACCACGTTTAGGTAAATTTATAATTCTTTCAAATGCTAATCTATCGCTATCCGAAAATATAAATCTTAAATAAGCTATTAAATCTCTAATTTCTCTTTTATCATAAAATTTTACCCCGTCTACAATCCTATAAGGCATATTGTTACGCATCAACATTTCTTCAATTGACCGAATTTG
>JANYEN010000013.1 GCA_025363115.1 Alphaproteobacteria bacterium | reverse complement strand
AATTTTTTTAAAAACTTATTTTTTTTCCGCAAAATATTCTTTCAAGTCTTTTTTTACTTCATTAGCCAATAAACATATTACAAGTGTATTGGGCAATAAAACTAACATAGTTAATACATCAAATATTTGGACTAAAACTTTTGATTCATAAAAACTAATAACTAAGGTAATTATTAAAAAAATATACAAATATATTTTATCTTTTTTTGTGCCAAATAAATATCCCAATGCTTTTTGAACTGCATAACCATTGCTAGTAATTGTTGTAAATCCAAATAAAAAGGCAATAATAATCAAAATGTAATGAAACCATGGCACAACTCCACTAAATACACTATCCATGAGCATAATACCTACTTGCGAAGTATTTACATATTCAACTCCGCTAACAATTACCGCAAATCCTCCAATGCAAATTATGCTAGCAATCAAAACACAATCAACAATCGCGATTATACCTTGCTGAGAAGCTCTTTTAATATTAGAATTTGCATGCACTAAAGCTGCAGTTCCCACCCCTGCTTCGGTAGCAAACATCATTCGCTGGATTGCAATAATTATGCTTACTCCGCAACCTCCTATTACACTTTTTGCGTTAAAAGCATCGTTAAATATAAGCTTTAAAGAAGAGACAATATTGTAATTATATTTTGTTATTATAATGCTACATATAATTATATAACTAAAAGCCATCAATGGCACTATCATATCGGCAGTTTTTCCTAGTCTTTTTATTCCGCCGCATAATACTAAACCAGCCAAACCCATTATAACTAAAGACCACAAAATAACTTCGTAGTTATAAACTCCCGCTTTAACAAAATCTTGACCTCCCGTAATAATTGCCACTATTTGATTTAATTGAAAAAATGACCAACTTGCTATTACGGCTGCAGTTAGTCCGGCAGTAAATATAGCCATATATTTACCTAATTTTGCTAAAAAAATGCCTTTTTCTTTTAATCCAGCTTGCATAACATAAAACATTCCCCCGTTTACTACTCCTAATTCGTTAATATGTCTGTATTTATGTCCTAAAGTAATTTCACAAAATTTTATTATTGAAAAGAAAAAACTGCTTATAAATATCCAAAACAGTACCCCAGCACCTCCAGTATGTAAGGCAAAAGCCGCCCCAGCAATATTGCCAAGCCCCAAGTTGCCTGCAGCCTGAGTCACAAAAGCTGTTAAAGGGCTAATTTGGACAACATGAGTATTTTCTGAATTTTTTTGAGTATTAATGCCTATAATAGTTTTTATTGCATCTTTAAATAATCTAAAATTTATAAAATCCATTTTTATTGTTAAGAACAAAGAAATTCCTAATAACCAAATTAAAATAAATTGAATTCCATAAATTTTATATACCAATAAGTTACCTATTTCTCTAATACAATATATCAAGCAATCCATAAATTTTGTATTTAAAAAATAACTATTGTTTGTTCTTGCAAATAATGCAATAATTCCAGTCTGCCATAACTTAAAACTTCGGCAGTTGCTACGTATTTACCATTTATTGCCGCAGCCTCAAAAACCCCTATTTCTACTGCTCCCATTCCCGAATATCGAATACGATTAAAATTATCAATTTTTCTTATCCAAGACGAAAGATTTTCAGATATAACAACTATATTTTCAGCATCTAATAATCCGTGTAAATTAAATTTTTCATTAATAATTTGCTTAATATGAGTTTTATCACTTTTAGATAAAGCATGAATATTATAATCACAAATTTCAAAAGCTACGTCATCAAAGCTTATATAAACCTCTTCTGCACATAATATTGCAGCAAATATTCGTGCCAATGCATTTTGAATATCATCGCTTTCTACAATTCTAATGGCTATTTTTTTAATTTTTACAAACTTAAGAATATTTTGAGAATTAGGTATTAAACCGTAATCAATTTCTTTACTAAAATAATCTTCATACCAACGTAAATAACTTTTAGCGGCTATTATAAAATCTGGCATATCGCAATTTTTTTCAATTTTTCTAATACAATCCGCTTGCCAAGTTTTTATATCCGATATATCGCAAATTTTAGTATTTTTATCTTTATATTTTAAAAATTGAGTAATATAATTATAGCCACCTACTTTTATTCCAGACCCGAATGCCGATTTACCAAATCCTCCAAAAGGCTGAGCCTTTACTTTTGAACACAAAGTGGTATCTTTATTAACTGCAATAGTGCCAGCCAAAACCTCTTGAACCCATTTTTGTTGTTCTGCTTTATCTTGACTTTGAATAGAAGAGGTCAGTCCATATCCTGTTGCATTTGCTATTTCTATACCTTCTTTAACATCCTTAACTGGCATAATAGTAATAGTTGGAGCAAAAAATTCTGTCAAATGCGCTTTACCGCCAAATTTAGTACCCATTCTAATTCCAGGACTCCACAGAACTCCACTATTGTCAAGCTGTTTTGGCTCTAGTAGCCATTTTTCACCTTCTTCTAACTGTGTTAATCCAAATAAAGTGTCTCCTGTTGGTTTACGAACCACGGCACAAATTTTAGAATTTTCATTCCAGCAATAATCTACACACACATCTTTTACCGCATCAGCAATTTTTTGCATAAAAGCTTTATCATTATACAGTTCAAATACCATAGCCACAATAGATGTCGATGAGCATACCTGCCCTGCATTCATAAAACATGATTGGATAATATCCTTAATAACCTGATCTTTATTAGCAGTTTTGGTAACCATCATAACATTTTTGCCACCCGTTTCTGCCGCCATATAAACATCAGGTCGATTAGCTATTATAGATAAAGCAACATGGGTGCTACCAACAAAAAATATATAATCAATTTTAGGGTTTTTGGTTAAATATTCCGATGTAGCCCGGTCTTCAATCGGCAAAAATTGCAAGGCAGACTTTGGTACGCCTATCGCCCAAAAACATTCCGCAAAAGCATAACTACCTAAAACCGAAAGATTAGAAGGCTTAAAAATAACATTATTACCACAAATTAAAGACGCTAAAATACTACCCCCAGGCAATGAAATAGGATAATTCCATGGAGAAATAACTAATCCCACACCCTTCGCTTTTATTTCTATTTCGTTTTCTGCTTGTTGCTTTAATTTAAGATAACTTTCTATGTAAAAATCTACAAATTCGTTAATTTTTCTTATTTCTCCTTCTACCAAATACGATAATTTACCAGTATTTGCCATAACTGAACCCACCAATTTTTGATAGTTTTTTTGCATTTCGGCAGGTAATTTTTTTATTATTTCAATCCGCTCTTGGTCGCTAAAATCACTCCAAGTGCTATCTAAATTTGCAATTTTAATAGCTTCATCAATTGCATCTTCATTGGCAGAATAATAGGTAGCGACTACTTTTTCATTTAAGTCATTATGAATATAAATAGAATATTTTTTATTTTCCATCACATCTTTATTGCCCAGCACAACGGGAATTTCAATAGGCTTAAAAGCATTATTTTCTATCCAATATTTTTTTGTATCCGACACTAACGACATGTTTAATAAAATTAACTTATACTTTTATTTTTTATCTAGCCAAAGTTAAATGCAAGAAAATTCCAACTGAACACCTAAAAATAATATATTTTAACAATAAGCAAATTTGTTATGAGAATGAAAAACTTGGTAATTGCCTGTAGCCATAATTAGTTTATTTAAGTCTTTAACCATAGTTATTTATTGCACTTTTCTGCAGTATTTTGCCTTGAATTATCCGCATTAACCCAGCTTTTAAGCAATTACCACTTGAACAAACACCTTGTTTTGCTTCTTTTTTAATTCCAAAGGCAGGTGTTTTACCAGCTACCTTTCTTACCTCTAACTCTTCTTGCTCTAAAACAAGATTCACCCAATTTA
>JANYEN010000084.1 GCA_025363115.1 Alphaproteobacteria bacterium | reverse complement strand
CTTTGAGAATAATTTGACATTTATTAATAATATTTAATTTTTAAAATTGTATTTTCTCTTTAATTTAAAAACGCAAGAATAAAAAAATATTGACTATTACCTTAAAAAAAATTCATTTTTATTGCTCAGCATTTGTAGCTCAATTGGATAGAGTATTGCCCTCCGAAGGCAAAGGTTGCGGGTTCAAATCCCGCCAAATGCACCATTTATAAACTATGCATAGTATTTAACCACGACTAAAAGAATCTTGGGAATTATTAGATGTTCTTCGTATAAATCTACTGGCGCTTATATTGGCAAAATCTAGTGGTTTAAATCGGGGATTTATTCGTGCCAAATCTTGAAATTTTTTTCTTGCATCTGAAAAATTTGAATTATTTTCTGTACCAAGAGATATATTAGAGTCATTAAATTTTTTTGATTCTCTATTGTCAATGTTTTCGTTGAAAGAGTTCTTTTTATTTAATAAAAGAAATTGCATTTCTTTAATTCTTTCTTCTCTTTCTTCTTCGGGATTTTTTGGTGCTTTTATAATTTTTGAAGGGTCTATTACTGAAGTATTGGCATATCCTGCTCTTATATTAGTATTTTTTTTTATTTCTCCATTTTCAGCAATTTTAGATTGTGCTTGATCGGCATCTTTCAAACCAAATTTGATATTTACTTGATCACTTAAAGCAATTCCAAAGGATTGCAATATATTTATTTGATGGTTAACATTTTTAGTTTCGCTACATAAAATTTGCAATACCGCATCTATCATAGGCTGATTTATTTTTTTTATTTTAGAGGCTTTTTCATCGTCTAATAATCCTAATGCCGATAAATTTGCAAAAATAATTTCTACAGCACTAGCTATGTTTTTTTGTTCGGCTAGTGGCATAATATCACTTTCAATGTGTGTAGCCTTAACTAATTGTGTGAGTTTACTTTGTATATCCTGCAATATTTTTTCTTTGTTCAAAATTTGATTTAATTTATAAGCAAATTGCTGTTGTTCAATATATTTGTTTAATATTGCATCTTGAGTGGGAGTAAGTTCAATAGATGGCAAATCAGCAATATTAGCTTGGTTAGCTAAAGGTAATTGTTTTTTGCTATCAAAACTATCAGAAATTGGAATTATTGTATCGGGGATTATAGGCTTAGTTTCTGATGTTTGACTTTGATTATCACGATCTATATCTTCGCCCCTTTCCTTTGCCTTATTTATTTCGATACTTTCTTTGTTGTCTGATGCTTTTAATTTCTTCTGATTAAACAATCTTATTTGTGCAAGCATGTCAATTGGTTGAGAATTAATCACTAAAGATTTGGAATTTGCAAGAGAGAACGCAGATGGTAAAGGAGGCGGAGGTATAATATTTGAGCCTTTATTATCCATAGTTTTATATATTTATTATTTTAAGCTTGCCATACTTTTTACAAAAAAATATACCATATATTTATTTAATAGCAATAATTTTTACATTTATTTGGTATTGACTTACTTATTTTCTTTTACAAATCTTCTCCATTTGTGTTCTTCACATAAGGCAGAAAGTCTTTTCTTTAAATCTGTTGCTCTTGTATGTGTATTTAACACATTGTGCAAAGCCTTAATCAGTTCTATTTTTGAAATAAATAGTGGATATTTTATTTTGCCTTTTCGATACCAATTAGCAATTTCAATGTTATATATTTGAAGATTAGGTAATCATTATTTAACCTATATGGCTTTTCAACTAAAAAATTGCAATATGCCAAAAAATTCGCAACATCAAAATTAGCCGTTTCAGTAAAACATTTCACTTCCAATAAATTGATGCTGCTATCTACCATTATGTAAAAAGAAATCAAGAAAATTTTGGCTATTACTAACTACCCTATAAAAATATTATTTTCTTTCATAAACTATTTAAGTCATCCCAGTGTAATGTATGACTATACCGTTATCAATGATTTGATATTTAGAAAATCTTATATCTCAAAAAACACCTTACCACAAGAACCTATAACATTTTTATTCAAATAAAGCTTCAAACAACTTTTTTAATGATCTTTGCATAATCTATTAGGATAATATCCTCTTTGTTAATTCTTTTATAATTGTCGATATTGCAGTTTTTCCTAATAAATCAAACGCTTTATCGTAATCTAAAATATCAATATTATGGCTATCACGGTATCAAAACAACCCAAGTCCCTCTTTTGTTGTGACAGCTATTTTGCCTATTTCTGCAACAACGATTGTGGGTGTTGCGTTGGTCGAAAATTACAACTCTGTTTGGAGGTATTATTTGGCACGTTTGGTAAAAACAAGTTTTATAACAAATAAAAAGAATGCTAGATTAGGTGTTAATATGTTGGTTTATAAGAAAATTAGTTGTATGATGGCGATGGTTTCAATTTATAAATTACTTCTTGCAATTATTAATTTAATATGTTTTTATAATTTCCAATCTTGCTAGTCATAAATAAAGTACCATGAGCGGAAAATATATCTTAATAAGATTCTTCAAAGAATTTATATCTCCTCATTTAAAACTTATAAGTCTTGCAATAGTTTTGATGATTGGAGGAGCAATTGCGGGCTCTGCCAGTGCTTATTTAGCTCAGCCAGTGGTAGATAAAGTTTTTGTAAATAAAGACGTAGTAAAATTATGGACGCTTTGTGGTGTTATTTTGGCAAGTTTTGTAGCAAAAACTTTTTGCTCATATTGGCAACAAATTTGTCTCACATTAATTGAAACTAAAGTGGTATCTAACTTGCAACAGGCATTGTTTAATAAGGTTATTCATTTTGATATTAGCCATTTTGATAAAAATTCGATGGGAAGTATATTAAGCCATTTTATTACAGATATTGAAAATGTTAGAAAAGCCTTGTCAATGATTATATTAAACATTGGTAGGGATGTTTTTACGGTAATATGCTTGGTTGGAATAATGTTCTATCAAAGCTGGATTTTGGCAATATTTTCATTTATTGGGTTGCCTTTAGTTCTAATGCCGATTGCTAAAATATCACGCAAATTACGAAGATTCGCTTCATTAACTAAAGTTGAAAACGATAGTTTGGTCTCCCATTTAAATGATAATTTTACAGGAATCAGAATTATTAAAGCTTATAACGGTGAAAAAGCAGAAATAAAAACTTTTAATAAAATAACCGATTTCATTGCTAAATTATCCTTTAAAGCGGTAAAAAAAAGTGCTCTTAGCTCTCCATTGATGGAAATGTGTGCTTCTTGCGCTATTATTATAACTTTAGCATATGGTGGATTAGAAGTAATAAACGGTAAAATGACAGCAGGGTCTTTTTTTTCTTTTATGGCGGCTTTAATAATGGCGTCTCGCCCAGCTCGGGGACTTGGGGGCACTAACTTATTATTGCAAAATGCTATTGTGGCTCTTGATAAAATTTATAATACTTTAGATTCTAAGATTAACATAGAAAGTAATCATTCATGGCAAAAAACTCCATCTTTTGAAAATGCAATAATTGATTTCAAAAATGTAGATTTTTCTTATTCCGATAATTCTGCTATTGACCAAGTAATTATTAAAAATTTTAATTTATCAATTAAATCAAGTTCTCAAGTGGCTATTGTAGGCTCTTCTGGGGGAGGAAAATCTACAATTGTTAGCTTGTTGCTTAGATTTTATGATGTTTCGGCAGGAAGCGTAGAAATTAATGGATGTAATGTTAAAGATATTCAAATTGATTATTTAAGAAAAAATATAGCATATGTAGGGCAAGAATCGTTCATTTTTGAAGATAGTATTAAAAATAATATTTTATATGGTCTAGAAAACATTACTAACGAAAAATTGATGCAAGCTATTAATGAAGCAGGAGCAGAATTTATATATAAAACTCATTTGGGGCTTGATACCCCAGTTAAACAATCTGGAGCTTTGTCTGGAGGTCAAAAACAATTGATCTCAATAGTTCGTGCTATGCTTAAAAATGCTCCTATTTTAATTTTAGACGAGGCTACTTCTTCTCTTGATAATACTAGTGAAAGAGAGGTAAAACAAGCTTTGGAAAAATTAGTCAAAGGCAAAACTACAATTATTATTGCTCATAGGCTTTCAACGATTATTCATTGTGATCAAATTCATGTTATAAATGATGGCAAAATTGTTGAAAGCGGATCTCATGACGATTTACTCGCTAGAGAAAAATTTTATTATCAATTATGGTCAGCGCAAGGTATATGAACTTATTGCAAACAATAAACCCTAAAGTAATTTTATGCGATATATGGGGTGTAATTCATGATGGAAAAGAACTCTTTGTTGGTGTGTTAGATTTTTTAAATTTTTGTAAAACTAATAATATAAAGGTAGTTTTATTTTCAAATGCACCACGCCGAAGTGAAGCGGTTCAAAATTTTTTATTAGAAAAATTTAATTTAAGCAATAATTGTTATTACGATTTAATTACTTCGGGAGAAGTTTTTGTTAAAACTGCTTCTAAGGATTTTGCAAAAAATAGCAAATGCTTTTATTTTGGTGAAGATAAAGATACGCCTATGATGACCGAGATAGAAACAATAAGAACCGAGGAACCTAATAATGCTGATTTTATTTTTATTATAGGACCTTATCGCAATTTAAACGATGAAAATATTGATAATTGGTTATTGCAATTGAAACAGAAAAATCTTATCGCATATTGTCCAAATCCTGATTTGTCGGTAATCCAAAATGGAGTAGAAATAAAATGTGCAGGTTTTGTGGCTAAAAAATATCAAGATATGGGAGGAAAAGTTATTTGGTTTGGTAAGCCTTATAGCCAAATGTATGAATATGCAATTAACAAGCTTGGTTGCCAAAAAAGTGATATATTGGCTATTGGAGATTCGCTTAATAACGATATTGCCGGTGCTAATAATTTTGGAATTAAATCGACTCTTGTTTTAACAGGTAAAGATAAAACTGCTCAAGGTTCAAAACATATACCAGATTTTATTATTAATAATTTGTCAGAATTTTTATTATAAATGAATACTTGAAAAACAATTTATATTGGATATAATAAAATATCATAATAAATGTGGCAAAATGAATAAATACGATAACACCGAATTTGCCTTAGTTTCAATGCATTCAACTAATGCAATTAAAGGATACCTTGAAAGATTTCCCGAAAAAGACCATACGCCAGGGTCTATTGGATGTAGTGCTACCTTAGTGTCACTTGGCGAAGGTAAGGCCGTTACCTCTTTCTTTCAAGAAGACAAAGGAATGGCAACAGGTTTAGTAATTGACCCCAGAATAGCTAGTTTACAACATGCCGATTTTATGGCTTATAAAAGTGGTTCTTTAGTGCCAGAAATTGTATATGAAAATGGCATCCCAGGAAAAAACATACATGCTTTTGATCAAACTAAATTCTTTAGAAATTATGCAGTATATGATGAAGAAACAGGGCAAATCTTGCCACCAAGTTTTAATTTATTGTATAAAAATATAATATATAAAAGCCAACAGAGAATGACAGAAGCCATAACTCAAAAAGAGAGCAATTTAAACCCTACAAGTGCTTTGATGATTAGTATACCAGCTTTAGCTAATAAGCAAAATAGACAACTTACTAAAGAAGAAACAGAAGATATGATAGAAATGTCGACTAAGTATAATCTTCCTCTTATAATTTATGATCGTGTTAATGGCAAAAACTGTATGTATATTATAGAAAAGCAGGCAGATATAGCAAGTTATTTAAATGATAAAAATTATCAAAAAAACAATGAATTAAAGCTTTTTAAAGGATTTAACGAGCCACCTCATGGATTTAAAGATTTGGCAGCCCAATATCAAGAAATAATTGAACAAAGTAATATTTTTGAAGACTTTGAAAAGTTATCTAAAAAAGATATGCTAGCTTTTGTATCTTTTAGTTTAAAAGGTCAGAATCCCACTATTGATGCGCCATGGTATAATTTAGCTTTAAAATATGAATCGCTTAAAAATAGACCAGATGTGCAAAATAAGCAAGTTTTTAACGAGGTCATAAGAAGAAAAATAGTTAATGAAATAGGTAAAACAGATCCTAATTTTTTTACAGAATATAATAAAACCTTTAACGATCTTCGACTTTTTTCTAATTTTAAAACTCCCGCTCAATATGAAAGTGCTAGAGATGAAATGAGAAAATTTGTTGATGATCGTTTATTTACTGAGACTGGACAAAACTTACGGCAACCACAAGATCGGTCTTGCTGGCAATCGATAGTTAATTGTTTTAGACCCAGAGATAGAAGCGAAGATTATCGCATCAGCCTTACCCGTACTCGCAATTTAGATTCTGCAAATACAGAAACAAAAGTAACGACTTCACAACCTGATCGGGGTAGAGTTAGATTTTAATTGTAAAAACCTAGACTTTTATTGATATTTATAAATTATCTAAAACTCAAAGTCAATCAATTTTTAACTTCAAATAATATATTTTTTTGCTATATTAACTATATTTTTTTTAAAAAAAGATTTTTTGATTCAGCAGTATTTATGCATTTTTAAATTAATGAATAAAGTTAACAATAAAAATATCAGCTTAAATTGTAACTATTATATATTAAATAAATTATTATTAAACGCTTTTCTAGCCACTTCTTGATAGCTAAAATGTATTTTATTATTTCCTATAATTTCGCTTCTAATAATTACTGGATTTTCATTGCGAGGATTATCATCGGTAACAATTACAACATCGGCTAAACGTCCCGCAATATTTCCCATAATTGAACGTTTAGATTTATCTCTATCTCCGC